>JALVWY010000084.1 GCA_027023105.1 Campylobacterales bacterium | reverse complement strand
CAAATAGTTTATTCATTCTTACAAAAAAGAGAAAAGGCTTTAGCATGAGTAAAAAAGTAAAAATCGCATTAGCAGTTTTAGCAGTAATGCTTTTATCGGTTCCACTAGGTCTTTTAACAGACGCTCCGGCTTTTGGAGAATGGGACGGGGATTATTATCTTAAAAAACTCGGATTTATCCCAAAAGGAATGGAGCATTTCCCGAATTTACAAAAGCCTCTTTTGCCGGATTACTCCATAGTAGGGGCAAATAGTGTAATAGGATATTATGCAAGTGCTGCTCTAGGAGTTGCTTTAATATTTTTAATTTGGTTTATAATAGGAAAAATAATTGCAAAAAAACATAACAATAATTAGAATATTTTTTATTCTCTCTTTTTTTTTACTGCTGAGTCTAAAAAATTCCCTTTATTTAAGCATAGCTGTTTTATTTTTGTGGGGAATTAGTGTTAAAGAGTTTTTAAGATTAAATAAAAGGGTAATAAAATCTATTATTATTTTTAATTTAGGGGTAAGTATCGGCTATCTTTTGATGGCGCTTTTTAAAAATATAAATCCTTATCATTATTTGATTTATATAAACTTAAAAGTTTATGCCCTGACTTATTTTGTATTTTGGTTTTTTACAAAAGTATCTCCCGTGCAGTTTATGGCATTTTCAAAAGATTTGGGATATTTGACAACAATCACTCTATCTCAAATATTTTCATACAAAAAAACATTTGAAGATTTTAGACTTGCTTTTAAATCAAGGGTATTTAAACTAAAAGACAAAAACCCGAAATTCATAACAAACACATTTGAATTTTTCCTAAAAAAATCACTAAAAGACGCAGATGAAAGGGCACTGGCAATGAAAGCAAGAGGATTTTTCAATGATTAAATTAAAAAATATAAGTTATAAATATGAAGATGATTTTGTGTTAGAAAATATTAATTTAGAAATTAACAAAAATGAAAAAGTAGCCCTTCTTGGATGTAACGGGAGCGGAAAATCAACACTTCTTAGAATTTTAGCTGCCCTATATTTTCCAAAAGGAGAATATCTTTTTGAAAATGAAAAAGTTACCAAAAAAAGTGCTAAAAAATTTAGAAAAAAAATAGGAATTCTTTTTCAAAATCCTGATTCTATGATTTTTAATCCGAGTGTTTATGATGAAATCGCTTTTTCACTAAAAGAATTCGGATTTAGTGATATAGAAAAAAAAGTTTTGGAAATAGCCCGAAAATTTAATATAGAAAAATTTCTTAAAAAATCTCCCCTTAATTTAAGCGGCGGAGAAAAACAAAAAGTGATGTTAGCAAGTATTTTAGCTTATAATCCCGAACTTTTACTCTTAGATGAACCCTCAACCGCAATGGACCCGAAAACCACCGGGTGGTTTATAGATTTTTTGCTGGATATTGATAAAACAATTATTTTAGCCACACACGATTTAGGTGTAGCTTATGAAACCTGCGAAAGAGCAATAGTTTTAGATGAAACACATAAGATTATTTATGACGGAGATATTGAAGAACTTATGAAAAACTTGGATATTTTAATTAAAGCAAATCTCATTCATAAACATAAAAAAAGAGATAAAAATTTTATAAATTCTCAATATCACACTCATTTTTGATATAATAAACAATCATTCATAAGGAGAAAATATGGTAAACGAAGATATTAAAAACAACCCTCAATTATCGCACAAAGTAACGGTAATTGAGAAAATTTTAAGCAAAAACAACAAAATGGCGGATGAAATAAGAGAAGAATTTAATAAAAATAAAATCACCTGCTTTAATATGATGAGCAGCCCGGGAAGCGGAAAAACAACAACTCTTGAAAATTTAGCTGGAAAACTTCCTTTTAAATTCGGCGTTATTGAAGGAGACTTGGAAACCAGCAAAGATGCCGAAAGGATTAGAAACAAAGGAATCTGGTCTTTTCAGCTACAAACCGGAAGAGCGTGTCATTTGGATGCCGGAATGGTAAAACACGCAATACCTGAATTTCCATTTGAAGATACGGAAATAGCATTTATTGAAAATGTAGGAAATCTGGTATGCCCTGCTAGTTATGATGTGGGAGCTCATTATAATATGGTGTTTGTAAGCATCCCGGAAGGAGATGACAAAATAGAAAAATATCCGGTAATGTTTAGAAAAGCAGATATCGTAATTATTACAAAAGCGGATATGTTAGACTTTTTTGATTTTGATATAGAATATGCAAAAGAAGCCGCAAACAAACTAAAACCGGGAGTTCCTTTTGTATTACTAAATAACAAAACAGGCGAAGGGCTGGATGAAATAATTGATTGGATAAAAGAAAAAAGAGAAGAACACCTAAAAAAATTAGGAGAATAATATGTGTTTAGCAATACCTAGCAAAGTTTTAAATATAGATGAAAATAATATAGCAGAAGTTGATACTCTTGGAGTTAAAAGAAAAGTAAGCCTTGATTTAATTGCAGAAGAAGTAAATCCGGGAGATTATGTGTTAATTCATGTAGGATATGCAATGAATAAAATTGACGAAAAAGCTGCATTAGAGAGCTTGGAAGTTTATAAAATGCTAGCGGATGCGGCAATAAAAGAAGAATCTCCGATTTCCCCGGAAGATTTGGTAAATGAAGACGGTCCTCTTTTATATAAACCTAAGGAAGATTGATGAATAAATTAACCCTTAAAGATTTATATTTCAAATTTAGAGACCCTGAAACTATTAAGGCTTTAAAAAAAGAAATTGAAAAAGAAGCTGTAAATTTAAAAGAGCCTTTAAGAATTATGGAAATATGCGGCGGTCATACTCATACTATTATGAAATACGGAATAAAACAACTATTACCTGAAAATATCTCTTTTATACACGGTCCTGGGTGTCCTGTTTGTATTATGCCAAAAGAGAGAATAGACCACGCTATTACTTTGTCCCATCAAAAAGATGTAATTTTAGCAACACTTGGAGATATGATAAGAGTTCCTGGAAGTAAATCAACCCTAGCAAAAGCAAGGGCTGATGGGGCTAATGTAGTGCCTCTTCATTCTACTCTTGATGTGCTGGAAATTGCAAGAAAAAATCCTAATAAAAAAGTGGTCTTTTTTGCAATAGGATTTGAAACAACAACGCCAATGACTGCGGCTTTAATGCATACCGCTTTTAAACAAAATCTAAAAAATATCTATTATCACATAAATCATGTTTTAGTCCCGCCTCCAATGAGAGCGATTTTAGATAGCGGCGAAGCAAAAATAAACGCTTTTATAGGTCCAAGTCATGTAAGTGTAATTACGGGTGCTAAGGCTTATGAATTTTTAGTAAAAGATTACAATACTCCTGTTGTAGTGGCAGGATTTGAGCCTGTTGATGTAATGGAGAGTATTTTAATGCTTATTCGCCAAAAAATAAAAAACACTCCAAAAGTGGAAATTCAATACAAAAGAGCCACAACATATGAAGGAAATCTTTTAGCACAAGAGATGATTAACAGATATTTAGAAGTTAGAGACACTTTTAGGTGGAGAGGACTTGGAGATATCCCTCACTCAGCACTTAAACTAAAAGATGAATACGAAGAATTTGACGCAGAAAAAATTTGGGCTGATATTTTGCCAAATGAGCCTATAAACGATCATAAACTCTGTATCTGCGGAGAGATTTTAAAAGGGCTTAAAACTCCAAAAGAGTGCTCGGTATTTGGCAGCGCCTGCACTCCTGCTAACCCGCTTGGAAGCTGTATGGTAAGTGATGAGGGTGCTTGTAACGCCTATTACAGATATGAAAGGTAAAAAATGGATAAAAAAATAACTCTATCTTACGGAGGGGGTGGCGAAGAGACCAATAAACTTATAAAAGAGCTTTTTTATAAAAATTTTTCAAATGAAATTTTAGAAAATGCAGAAGATGCAGCCGTTTTTGAATTAAAAGGAAAAACAGCATTTACCACAGATTCTTTTACCGTATCTCCTCTATTTTTTAACGGCGGAGATATAGGAAAATTAAGCATTGCCGGAACTTGCAACGACCTTGCAATGATGGGGGCAAAGCCTAAATTTTTAAGCGTCGGATTTATGATAGAAGAAGGTCTTGAATATTCTAAGCTAGAAAAAATAGTAAAAAGTATGGCTGATGAACTTAAAAAAATAGATGCAAAAATAGTCTGCGGAGATACAAAAGTAGTGCCAAGCGGTAGTGTAGATAAAATTTTTATTAATACAAGCGGTATCGGGGAAATAAAAAAAGAAAATATAAGTGCTCATAACCTAAAAGAAGGCGACGCTGTTATTGTAAGCCGCGACATAGGAAAACACGGAACGGTTATTATGGCTCACAGATACGGAGTGGATACAGACATAAAAAGTGATTGCAAAGTTTTATGGTCGGAAGTCAAAGCACTTATTGATGCAGATATAAACATAAAAGCCTTGCGCGATGCAACAAGAGGCGGTCTTAGCGCTGTTTTAAACGAATGGAGCGAAGCTAGCAGTGTTTCAATAGAAATAAAAGAAGATAAAATCCCCCTAAGCGATGAGGTTATGGGACTTTGTGAAATATTCGGTTTTGAGCCTATGGATTTAGCAAATGAAGGAACATTTATTCTAGCTGTAAGCAATGAAGATAAAGAAAAAGCACTTGAAGTTTTAAAAAACTTTAATCAAAACGCCTCAATTATAGGAGAAGTAAAAAAAGGCAATAAAGTTATTTTAAAATCTCCTTACGGAAGCAAAAGATATATAGAACTTCCAAAAGGCGAACTATTGCCTAGGATATGTTAATGCAGCAAGAAAAAATAGTCAAAATGTTTGATGAAATTGCTCCAAGTTATGATTTAGTAAATAGAATTGTAAGTTTTGGAAGTGACAAAATCTGGAGAGAAAAAGCAATAAAAGAGACTTTAAAATATACTAAAAATCCAAAAGTTTTAGATGTTGCTTGTGGAAGCGGCGATATGATAGAAGTTTGGAAAAAATATACAAATGATATAACAGGTCTTGATGCAAGTGCCGGAATGCTTGAAGTCGCAAAAAAAAGATTTCCGGATATCAAATTTTACCATGCATTAGCACAATATTTACCTTTTGAAGATAAAAGTTTTGATGTAATAAGTATCTCTTTTGGAATAAGAAATGTTGTTGAAATCGATAAAGCAATAGAAGAATTTAAAAGAGTTTTGAAAAAAGAAGGTATTTTGCTTATTTTAGAATTTACAAAACCGGATAAAAAAACAGCTCTTAGAAATGCCATAGATTTTTATTCAAATAAAATTTTGCCAAAAATAGGCGGTATCATAAGCAAAAATCAAGAAGCTTACGAATATCTGCCAAATTCTATTAATAATTTTTATACATTAAATGAATTATCTCAAAAGCTAAAAGGATTTGAAATAAAAGTGGCAAGAAATTTTAATCTCTCCCCTACTTCAATGATAATAGCCAAAAAGATTTAATCTTTTAGCTCTTTATTTATAACCGCATTTCCAAAAGCCTCAACTCCTCCACTTATTTGCAAGGCTCTTGGAGTATAAACACGATAATTTTTATCAATATAGCTGTAAATTTTATTTAAAAATTCTCCTTTAAATAAATCTCCGACTATAACAGCACCTTTTAAATCATTATCACGATTAAAAGTTTCATACTGATTTGATAAAAACTCGGCAAAACTCTCAATCACTCCAAAACTTATTAAATAATCGTCAACTCCTGCTAAATTAAAACTCATAGCGGTTCTAATAGCCCAAAGCGGATTTAAATTATTATCGCTCATTTTATAATCAATTCTAGGACCTTTTTTTGCCATTGCTTCTGATGAATATTTTAAAATCGCTCTAAATCCTTCGTCTATATTTTTACCAAGCCCTAAAACAATTCCAATAAGCCCCCAAAGGTAATAAATTCCTTTTTTTTCACTTTTGATATCGGAATTAATAGCGTTTAAAAAAAGATTGTCTCTTTTTTCTTTAAAATTTTTAATAAGTTTAGCTCCACTCTCATTCATAGTTGCAATCTCACTAAAAATCTCTTCAAACGAATTAAAATCAAACTTAAAATCTATATATTCAATAAGACCGAATTTAGGAGAATTTATTAAAATTTTATTTTCATCCTCATAAAAACAAAATCCCATAATATTTTTGTCTTTAAGTTCCCACTGCTCTAAAACTCCATAAAATCCGCTAAAAACAGCACTGCTTTTTTTAGCATTAATCTCCCCTAAATTTTGGGTTCTGTCAATTACCCCGTTTTTGTAGCCATATTCTTTGTATTGACCTTCGCTTTTTATATCTTTTTCAAAACAAGGAATAATTCCTCTATCTCCGCTTTCAATTAAAATATCTTTTGTCTTAGAATCTGTAACAACAGCAAAAAGAGGCTTTTCAACTTTTACATCAAAACTTAAATCTTTTGAAATATCACTTTTTTTAAATCCAAGCAAATCAAAATCCGCTACTTCAAATAAAAGCTCCGTTACCATACAATCAGGAAGTTTTACATTAAAAGCGGGAGTTGATAATCCATAAGTTTTTTTAAATTCAAGATTTGTTTTAAGCTTTATAAAAGGTTTTTCTATACTAGCAAGTGCCTTAGCATCCCCCTCAAAAGCCATAAAATATCTCCCAACACTTGCTAAATCCCTTGCCATTATAAAATCCGCATTTTCTAAATCCCTGCTTACTTCAAAAGAGCCGTTCATTGTTTGGATATAAATATTTTCATCTTCTAATTTTTTTGCTAACTCTTCAAAAAACTTCTTTCTATCTTCTTTTTTACTAAAATCAAATTCTCCATTTTCAATTTTCCATTTTCCATTTGTCTCATATCCGCAAACTTCACAATGATGAAAAATATCAAAATAGTGCTCATTTTCTTTGTCTTTAACTTCTCTAAGACATTTAGGACAAGGCGGCAAGGAGAGTTTAGGAAAATTTCTAATTAAATCATCTTTAAATTCTTCAACAATTTTAGCATTTAGGGATTTTAAAAATATACTAAGAGGAAGTTCCATTGCTATTTTTCTTGAAAAATCATCTATTTTTTCTTCGTCTCCTTTGATATACGCATATAAATTTTCAAAATCCCTGCTTAATCCTAGCTTTATATCGGTTGCATTTCTTATTAAAATTTTTTCTACTATTCCCTGATTTGAAGCCAGATTAAAAGTAATTTTTAAAATCATTTCACATCTCCCGTTTCACATCCTCTAAGAGCTTCTTTTGGCACCCCTATTTTATAACTATCTCTTGCAATTTCCTGTAAAGAAATATCAGAATTTTTAATTTCACATTCAACCCCAAGCTTTTCAAGTTCATCTATTAAAATTTTCTCCATTAACTTTGCGGCTTTTTTTACCGGCTCAGTAATTGTAAAAGTAGTATCTTCCCCTATTACATAAGGAACAACACCTATAATTTTAGTTTCAGGCAAATCTCCCATCATATGTATCATTTCAAGCGTTTGGAGCATTTCAACCTCATGGGCACTTCCCTGCCAGTGAATTACATCCGGAACTTCAAGAAAATTAAAAAAATAGACATCCCCGATATTCGGCTCATCCACATCAACAGTATCAAAAATAAAAACTTTATCATACTCTACAATTATGGGAATAAGCCTTTGAGCAAGCGTCCCGCCGTCTATCAAATCCACTTGATGATTTTTAAAATTATATTTTTCATTTAGAAAATTCACCAAATGAACTCCTATTCCTTCATCTCCAAACAAAATATTTCCAATACCTAAAACTAAAATTTTCATTAATTTCCTTTAAAAATAGATAATTAAAAATAAAATGTTTTATTCTCAATTATCCATTTTCCATAAAAGAAGGAGGGCGGGAAAAATCAGTGTTCTTCTTTTTCCCATTTCATACCGGAGAATATAGCGTCCATTCCGCCGTTTTTACCAAATACGGCATTATAAACCGCCATATAAATATGAATAAATACAACTATAATAATCGCCCACATAAAAATGTGATGCCAAAGTCTCACATACGCTAAACCGCCGCAAAAACTTTCAACCGCTTTTGCAAAAGGATAAAGCATACTTCCAAGACCGTTATGATAAACTTCCGCATAAAGCGCAAGCCCTGTAATAATAATCCCATAAAAGAAGACATAAAGCATAGTATATGCCCAAAATTGCAAAGGATTATAAACACCTTTTGTGTGAGGGTGTTTTGAAATTAAAAGATAATAACCTACTTGTTGCAAAGCCATTTTTACATTAAAAGCATCTTTTATTGAAGCTCTCTCTCCCTTAGCTTCTCTAAAAAAGAAAAAATAAATCGTTTTATATAAAACCGCGCCAATCATCGCAAAACCGAAAATTATATGCCATTCTCTAACTCCGGCTTGTAAAAATCTTGTAGGAGTAGCTGAGGCTGTTCCATATGTTATATAAGGATTTGCAATATAAAATCCCGTAGCAATCAAAGCAAAAATAGAAATAGCTCTAATCCAGTGTTGCCATCTGTATCCGGCGGAAAATTCTATTCCGCCAAGATATTCTCCCATTTTTTTTAAAAATTTCATTTTTAACTCCTTACACTCCACAAGTTCCGTAAAGTGGGTCTACTTTGAATTCACCTAATTTTTTACCTTTAACATCCATTACATGCACCGCACACGCAATACAAGGGTCGTATGAATGAATATTTCTAATAACTTCAAGAGGTCTGGCAGGGTCTGCTAGTTTCATACCTATTAAGTTATGCTCATAAGCACCTTTTTTACCGTTTCCATCAACAGGTCCGGCATTCCAAGTAGAAGGCACAACCGCTTGCCAGTTTTCTATTACTCCGTCTTTAATTCTACACCAATGACTTAGCATTCCTCTTGGAACATCACCGATATATCTACCTTTATACTCTTTATTTTTATCAATAACATAAGGAGCTACGGTAGTTTGGTCAACTTTTAAGTTTTCTACCAAATTATTAAACGCTTCAAGTCCATAATCCGCAATTACTTTTGTTTGAAGCATTCTTGCCGCTGTTCTTCCAAGAGTTGTAAATATAGCTTTTGCAGGAAGACCTGTTTGAGCTAAAAATTCATCAACTACTTTTTTAACTTTTTCATTTCCTTTTGCGTAATTTACCGCTATACAAGCAAGAGGTCCGACTTCCATAGGTTCTTTATTGTATCTTGGAGATTTAATCCAAGAATATTTACCTTTTTCATTAACTACTTTTGCATTGACTTCTTTTCCCTTTCCGTCAATACTTTTTCCATCTACATAACCTGTATAATCAGGAATTGTTTTACCGTCATACGGTTGAAGAAATCCTGTATCTTTATACCAAGAGTGAGTAACATCTTCTTCAATTTTGCTTTCATCAATTTCATAAAATTTGCTTAAATCAAAATCTTTAATATAACCGTTTGCATCAAACAAATAAGAATTTGCCCCTGTTTGCATTGTTTGATATGTCAAATAATTACCTAAATTATTTTGTTGCACAACGCTTGGCTCATTTCCATAAGCCGCAGCAGCCATCACGATATCCGCATAATATGCTCTATTCGCATAATCTGCAAGTTCTTTAAATTTAGTCATATATTCAGCAAGTCTTGCCGGGTCTTGAAGGTCCATAATACAAGTTACCCCACCGACTGTCAAACTTTGCGGATGAGGGTTTTTACCTCCGAAAATTGCCATTGCCTGAGCTGCCGTTCTTTGAATTTCAAGTGTTTTTAAATAATGAGATAAAGCAATTAAATTTTGCTCAGGAGTAAATCTCATTGTTTTATGTCCCCAGTATCCGTTTTTAAACGGTCCTAAATCACCTTTTGCAGCAAACGCTTTTACTCTTTTTTGAACTTCTCTTAGTTCATCTTCACCTGTTGCAATAGGCTCATAACCTTTTGGAACATATTTAAACGCTTCTTCACTCGCTTTTTTAGGGTCGGCACTAAGCGCACTTATAATATCAACCCAGTCAAGCCCGTGTAATTGATAAAAATGCACCATATGGTCATGGAAAAACAAAGCCATATTAAGCAAAGTTCTTGTAAGCTCCGCATTTAAAGGAGGTTTAATTCCAAGAGCATTTTCCACTGCCACAATTCCGGCTCTATAGTGAGAAAATGTGCACACTCCGCAAATTCTTTGCGTCATAAATCCTGCATCTCTTGGATCTCTTCCTTTAAGGATTACTTCAATTCCTCTCCATAATGTTGCGGAAGAATAAGCATCTTTAATTACATTATTTTCATCTAAAACAACTTCAACCCTTAAATGTCCCTCGATTCTCGTAATCGGGT
>JALVWY010000083.1 GCA_027023105.1 Campylobacterales bacterium | reverse complement strand
GAAATTATAAGAAGTGCAATTCGTAATTATAAAAAAAAACTATTGTGATTAATGGTAATGTTACTATCATTAACGGCAATGAAAATATTGTTGTTATTGGCAATAATAATATAATTGGCAAAAAAAAATAAGGCGCTATTTCATTGAAGCCGATTTTTAATTATATTTTTGGGGGAAATGTAGGGGGTTAAAAATATAATAAAAAAAAATCGTGCTGAAATAAAATAGCGCAATTCCCCCAAATAAAATTTTGCGAGCTGTTTTTGAAAATATCAAACTCTATTTTGTAACAAAAAACTTGATTATTAACACTTAATTGACTATCGCTTATTGAGTAAGATCTTGGAAGTTAATCAGAATTTATTTTATTTTTTTCTTTTAAAAAATTTCTCTTTTTTATTCCGCTTATATTTGCATATAAGCAGGAAAAAATAGGTTAAAAATCTGCTTCGCAGAATAGCATTTTTTCAAGAAAAAATACTATACCCCCTTATATACAAAAAGTGAGTATACTCAATTCATTGACAGATTTGAGGATATTTGTTAATATTTGAATTGAGAAAAAAGAAAGCATAAAAAACCTTTTTTTTTGGGGTAGGCTTTTTATGCTGAAAGGTATCAAATGCAATTATATCAAAAAACTTGGCTTTATTTCTTTCTATGGGATGCACAGGGCGACGAATTTCTTGAATATAACCTACCACAACCAAATTATCTTTTACACGCTCAAAAAGGCGTTTTTATAGGCTGGTTGATAAATGGTTACCCTGGAACTGCTAAAAGTAGAGAATACTTTAACGACATAATTGCAAGATTTATTATCGCTTATAAACAAAATAAGCCCGATAGACTACCTTACAAGCCCGTAGAGGAGCGAGAAGCACATTTAAATACCAAACATACTTGGGAGCTTAAAAACTTTCAAAATTTGCCTTCACTCTACTGGCTAAACAAAAAGAAAATTTGGACGGCTGAGAGTGTTGGAACGGTAGACCAGGTTTTTTGGGCTATAAAATTATATACGGAGGAGCTCATAAAAGAGTTTGGTGAAGGTATTCCCGTGCCTTATGAATTATTACAGGATTATGCTTTTAATAACTTTTTTGATAGAAAAGATAAAAGCACATTAAGGGCAAAATGTCGTAATATTTGGAATTGGTATAACGAAAGGAGTTGGAAAATGACAAGAAGGGAAAGAGCTTTAACAAATGCTAAAAGTGTAAAAGAGAAAAAAAGAAGACAGATATTAAACGCTGTAACGGGTATTATGAAAGATGAGTATATTAAACCTGATGGGACTTGGAATATATATAAACTTACCAAAGATTTGGGAATGAGTGATAATACAGTTAGAAAGCATATAAAAGTTTTTATTCAGGAGGGAATTATTCCAGAAAAAGTAAATATATAATTCAAATTGATCAGTTTGCACCGCCGAAAACGCACGAGGAGCGCCCGTGAGGACGCACCGCAGGCGGATTTCGTTGCGGTGCCTCTTGACCATTTATACATTAATTGTGTCAAAAATTTTAAAGGGGGTTTATTTTATAAAATTTTTATATAATTTTGTATTACAAATGTAATACACGATTATGTATTACAAATGTAATACAAAAAAGGAGTAAAAGTGGCTAAAAATAGGAAAAAAAGAAAAGATTATGTTTTAAGTTTTAGGGTGTCGGAAAAGGATTATTTTGAGTTATTAAAAATAGCTGATGTAAATCAAATGTCTATAAGTGAAATTATAAGAAGTGCAATTCGTAATTATAAAAAAAAACTATTGTGATTAATGGTAATGTTACTATCATTAACGGCAATGAAAATATTGTTGTTATTGGCAATAATAATATAATTGGCAAAAAAAATAAGGCGCTATTTCATTGAAGCCGATTTTTAATTATATTTTTGGGGGGAAATGTAGGGGTATGTATATATTATGCTTTGTGAATAATAATTATTATGTAAAATAGAATAACTATATAAACTATATTATATAATAACTATATATTCTATAATATAAATTGACTATATTCAAATTATAATATTATTCTATCTTATAACCATTACTTTATATTATACGATTGCTAAAAATTCCCTATATTACGGCGTTTTATAAATGTATTCAATATAATAATTATATGTTCCATAATGAAATTATTGACAAATGATTATAATTATTGTATAATATAAATTGAATAGTTAAACTATATTATAAAATGAAAGGATTAACGATGAGATTAGAGTATGAAGGTATTGAATTTACTATTCCAAACCGCTTGATAGACGCCTGCACAGACGGAAAAATAAAAGATGTTGAGATTATAAACGCTATAAACACGCTTTTAACTAAAAGTAAAGTAATAAACAGGCTAAAAGATCCCG
>JALVWY010000082.1 GCA_027023105.1 Campylobacterales bacterium | reverse complement strand
ATTTTTACACAAGAGCGTCCAGGATTAAATGAAAAAATATTTAAAATTTATAAATTTAGAACTATGACAAATGAAAAAGATGAATTTGGCAATTTACTTCCTGATGAAAAAAGATTAAATGGTATTGGTAAAATTATAAGAAGTTTAAGTTTAGATGAGCTTCCTCAGCTTTTTAATGTTTTAAAAGGAGATATGAGTTTTATTGGTCCAAGACCTTTGCTTGTTAAATATTTGCCCCGTTATACTAAAGAGCAAAGAAAAAGACATTTAGTTAAACCCGGAATTACAGGGCTTGCTCAGGTTAAAGGAAGAAATGCATTGAGTTGGAGAGAAAAATTTAAATATGATGTATTTTATGTTAATCATTTGAGTTTCAAACTTGATTTATATATAATTTGCCAAACTATTTTAAAGGTTATTAAAAGAGAAGGTGTCTCCCAAGAAGGTCACGCCACTATGGAAGAATTTAACGGAAACAATTAAAGGAAATTATATGATTTTTTTATCTCCCCCTCATATGAGTGGAAAAGAGCTTGAATATGTAAAAGAGGCATTTGAGTCTAATTATATTGCACCGGTTGGGAAATTTATTGATAAATTTGAAGAATCAATTAAAAATTATACAGGTGCTAAAAATACAGTTGCTGTTTGTAATGCTACAAGCGCTCTTCATTTAGCTCTTAGGGTTTTAGGAATTAGGGACTCTCAGGTTGCTGTTTCTACTTTTACTTTTATTGGGAGTGTTAATCCTATTCTTTATGAAAGAAACGAGCCGATTTTTATTGATGTGGATGAATATTGGCATATGGATGTGGAGCTACTTGAAAAGGCTATAAAAGAAAATGATATTAAAGCGGTTATTTTGCCTCATATTTACGGGCAGGTTGCAAATATTGAGCCGATTTTAAAATTATGTAAAGAGAATAATATTTATTTAATTGAAGACAGTGCGGAGAGTCTTGGGGCTTATTATAAGTTTCAAGTTCCAAGTTCCGAGTTCCAAGTTTCAAGTTCCGATTGGAAAATTAAACACTCTGGAACTATCGGAGAGTTTGGAGTTTATAGTTTTAATGGAAATAAACTTTTAACTACAAGTAGCGGGGGAGTATTAGTCAGTAATAATGAAGAGTGGGCAAAAAAAGCGAAATTTTTATCAACTCAGGCAAAAGAGCCGGAATTTATAGAATATGTTCATAAAGAGGTTGGATTTAATTACAGAATGAGTAATATTTTAGCCGCTATCGGTGTAGGACAGATGGAAGTGATTGAAGAGAGAATTTCTAAAAAAAGGGAGATTTTTGAGTGGTATAAAGAATTTTTGGATGAAGAATTTATGCCAGAGCTTAAAAACACAAGAGGCACCAGGTGGCTTACTACTGTTGTTTTCAAAAATAAAAATCCTTTTGAAGTTATGAAAAAACTGCAAGAAAACCAAATAGAAAGTCGTCCTTTATGGAATCCGATGCATTTGCAGCCTCTTTTTAAAGGCTCAAAAGCATATCTAAATGGAAGAAGTGAAGAATTATTTAAAAAAGGTTTATGCCTTCCAAGCGGGACTACTTTAACAAAAGAGCAGGTAAAGGAAGTTTGTGAAGTGGTTAACTCCTAATCTTTATACAAGAGCGGTTATATTTTTTATAGGAGATTTTATAATATCTTTATTTACATTTATAAGCGCTTATATGCTTAGATTTAATTTTGATTTACCAAATTGGATTTTTAATAATTTTTATTTTGTTTTTTTCAGCCTCTTTTTTTTAAAAGTTTTTTATCTTGCTATTTTTAAACAATATCTTGTTAGCTGGCGGTTTTATAGTATATATGATTTGAAAAAACTTTTTATAGCTCTTAGTTTGGCTTATTTTACTTTTTTTATTTTTTATTATCTGTTTAAGTCAAAAATAGGAGCTGTTCCAAGAAGTGCGATTTTAATTGATTATTTTTTATCTCTTCTTTTTATTGCTTTTTTTAGAATTTCAAGAAGAGCATTTACTTCTTCTGAAATTGAAGGAGAAAATGTAATTTTAATCGGAGCAAATGAGAATGCAAATCATTTGATAAAATCAAAAAAATTTAATGTTATTGATATTTATGATGATGAAGGAATCGGAAGTTATATTCAAGGTTTAAAGATTAAACCTATTGAAAAGATTACGAAAAATGTTGAAAGTGTAGTTATTACAAAAGAGCTTTCAAGAGAAAAATTAGATAAATTATTTGATTTTCTTCAAGAAAAAAAATTTAAAGATATTAAAATTTACAATCCGTTTGAAAAAAAAGTAGAAGATATTTCCATTGAAGATTTACTTGCAAGAAAACCAAAAGATTTAGATAAAGAGGCTATTAAAAAGTTTGTAAAAAATAAAAAAATTTTAATAACAGGAGCTGGCGGAA
>JALVWY010000081.1 GCA_027023105.1 Campylobacterales bacterium | reverse complement strand
TTTCTATTTTCAGAAAAACATCCTAGGATATCTCCTTTTTGACAAGCTTTTTTGTAAAAAAAGAGGGCATATTTATATCTTCTTATATGATATGCATAATAATTTCCTACAATATAACAAGCAGTGGCTATATTATGAAAACATGCTTTTTTTAAAAAATATAAGGCTTTGGAATAATTTCTTTTTACACCCGTGCCGTTATAAAAAAGTATACCCATATTTTCACATCCTTTATAATCTTTGTGATTACAGGCTTTTAGATAAAAATTATAAGCTTTACGGTAATTTAATTTTATTCCTTTGGCATAGTTATACATATCTCCGGCTTTTATACAGTCTTTATAATTATTATTATCACAAGATTTTGAATAATAAATAGCGGCTTTTTTGAAATTTCCGATGTTATAATAATAATCGGCTGTTTTATGATAATTTTCAGCGAATAGAAAAACGGTTAATAATAAAAGAATAATTTTTTTCATATTTCCTTCTTTTCAATCATATAATGATAAAAAACAAGTAATCCAAAAGCTGGAGCATAAATATTAATAAGCGGTATAAAATTCAATACAGCTGAGAAAAAAGCCAATAAATATTGTTCTTTTTTATTTAAATCATCCAGATTAAATAAATTTTTTACAGTATGATAATAGGTGTCTTTGATTACATAAGTCCATAAAAAAAGCATTGTAATAATGTTTAACCAAGGAATTATAAGCAGAGGATAACAAATCAGGGAAATAATAATGAAAATAAATAAATCTCTTAATGAAAGATATAAAATTTTACTTTTTTTGATATTTGTGATTTTTATATCGGGATATTCTTCATAGGCAAGATTTTTTAAAGTGTCATTAAAAATAAACGGAAAAATTAAAGAAATAGAAACAGAAAAGAGCATATAATAAAACAATATGGCTAAAAATATGGAAATAAGTTCTTTTATGGACTGAAAGGGTAAAATTTTAATAAAATGAGAAATATAAAGCAAAAATGAATCTTTGTAATAAAAAAATAAAAATGTATAAAACAAAACTATAACAGTCCCTGTTATTAAAATAAAATAGTGAGAATGGGTTTTTTCAAGATATTTTTCTATAAATCTGTTGAAAATATAGAATATTATACCAAGAGTAATTAAAATAGCCTGAATCCATAAAAGTGTAAAAATAAAATAAGTTCCGCTGTATTTTATGAATGTAAAAGGAACCCATAATAATAGCTTTTGTGTAAAAGAAGTCATATGATTCCAAGTTAAAAATATTATTAAAAGCCACAAGCCAAGCCATATAGAGCCGTTTATAATAGATTTTTTTTGTATTACATTTTTGGATAAATCCTGAATAGCTAAAATTATAGAATATAAAAAGTTCATTTAAATCCTTTTAACTTTTTTATAATAATAGCATTTTTTTTAAATTTTGAAAGTTTTTATAAAAAAGTATTGACATTAAAAAAAAATTTACTTATAATTTCAATCCACAAAGAAATGTGCCGGCGTAGCTCAGTTGGCTAGAGCAGCTGATTTGTAATCAGCAGGTCGGGGGTTCGAGTCCCTTTGCCGGCTCCATTTTCAGCGTTTGACCAGTAAAAATGGTGGGATTCCCGAGTGGCCAAAGGGGACGGGCTGTAAACCCGTTGGCGTTCGCCTTCGAAGGTTCGAATCCTTCTCCCACCACCATTATGAGCGGGTGTAGCTCAGTTGGCTAGAGCGTCAGCCTTCCAAGCTGAGGGTCGCGGGTTCGAGTCCCGTCGCCCGCTCCAGTCATGACAAACTGGGAGCTGAGCAAACTGCTAAATATTGTTGTATGCTCATAAACTCCCGTAATTACTATGTTTTTAAAACATTGCTAGCAGTGTTTTTGCCCATATAGCTCAGTGGCAGAGCACTTCCTTGGTAAGGAAGAGGTCGGCGGTTCAATCCCGCCTATGGGCTCCAGCAAGGCCTTGTTGGAGTTCATAAAGAGCTAATTTATAAAAATTTAAATGGAGGAATAAAATGGCAAAAGAAAAATTCCAAAGAAACAAACCACATGTTAATATTGGAACAATAGGTCATGTTGACCATGGTAAAACTACTTTAACAGCAGCTATTTCTGGTGTTTTAGCATCAAAAGGTCTTTCTGAAATGAAAGATTACGACCAAATTGATAACGCACCTGAAGAAAGAGATAGAGGTATTACTATTAATACATCTCATGTTGAATATGAAACAGAAAACAGACATTATGCTCATGTTGACTGTCCGGGACATGCCGATTATGTTAAAAACATGATTACAGGTGCTGCACAAATGGATGGAGCTATCTTGGTTGTTGCAGCGACTGATGGACCTATGCCTCAAACTAGAGAGCATATTCTTCTTTCAAGACAAGTTGGGGTTCCGTCTATCGTTGTTTTCTTAAACAAAATGGATTTAGTAGATGATGAAGAACTTCTTGAATTAGTTGAAATGGAAGTTAGAGAATTATTAAGTGAATATGAATTTGACGGTGACGATGTTCCTGTTGTTGCAGGTTCTGCTTTCCAAGCACTTGAAGAAGTAAAAGCAGGTAATCTTGGAGAATGGTCTGAAAAAATCGTTGAACTTATGAATGCAGTTGACGAATATATTCCGACTCCTGAAAGAGATACTGATAAAGATTTCTTAATGCCGATTGAAGATGTTTTCTCTATCTCAGGAAGAGGAACTGTTGTAACCGGTAGAATTGAAAGAGGAACTGTTCATGTAGGTGATGATGTAGAAATCGTTGGTTTTAAACCTACAAGAGCTACAAAAGTTACCGGTGTTGAAATGTTCAGAAAAGAAATGGATGAAGGTCAAGCCGGAGATAATGTAGGTATTCTTTTAAGAGGTATCGGAAAAGACGAAGTTGAAAGAGGTATGGTTTTAGCAAAACCAGGAACTATTACTCCACACAAAAAATTTGAAGGTGAAGTATATATCTTAACAAAAGAAGAAGGTGGTAGACATAAACCATTCTTTAACGGATACAGACCACAATTTTATATTAGAACAACTGATGTAACTGGTAATATTTCATTACCAGAGGGTGTAGAAATGGTTATGCCTGGTGATAATGTGAAATTAAATATAGAATTAATTGCTCCAATCGCACTTGAAGAAGGAACTAGATTTGCTATCAGAGAAGGTGGTAGAACTGTTGGTGCCGGAGTTGTTACAAAAATTATTGAATAAGGGCTTTCCCCCTTATTTTTAAAGGAAAAAGATGAGAGAAATAATCCATCTAAAATGTGAAGAGTGTGGTAGATTTAATTACCATACAACAAAAGAAAAAAGAAATCATCCTGAAAAATTTGAAGTTAAGAAATATTGTAAATGGTGTAAAAAACACACGCCTCACAAAGAATCTAAACTTTAATAAAGGGATTTAATAGGGGCTTTTGCCCTTTCACACGGCTATTATATTTTAATGGCCGTGTGAGCGGGTGTAGCTCAGTTGGCTAGAGCGTCAGCCTTCCAAGCTGAGGGTCGCGGGTTCGAGTCCCGTTGCCCGCTCCACTTTAAAGGGCAGTAGCTCCAATGGTAGAGCGGCGGTCTCCAAAACCGTTCGTTGGGGGTTCGAGTCCCTCCTGCCCTGCCAAAAGCCAATTTTTGGAAGAGGTAATATGAGTAAAATAAACAATTTAACGAATTATATTAAAGAAGCGAAAATAGAACTTGAAAAAGTTATATTTCCGACAAAAACGGAAGTTAAGCAATCATTTATATCCGTGACGGTGATGGTAACGGTAATAGCATTGTTTTTAAGTTTGATAGATTTAATTATGAACGGTATTTTAAAAGTAGTATTATAAGGATAAATATGGAAAACAATAAACAATGGTATGCATTACAGGTTTATTCAGGTAGTGAATTAGCTGTAAAAAAAGCTATTGAGAATCTGAAGAGTGAATTTAACCTTGAGGATAAAATAGGTGAAATCGTAGTGCCTACCGAAGAAGTTATTGAAGTAAAAAACGGAAATAAAAAAATTTTTGAAAGAAGTATTTATCCCGGATATGCATTTTTAGAAGCTGATTTGGATACAGGTCTTTGGCATAAAATTCAATCTCTTCCAAAAGTTGGTAGATTCATCGGTGAATCTAAGAAGCCAACTCCTCTTAAAAAAGAAGATGTTGAATTAATCTTACAAAAAGCAAAACAAAAATCTGCTCCAAAGCCTAAAGTTAGTTTTGAAGAAGGTGAAATCGTCAGAATCAATGAAGGTTCATTTGCTAACTTTACAGGTGAAGTTGAAGATTTTGATTATGATAAGGGAATGCTTAAACTAAATGTAACAATTTTTGGTAGAAGCACACCTGTTGAAATACATTACACAAAAGTAGAAAAAATAGTTTAAAGGATAAGGGATGGCAAAAAAAGTAACAGAAGTATTAAAACTTCAAATCCCAGCAGGAAAAGCAAATCCATCACCTCCAGTAGGACCGGCACTTGGTCAAAGAGGTATCAATATTATGGAATTTTGTAAAGCGTTTAACGAAAAAACAAAAGATATGATGGGCTTTACTATACCTGTTGAAATTACTGTATATGCAGACAGAAGTTTTACATTTATAACAAAACAACCGCCGGCAACGGATTTATTAAAAAAAGCAGCCGGAATTCAAAAAGGTAGTGATAATCCTCTAAAAAATAAAGTAGGAAAAATCACTAAAGCTCAATTACAAGAAGTTGCTGAGAGAAAATTAGCTGATTTAAATACGAATGATATTGAAGCGGCAATGAAAATTCTTGCAGGAAGTGCAAGAAGTATGGGAATTGAAATAGTAGATTAATACCACTTGTGTGGAAGCAAAAATATTGCGTAGGAGTGAATATGGCAAAAAAACATGGTAAAAGATATGCAGAGCTTCTTAAAAAAATTGATAAAGATGAATATTCTTTAGAAGAAGCTGCAAATAAAGTAAAAGATTTAAAATCTGCAAAATTTGATGAAACGGTTGAACTTGCATTAAAACTTGGTGTTGACCCAAGACATGCAGACCAAATGATAAGAGGTAGTGTTGTTTTACCAAACGGAACAGGTAAAACAGTAAAAGTTGCAGTTCTTGCAAAAGGCGATAAAGCCGAAGAAGCAAAAGCTGCCGGAGCTGATATAGTTGGAGAAGAAGAAGTTCTTGATATGATTAAAGAAGGAAATCTTGATTTTGATATTTTAATTGCAACTCCTGATATGATGGGTAAACTTGGTAAATTCGGTAGAGTTTTAGGACCAAAAGGTCTTATGCCAAATCCAAAAACAGGAACAGTAACAATGGATGTTACAAAAGCTGTTAATAATGCAAAAGCAGGTCAAGTTAATTTTAGAGTTGATAAAAAAGGTAATCTTCATGTAGGTATAGGAAAAGTTAGTTTTGATGCTGATAAACTATATGAAAATGCAAAAGCGTTTATTACAAAAATCAATAAAATGAAACCGGCTAGTGCAAAAGGAAGATATATCCAAAACGGAGCACTTAGTCTTACAATGAGTCCAAGTTTAAAACTTGATGTAAATGAGTTAGCGGAGTATAAATAAGGGTTTTTGCCCTAAGTCTAAGTTGACTTAGAAAGCAGGTGGATTTTCCTTAATTTCCTGCCGAGTCTAAGAGAAAGGAGCTTTATGAAAAAAGAATTGAAAAAACAGATTGTTGAAGAACTTTCTCAACAGTTTACAAATGAAGTTAGTGTTTTTTATGCTGATTTCAAAGGTCAAAGTGTAAAACAATTAGAAAGCTTACGAAAAGCTGTAAAAGAAGCTGAAGGTAATGCTAAAATTATTAAAAACACTTTAGCAAGATTAGCATTTGCTAATAATGGTGTTGAAGTTGAATTTGAAGAAAATAATATTTTTGTATGGGGTGAAGACCAAATTACTCTTGCAAAAATTTTAATAAAACACGCTAAAGATAACAAAGACAGCTTTAAAATAAAAGGTGCTGTTATTGAAGGTGAAGCTAAAGATGTTGCTTATGTAGAAGAAGTAAGCAAACTTCCAACTAAAGATGAGTTACTTGGAATGGTTGCATTTATGATGAAAGCTCCTGTGGCAAAATTTGCTTGGGGATTACAAAAATTAATAGAAAAAAAAGAACAAGAATAAATTAAAAAAAAGAGGAGGAGTCAACATGGCATGTACATTTGAACAAATTTTAGAAACAATTGAAAACTTAACAGTTAAAGAATTAAACGAATTAGTGAAATTATTTGAAGAAAAATTTGATGTAAGCGCACAACCAACTGTAGTAGCTGGTGCTGGAGCTGCGGGTGGTGAAGCTGCTGAAGAAAAAACTGAATTTGATGTTATCTTAAAATCACCTGGTGCTAAAAAAATCAATGTAATTAAAGTTGTAAGACAAATTACAGGTGCAGGTCTTAAAGAAGCTAAAGGAATGGTAGATGAAGCGCCAACTACTATTAAAGAAGCTGTAAGCAAAGATGAAGCTGAAGAAATTAAAAAACAACTAGAAGAAGCAGGAGCGGAAGTAGAAGTTAAATAATTTTCTTCTTGCTTTTTTTTATTTTTTATGTTATAACTATATTTTGATTAGAAAATCTACAAAAATCTCACCCAGGAGAGCCAATGTTAAACCAATTAAAATCTGCTAATAGATTAAGAATCGATTTTTCAAAAATCCCACAAATATTAGATATTCCGAATTTGTTACATTTACAACAAAATTCTTTTCAATATTTTATAAATGTAAAAGAACCGGAAAAAAGTGGTATTCACAATGTGTTTAAGTCAATGTTTCCGATTACAGATGCCCAAAACAGAATTACTCTTGAATACGCAGGAATTGAATTTAAAAAACCTAAATATACTGTTAGAGAATGTATGGAAAAAGGATTAACCTATTCTATACCAATAAGAATAAAAATCAGACTTATTGTTCATGAAAGAGACGAAAAAACAGGTGAAGTTACAGGAATAAAAGATATTAAAGAACAAACTCTGTTTATAAGAGATATACCTTTAATGACAGAAAGAACCAGTTTTATTATTAATGGTGTAGAAAGAGTTATCGTAAATCAGCTTCACAGAAGTCCCGGAGTTATCTTTAAACAAGAAGAGGCTCAAAGTTCAAATAAACTTCTTTATTCATCTCAAATTATTCCGGATAGAGGCAGTTGGGTTTATTTTGAATATGATGTAAAAGATGTTTTATATGTCAGGGTCAATAAAAGAAGAAAAGTTCCTGTTACAATACTTCTTAGAGCGATGGATTATTCTAAAGAAGATATTTTGAAAATGTTTTATTCTGTTATTGATATAAAAATTAAAGATAATAAATTTTTGATGCCTACAACTCAGATAGAAGCGGGTAAACTTGATTATGATTTAAAAGATGAAGACGGTAATGTATTAATCGGTGCAGGCAAAAGAATCACTGAAAGAAAACTCAAAAAAATTAAAGAAGAGCATAAATATGTTGAGTTTCCTATTGATATCTTGATAGATAGACACCTGGCTGAACCGATTTATGACCCGTTAACCGGTGAAATTTTATTTGATACATTAAATATTTTAAATGATGTAAAACTTAAAAAGATGATTGAATCAGGTATTGATGAATTTAAAATAGTAAACGATTTAGCCGAAGGTGTGGATGACGGGATACTCAGGGCTTTTCATCAGGATATAGAAACTCTTAAAATTCTTAAACAAACAGAAGGTATAGAAAACGAAAACGATTTGGCAAGAATCAGAATCTATAAAGTTATGAGACCGGGAGAACCTGCAAATCCTCAAACGGCAAAAGAGTTATTTGAAAAAATGTTTTTTGACCCTGAGAGATATGATTTGACAAAAGTCGGTCGTATGAAAATGAACCATAAATTAGGGCTTAATGTTCCTGATGAAGTGACAATTTTAACTTATCAGGATATTATCAAAACAATTCAATATTTAATTGGTGTTAAAAACGGTATCGGACAAATAGACGACAGAGACCATTTAGGAAACAGAAGAATCAGAAGTATCGGAGAATTGCTTGCAAATAAACTTCAAGACGGTCTTGCCAGAATGCAAAAAACAATAAAAGACAAAATGACAACCGTTACAAATGTAGTGGATTTGCTTCCTATGGATTTAGTAAATACAAAACTTGTAACAACCACTATTTTAGACTTTTTTGCTACAGGTCAGCTTTCACAATTTATGGACCAGACAAACCCTCTTAGTGAAGTGGCTCATAAAAGAAGACTAAGTGCACTTGGGGAAGGCGGTGTAACTCGTGAAAGAGCCGGATTTGAAATCCGGGATGTTCATCCAAGCCATTATGGAAGAATTTGTCCTATTGAAACTCCTGAAGGTCAAAATATCGGTCTTGTTAATACGCTATCTATTTATGCAAAAGTAAATGAATTCGGATTTATTGAAGCTCCTTACAGAGTTGTAAAAGACGGGATAGTTACAGATGAAATAGTTTATCTAACAGCTACACAAGAAGAAGAAAAAGTAATAGCACCTGCAAGTGTCCAAATAGACGAAGAAACAGGTGTGATTTTAGATGATTTGATTGAAGCCAGAAAAGACGGTGAAATTATTTTGGTGGATAAAAAAGAGGTTGATTTATATGATTTAAATCCGAAAATGATTGTGGGTGTGGGCGCTAGTTTAATTCCGTTTTTGGCACATGATGATGCAAACAGGGCGCTTATGGGTTCAAACATGCAACGACAAGGTGTTCCGCTTCTTAGAAGTGAAGCTCCGATTGTAGGAACCGGAATAGAAAAATATGTCGCCCGTGATGCGTGGCAAATTGTTAAAGCCAAAAGAGGCGGAGAAATTATAAAAGTAGATGCTAAAAATATTTATATTTTAGGCGAAGATGAAAACGGTGTTTACATTGACCATTACGGACTTGAAAAGTATCTTAGAACCAATCAAAATACCTGTTTTGACCAAAGACCTATTGTAAAAGTCGGTGATAAAATAAATGCCGGAGATGTAATTGCAGACGGTCCTAATATGGATAACGGTGAGCTTGGAACAGGTAAAAATGTAATGGTTGCATTTATGCCTTGGAACGGTTATAACTATGAGGATGCTATTGTTTTAAATGAAAGAATTATAAAAGACGATGTTTATACATCCGTGCATATTTATGAAGAAGTCTGTGATGTTAGAGAGCTTAAACACGGTCTTGAAGAACTTACAGCAGATATTCCGGGAGTTAAACCGGAGCATTTGACACATCTTGATGAGAGCGGGATTATTAAAGTCGGGACATATGTAAAACCCGGAATGATTTTAGTTGGAAAAATTTCTCCAAAAGGTGATGTTAAACCGACACCTGAAGAGAGACTACTTAAATCGATTTTCGGAGACAAATCAGGTCATGTTGTAAACTCTTCACTTTATGCAAAAGCCAGTATGGAAGGTGTGGTTATTGATGTAAAAGTTTATACCAAAAAAGGGTATGAACTGGATGAAAGAGCAAAAAGAGCCCACGATGAAGAGAAAGAAAAAATAGAAAATATTTATAAAAATCAATTATCAATAATAGATAAAGAAGAGATGTATGTTCTTGTTAATTTTCTTTCAAGTAAAGAGCTTGTAAAAGATTTGGAATTAAACGGTAAATTTTATAAAGCGGGCAGTAAAATTGCTAAAGAAGATTTGCAAAATATAAATAAATTTTTACTTTTAAGTCTGGTTGAATATTTTGATGACAACACGGCAAGTGAATTTGAAAAAATCAAAGCAAAATATCAGGCTGAAAAAGAAAAAATAAGAAGTGAATATGATGAAAAAATAGAAGTTCTTGAAAGAGACGATATTTTAAAAAACGGTGTTGCTAAAATGGTAAAAGTTTATATCGCTAACAAAAGAAAAATAAAAGTCGGTGATAAAATGGCAGGTCGTCATGGTAACAAAGGTATTGTAAGTATTATTGTTCCAAAAGAAGATATGCCTTATATGGTTGATGGAAGGGCTGTTGATGTTGTCCTAAATCCTCTTGGGGTTCCTTCAAGGATGAATATAGGACAAATTTTGGAAGTCCATTTAGGTCTTGTCGGTAAAAATCTTGGAATGCAAATAGAAGAGCTTTTAAAAGAGCAACAAAATGATATGATGGATAAACTAAGAACTAAAATGAAAGAAATTGTAGAAGTTGCTCATTTTGGGGAACATTTTAAAACATTTCTTGATAATTTGACAAATGAAGAATTATTGAAATATGCTCGGGACTGGGCTAAGGGAGTTAAATTTACAACACCTGTATTTGAAGGTGTAAATGATGAAGAGTTTAAAAAACTTTTTGAACTTGCAGGCATTCCAAGTGATGGAAAAACTCAATTATTTGACGGTAAAACAGGTGAGCCTATAAAAGAGAGAGTAAATGTCGGATATATGTATATGTTAAAACTGCATCATTTAGTAGATGATAAAGTTCATGCAAGAAGTATAGGACCATACTCTCTTATTACTCAACAACCAGTAGGAGGTAAGGCTCTTTTTGGTGGACAAAGATTCGGGGAAATGGAAGTTTGGGCACTTGAAGCGTATGGTGCGGCATATAACCTAAAAGAAATGCTAACTACTAAATCAGATGATGTTGAAGGTAGAA
>JALVWY010000080.1 GCA_027023105.1 Campylobacterales bacterium | reverse complement strand
TTCCTATATGGGAACAAGGCTCAAGCGTGACAAAAATTTCGGCATCATTAAAAAAATTATTATGATTTTTAATTAAATATTCGTGAATTTCACTTGAAGTTTTAAGAAAAGGAGTTTTATGAAAAGCTTTGAAAGCCTTCCACAAAACATTAACTTCTGCGTGTGGCTCTCCCGCTTTTTTATGAGCGGATACAAAAAGTTTGTTATTTACTACTAAACCAGCTCCGACAGCCGGATTCGGATATGTTAAAAACTGATATTTCCAAGCCTCATTTAGAGCTAAATCTAAAAGATACATTATTTATCTTTAAAAGAGTAAGTATTCCAGTCTACGAAAGTTTTTGCTTTTTTGATATCATCAAAAGATACTTTTTCCTTCCCAATTTCTGCGACTTCCCCGTCAAAACTTTTTAGCTGACCTTTTAATTTTTTACCTTCATTTGTAGTAACTTTTACATTTTCGCCTATACTTTTTTCAAAATGCTCTTTTTTTGTAAGTTTTCTTTCAATTCCGGGCGAGCTTATTTCTAAAAAATATTTATCTTTCAAAGGCTCTTCAATATCAAAAACAGGAGATAAAAGATTATTAATTGCCGTGCAGTCACTAAGAGTTACACCGCCCGGTTTTGTAATATAAACCCTAAAAAATTTATTATCACCCTCTTCGGTTATTCCTATATCATAAAGTTCACATCCGTTATCTTCAACGATATTTTTAATAATTTCATTCAGTTTCATTTTTTCCCTTTATTTTTGCAAATAAATCTTCCATTTTATTTTCCTGTTCTAATAATTTATCAAAAGTAAATGTTAAATTCGGAGCTCTAAACCAACCTGTGGCTTTTAAAGTAAAATTTTGAATATATCCTTTTGCCTGTCTTAGTTGTTTTAGAGATTCTTTTTGTTCGTTTTTATTTAAATAACTTTTTTCAAGATAAACTTTTGCATCGCTTCCATCACGAGAGCAAACAACATCAACAACACTCAAAGAATTTATCCTGTTGTCGTTCATCTGAGCTAAAACCTCAGGAATTATCTCTTTTAAAATTGATTCTTTTCTTTGGACTTTAATACTTTTGCCCATTTAAATCCTTTTTTTATTAATTATATCAAAATTTTAAGGAAAGTTTAAGAAAAAGGAGGGATTATTCAAAAAAGGCTTTTTCTTCTACTTTTTGATAAGTTTCAAGTGTATCTCCGGCTTTTACATCATTGTAACCCTCAACCATAATACCACACTCAAAACCTTTACCGACTTCTTTTACATCATCTTTAAATCTTTTAAGACTTGCTAGCTTAGAATCATAAATAACAACCCCGTCTCTAATAACTCTAACCAAATCACCTCTATGTACCATTCCGTCAATTACATAACATCCGGCTACTGTTCCTATTTTTGGAACATTAAACACATCCCTGACTTCTACAGTTGCCGTTACGGTTTCTTTAACTTTCGGTGTCATAAGACCGCTTAAAAATTCTTTAATATCATCAATCAAATCATAAATAATCGAATAAGTTCTAATCTCAATTCCCTCTTGTTTCGCTTTGTTTTTAGCTCCGCTTGTAGGACGGACATTAAATCCTAAAATAACGGCATTCGGCTCAGTTGCTTTTGCTAAAATAACATCATTTTCCGTAATAGCCCCTACATCGCTGTGTAAGATATCTACTTTTACTTCTTCATTTTTAAGTTTAACCAAACTTCCTTTGATAGCCTCAACACTTCCTTGGGTATCCGCTTTTATAATTACAGGAAGTTTTTTAAGCTCACCTTCAAGAATCATTTTTTGTAAATCTTCAAGAGTTGCTTTTGTGCTTTTTGATTTTTCTCTTTGGTCCATATAAGTTTTCCATTTATCGGCTGTATCTTTTGCTTCTTTATCGCTATTTACACTGATAAGGACATCTCCGGCATTTGCAGATTCATCAAACCCTGTGATTTCGGCAGGTTCTCCTGGGAAAACTTCTTTTTTCGGTTTTCCTAAATCATCAACAATAATTCTAACTCTTCCGTATGTTTTACCGCATACAAAACTGTCTTGTTTTTTAAGTGTCCCGTTTTTAACAATTATAGTTGCAACAGGTCCCTTTCCTTTTTCTATTCTGCTCTCAATTACAATCGCTTTTGCAGGGCATTTAGGATTTGCCGTAAGCTCCATCATCTCAGATTGAAGTAAAATAGTTTCAAGTAATTCATCTATCCCTTCACCTGTTTTAGCTGAAACATAAACAAATTCATACTCCCCTCCCCACTCAACAGGCATAATACCCATTTCGGAAAGCTGAGATTTAACCAAATCGGGATTAGCATTAGGCTTATCCATTTTATTTACCGCTACAATAAAAGGAACATCAGCCGCCTTGGCATGTGCGATTGCTTCTTTTGTCTGAGGCATAACACCGTCATCCGCAGCTACAACAATAATAGCAACATCGGTAACTTCCGCCCCTCTTGCTCTCATTTCCGTAAATGCTTCATGCCCCGGAGTGTCTATGAAAGTAATTTTTTGCCCGTTTTTTTCCACCATATATGCACCGATATGTTGAGTAATACCTCCTGCTTCTTTGGCTGTTATTCTACTGTCTCTTATTTTATCAAGCAAACTTGTTTTCCCATGGTCAACATGCCCCATAATCGTTACAATAGGAGGTCTTTGAGTGTTATTATCTTCTACGGGACATTTTTCATCATATTTTTTAATATAATCAAATTCAGCCAAAGGGTCATAAATTTCAGCTTCTATTCCAAATTCTTCGGCTAAAGTTTCTATATATTCCTCACCTAAAAAGTCGTTTTTATCTCTTTCTTCTCCAAGTTCGCCTAAAGCGTTAATTATTTCTTCTAACGGTTTTTTAACCGCCTCGGCAAATTCATAAACTCTTACTTCTTTAGGGATTTTTATAACACTGATTTCTTCGGCTATTTTCTTTTTCTTTCTTTTCTTTTTAACTTCACCTTTTACAATCGTGCTTTTGGTATGTTTTTTTCTTCTTGCCTGTTGTTGTTTTTTTATTTCTTTTTGGTTTTCTATTTGTGTTTTTGTCTGAACTTTTGCTTCTTTTTCTTCATCCATAGAGATATCGTTAAAATACAAATCCAAAAGCTCCACCTGATTTTCTTCAATAATATCCATATCAGCCAAATCAACATTTATATTAAGCTCTTTAGCATCTTTTTTCGACTGAACTTTTTTAGGTTGCGGTTTTCTTTTTTTAACAGCTGTTTTTATTTCCTGTTTTTCTTCTTTTGCAGGTTTTATCTCTTCTTTTTTCAACTCTTCTTTTACTTCTTTTTGAGGTTTTTTAGCCTGTTTTATAACAGTAATACCTTTTTGTGTTTTTTTAACCAAATCATTAAAAGAAGATCTTCTTTTCCTTTTTGGTTGAGTTTCTTCTTTAATTTCTTTTTTCGGTTCTTCTTTAATTTCTTTTTTCGGTTCTTCTTTTTTATCACCTTTTTTTAGATATTCATCTATTTTTGTAGCGTCCAGCGGAGAGATTCCACCTCTAATAGATGCTTTTATTCCTAATTCTTTTGCTATTTCAATAACTTCTTTTGATTTTAGACCAAGTTCTTTTGCGACTTCTGAGATTTGTAATTTCAAGTATGCTCCTTTTTTTTATTTACAGTGAAAAATGGAAAATTGAAAATTTGCTTTTTAGCTTCTTCTTTTGATAAATTGCATTTTTTAGTAATATATCCGACAAATCTTTTATTATCAATACAATTTACACAAATATAAAAGCTTCTTCCTATTCCTTGCCATTTAATAAGTTTATTATCCCTGCACTGCATTCTATATAATTCTTCTTTAAAAAATTTTTGCCTGCAAACGACACACATTCTAATTGGCTTATAAATTAACTTTCCATTTTCCATTTTCCACTTTTCATTTAATTATATACTTTTACTCCTACATTGTCAAAATATACGATTTTTACATTAAATTCTTTAAAATTATCTTTTATGGCATTATAAATATTATATGCATCATCTTTATAAGCAAGATTGAAAAATGTAGAACCGCTCCCGCTTAGCGTTGACATCAAAGCACCTTCTCTAAGTGCAATTTCTCTGATTCTAAAAAGCTCGGGAAGATTTCTCATTCTGCTTTCCTGATGAATTTTATCTTCTACAACATATTTTAACATATCAAATTTTTCACTGAAAAATGCGGCTGTTATCATTGCTGTTGAAGATATATTTGCAACAATATCTTTTAGGGGATAATGTGTTTTTAGTGCATTTCTGCTTTTTGCCGTTGAAACCGGCTTATTTGGAATTACAATCACCGCCCTAAGGCTTGTGGGAATAAATTTTTTAAGAAAAAGCACTCTGTTTTTTCTTAGTTTTGCAACACAAAATCCCCCAAGAGTTGCCGGAGTTATATTATCGGGATGGGGCTCATATTGCAAAGCCGTATTTATAATCCTGTCTTTTTTATAAGAGACTTCCGCCGCTTCATATGCCGCTGTAATTGCTGCGACTATTACAGCGGAACTACTGCCAAGCCCACGGCTTAGAGGAATTTTATTATTAAATTTATAACTGAATTTTGCTTCTTTTCCCGTTAAATATTTATAAGTATCGGAAAAAATTTCTACAAAATAATTTCTTTTTAGCGTTCTTAAATATTCTGCATTTTCTCCGTATATTTCAATACTCTGATAAGTTGAAGGTTTTAGTTCTATTTCATTTCTTAAATTTAAAGCAAGCCCTAGCGTATCAAATCCGGGACCTAAATTTGCACTTGTAGCAGGCACTGTAATAACCATTTAATTCCTTCATACCGGTTTTAAAACATATAAAGGAGAGATATCTTCACTGAAATTTATTTTATTCAAATTTTCAGGCAAAAAAAATTCTCCTTTCGTTTTTTCTTTTTCTATTGAAATTATACCCTCTTTTTTAACAAAAAAGGTATTCCCGACAGCTTTTATAGGTTGATTACGGTTAAATTCAAATCCGTCACAACCAAAAAATTTAATATTTTTTGTAATTTGAAGTGTTTTAAAAAATATAAAGCTAAGCTTAATAGCCATATAACTGCCAGGTCCTTTTGAATAAATAACGGAATTAATTTTATATTTTTTCAACAATTCATCAAAAACAACAGGCAAAATATCACTTGTTTTACCCTCTTTGATAATACTTTTTATTAAATTTCCTTCTTTATAAACACCTATTTGCAAAGGTGAAGCAATAGTTATTGCTACAATATCAACCAAAGACTTTTGCAACGGCAAATTCCTTTTCATCTTCAAAACTTACAACTTCATAAGCCTCTTCTTCAAAAACTTTCAAGGTCAATAAATGATTCAAATGATGCCCGCTCGCAAATGCCTCATAACAACCCACAAAATTATGCCCTAGCAGACTCATATCCCCTATTGCATCTAATATTTTATGTCTGACAAATTCATCCGGAAATCTCAGATTTTCGTTTAAAATCCCTTTATCATCAAGAACTATGGCATTTTCCAAACTTCCTCCAAGTGCCAAGCCTATACTTCTTAGATATTGCACTTCTTTTAAAAATCCGAATGTTCTAGCTCTTGCTATTTCTTTAATATAATTTTGTGTAGAAAATTCAAAATCATATACCTGTTTTCCTATCATAGGATGGTCAAAATTAATTTTAAAATCAAGTTTTGTTTTTTTACAAGGATTTAATCTTGCAAATTTATCATTATCTTTTATTTCAACCTCTTTTGTGATTCTCAAAAATTTCTTAGGTGCGCTAAGTTTTTTTATACCCGCTTCTTTTATCATCATAACAAAGCTTACGGCGCTTCCGTCAAGAATAGGAATCTCATCATTATCCACGATTATTCTTAAATTATCTATCCCAAAAGCATAAACGGCGCTCATTAAATGTTCAATCGTAGAAACAACCGCCCCTTCATTTCCTATGACAGTAGCCATTTTGGTATCAACAACAAATTCAGGTTTTAAAGGAATAGTAACTCCTTTGTCGCTTCTGTAAAAAACTATTCCGCTGTTTTCAGGCATCGGTTCAAGTCTTAATTTAACGGGAACTCCTTTATGAAGTCCTATTCCGATTACTTCAACGCTTTTTTGTATCGTTCTTTGTTTCATTTATTTACCTTTATGATAAAACATTTCAGTATCATTTTTTTTAATTTCTTCATTATTAAAAATTATATTAGCATTATTTTTTTTGACAAAAAGACATTCTCCATCGCATTTAATAAATCCGTTATTCTCGTCTAAAATAAACACACATCCTTTTATATCTATATTCGCACCGGTGTTTATTCTCTTTAAAAACACGATATTTGCTTCTAAAACTATCTCTTCTCCGCTTCTTATAATTTTATCAAATATTTTAAAAGGAACCCCTTTATATTTGACTATTTCTTTTTCAATTATCCTAATTTCTTCTTTTACAGGCTCTGTTTTTTCCTTTTTGGAAGTAAAAGAGTGATTTGAATTTAAAATAAAATAGTTAAGATTTTTCTCTTCCAAAAACTCTTGAATAGTTTTATCTTCTTTTTTTAACATAAAAAAATGATTTTTTACAAGCTCATATTTACTATTTACCACAGTTTTAAGTTTTTCAAAATCTTCTACTTCAAAAACCCTTAAAGTTTTTTGCTTCATTGATTAATAATCCTTTTTGCCTGTTTAACAATATTTAAAATATTAAGTCTTATCCAATGAGGGTCCATCCATTCAAGAGGATTAACAAAAACTCCTTGAACATACATTCCAAAATGCAAATGGTCACCAAAAACTCCGCCCGTTGAGCCGGTTCTTGCTATCACTTCGCCTCTGTGGACTTCTTGTCCTTTTTGAGCTATAAATTCACTTAAATGAGAATAACTGGAATAAAGCCCCAATCCATGGTAAAGAAACAGTGTATTTCCATAGATTCCTTCATATTTTTCAGCTACAACTTTACCCGGATTTGATGCATAAACTTTTGCGTGTTCTATTTTTGCTAAATCAATTCCTTTATGAACGGCGGTTGAAATTTCTTGACCGTTATAATAATAGTGTCTCAAATCCATAAATCCGGCTTCTTTTACACTTCCCGGAAGCGGGTCAAATCTTCTTATATAAAAATTATTTATTTCATTTTCATAAACTTTACCGGTAATTTCAGATATATTTTTTTCATCGATTTTTCTTAAAGTCTGATTTTCCATTTGAAAGATTTTAATCGGATTATCAGGAACTTTCATTCCCATTTTAATTAACACATTTTTTGCAATATTTTGTATAAAATTATTACTGATTTTTAATTTATGGGAATGAAGCTTATATATTCCGCCCGTTCTCCAATATAAAGGAATATGCGTAACACTTTTATTACCTGCATAATCGGTTGCCACTACATTAGCATCAAAAGTTTTTTCATCAAAAGGCCATGCAATTAAAGCCGCATAATAACCTTTTTTCACAAAAGGAATAAGTTTAAATTTATATTTGTTATCCACTAAAATGTAGGTATTTTTTAAATTTTTATCATTCACCTGAACAACCACCAAAGCGCTTCCGCCCCTTCCTATTGCATAAGAATTATCTATAATCACAGCATTAGGCGGCGTGGCGTCAACACTTAATATAACACTTTTTTCAGCTCTGTTGCCTTTAAAAAAATGCCAATGAGATTTATCTATGGCAATTACCGTTAATTGAATGTTTTTAGCATTTATTTTAGGTAATTTTACATTTACTACAACATCTTTGCCCAAATTAGGATTTGCGGATTTTGAAATAACTTCTTCAAAACCGTTTCCTTTTGCAATTATCCGATATGATTTAATTCCTATTTTATCTTTTATTTCAATTTTTATAGGTTTTTGCAGATTTGTATATCCGTTCGTATAAATTTTAATTGTAGGTTTAACTCTTGAAAAAGAAGGCGAAAAATAGACAAATCCAATAGCCCCTATTATTAAAATTAAAATCAAAATCCATAATTTTTTCATTTATTTTCCTTTAAAATTTTTTCTAAATCACTTTTTATCATTTCTTTAACTTTACTAAAATCAAATTCAGCTTTTATTGTGGCACCTGCAGCTCTCATATGTCCGCCTCCACCATATCTGACGACAACTTTACTGACATCGGCGTAATTTTTACTTCTAAGAGAAATTTTAATCCCCTCGTCATCTTCTCTAAGCATACAAGCAACCTCAACACTTGCAATTCCCCGGACTGAATTTACAATAGTATCGGTATCATCTTTAATAGCACCCGTTATTTCCATCATCTCTTTTGTAACTTCCACAAAAGCCACTTTTCCCTCACAACAAAGCTCAATAGTATCATAAGCTTTTGCCAATAATCTAAGACGGGAGAGTCTGTCTCTTTGAAAAAGCATTTTAGCCACAAAATCCGGCTTTACCCCGCATTTAACCAAATCCGCCGCCATTTCAAAAACTCTGTCTGTTACACTTTCATACTGAAAACTTCCCGTATCCGTTACAAGAGCCGTATAAATACAAAGTGCCGAATCTTTATCAATCTCAACACTGTTTTCTTTTAACATATTATAAACAACTTGAGAAGACGAAGCCGCATTTGCATCAATTATATTTATATCCCCGTATTTTGTATTTGAAATATGGTGGTCAATATTAATTAAAAAAGAAGGTTTTTCATCAATTCCAAGTCTGTCAAAACTTCCACAGTCAAAACTTATCATCAAATCAATTTTTTTAGGCAGTTTATTAACTATTTTTTCAAAATTAGGTAAAAAATCAAGATACGAAGGAAGCGATTTAGTTGCATTAAAAACACTTACCCTTTTACCCGTTTTTTTTAAAATCGAATACAGACTAAGAGAGCTTCCAAGCGCATCCCCGTCAGGATTTATATGGGCAATTAAAACTATATTGTCACTCTTTTTTATCTTTTCCCAAGCTTCTTTAAAAATTTTTTGCACGATATGCCTTTTTTATGAAATTCTAGCATATTTCATATTAATTCACCGTGAAACTTTTTAATTCACACTCTTTTTGCTTTATAAACAAAAGTCAAAACCTCCGCAACCGCCTGATAAAGTTTAGGAGGGATAATCTCTTCAATTTCAACCGACTTATAAAGTTCTCTTGCAAGAGGTCTGTTTTCCACAATCATAACTCCGGCTTCCCTTGCTATCTCTTTTATTTTAAGAGCCAGATTATCAACTCCTTTTGCAATAACCCTTGGGGCTTCTTCTTTTTCTTTGTCATATCTGATTGCTACGGCATAATGGGTGGGATTTGTAATCACCACATCCGCTTTTGGAACTTCCGCCATCATTCTTTTTTTGCTCATTTCTCTTTGAAGCTGTCTTATTTTTGCCTTGATTTCAGGATTTCCTTCTGTTTGCTTAAATTCATCTTTAATTTCCTGCTTACTCATTCTAAGAGATTTTTTATAACTGTATCTTTGATAAATAAAATCAATTAAAGCAAACACTAAAAACACGGCCATCATAGAAAAAATCAAAATAACGGCTTTTTGTGAAAACCATCTTATCTGTTCTAAAACAGTCATTAAAGCTAACTTTGGAATTTCATTCAAAAATCCTAAAAAAAGATAATATCCAACCCCAAAAGCCACCGCCACTTTCAAGGTCATTTTAATACCTTCTATTATTGTTTTTGCAGAAAAAAGCCTTTTAAAACCTTTTAGGGGATTTATTTTTTCAAGCTTTGGCATTATAGGTTTTGTAGTAAATAAAAATCCCGTTTGAAACACATTAGCTAAAACTCCGGCCATCATTATGGTAAACATAACAGGAGCTAAAATAATAATAAAAGCCAAAAAACTTTTTATTACAATCTGATAAATTAAATTTTTTGTAAATTCTTTTCCTATTAAAGAAGTTATAAAAGCAAAATATTTTTCCAAATCAATGGAGACATATTTCAGATAAAAAATAATTATAAGTGCGGAAATAAACAAAACGACAAAACCGCTAAACTCCATTGATTTGGCGACATTACCTTCTTTTCTGGCATCTTCTATTTTTTTGGAGGTGGGCTCTTCGGTCTTTTCTAAATCATCTGCCATCGGAGTTTAATCCTCTAAAAAATTCTTCAAGAGATTTTCTTATATCTTTTCTGTTAAATGCTAATGGAGAAGGATGAAAACAAACTCCTACTTTTAAATTACAAACATCATACACACCGCATTTTTTAAGATTCTTAACTTCACTGCAAACATACCCAAAAGCTTTAATAGCTGAATTTCCAAGAAGCAAAATAAGACAAGGTTTTACAATTTCTATCTCTTTTTTAAGCAATTTCGCCCCGATTTTAAGTTCTTTTGCTTTTGGGGTTCTGTTTTTATTTGCTTCATATGTTCTAAACGGAAAAGCGTTTGTTATTGAAAAATCTCTCTTTCTATCAAGCCCGCTAAGAGCTATTAAACAATTCAAATTCTCCCCCGCTTTCCCTACAAAAGGCTCTTTAAACCTTACTTCATTAGCCCCCGGAGCTTCTCCTATTATCATTATCGGATTATCTTTTTTTTCATTTAAATACGGGTCAAAAACATTGGTAAAATCAATATTTTCATTTACATAATTTTTAATAAAACCGGCTCTTTTTAAATAAAACTCTT
>JALVWY010000079.1 GCA_027023105.1 Campylobacterales bacterium | reverse complement strand
TACAAGGAACAGGAATTCTGTTTGCTTCATTTCCTCCTAAATATTGATATATTTCAATATTATGAGACGCCGCAGCAGCCCTTACGGCAGCCATTGACACACCAAGTATCGCATTTGCGCCTAGTTTACTTTTGTTTTTTGTTCCGTCAAGTTCTATTAGAGTTTTATCTATTCAAGCTGATTTGTAGCATCCATTCCTTTTAAAGCCGGAGCTATAATCTCATTTACATTTTCCACCGCTCTTAACACACCTTTGCCGTTATATCTGCTTTTATCCCCGTCTCTTAATTCATATGCTTCATATTCTCCTGTGCTAGCCCCCGCTTGGAACCGAACTTTTTACCTTTGTTCCATCTTCTGATTCCATAAAAACCCTAATAGTGGGATTTCCGCGGCTGTCTAATATTTCAAGTGCTCTTATATCTTTAATTGCCGTTTTCATTTTTAACTCCTTCATTAGTTGATTTGAAATCATTATACATCATATTTGTTTAATTTAAATTAAAATATCAAATATTTTTAAGAATTTCTAACTAAATTAACATAAATTAGTTATAATAATAAATATCAACTATAAAGGAGACAAAATGAAATTTGAATTATTATTTAACACTCAAGACAACTCCAAAGAGGAAAAAGCATATGAAAATTTACTAAAAGAATTTAAAAGCGGTGAAATAGGATATTATCATCTACCCGAAACATCACAAAAGTTTTTGGATTTAGATTTTAGTGATATCAATTACGATGAAGTTGTAGTAATAGGAATTGGCGGAAGCTCACTTGGAACAAAGACAGTTTATAAAATGGCTGTGGAATACAGTCCAAAGCCTATGATTTTTCTTGAAAATCCGGACCCTATTGACATCTCATCAAAACTCAAAACAATAAAAAACCCTCTTATTTTTGTTATAAGCAAATCCGGAAAAACTATTGAAACTCTTTCTATATTTAAAGAAGTAATAAATCATTTTAATCTAAATCCAAAAGCAAAAAACATCAAAATCATTACAGATGAAAACTCCCCTCTTGATAAATTTGCCGCTTCTTGGGAGCTTGAGAGTTTTCATATTCCTCTAAATGTAGGGGGTAGATTTTCTGTTTTAAGTGCTGTGGGTATTGTGCCTCTTCTAGCAGCCGGTATACATCCAAAAGAGCTTTTAGAAGGCGCAAAAGAGTTTAGAAACAGCTTTTTTGACAAAGAGGAGTGGCATTTATGCAAAAAAGCCGCCCTTTATGCAAATAAGCATAAAGATTATCCGGTAAATGTTTTATTTGCTTATTCAAATATTTTAGAAGATTTTGCAGCCTGGTTCGTTCAGCTTTTTGGTGAATCTCTTGGAAAAAACTCAAAAGAGATTATGCCAGTCGGTCATATAGGCTCAATAGACCAACACTCTTTTTTGCAACTTTTAATGGAAGGAATTGGCAAAAAAACAGTCACATTTTTAAAAATAAACGATTTTAAAAACAATCTTACAATTCCTGATATAAAACTTCCTTTTTTAGAAGCTGTAGATTATGTAAATTCACACAGATTTGAAGAGCTGATAAACAAAGAGTGTGAAGCCACAAAAGAGGCTTTACTTTCAACAAATAAATATTTTATAGATGAGATATCAATAGATAATCTTAATTTAAAAACAACAGGAAAACTTATAATGTATTACGAAATGCTAACAAGCGCCATTGGAAGTTTAATTGGAGTAAATACATACAATCAGCCGGGAGTTGAACTTGGGAAAAAAATCCTTAAAAATAAATTTTAAAGATTTAGGAAAAATTGATTACCCGGAATTTTTAGCACTTCAAAATGAGCTTGTAAAACAAAAAGAAAATTATCTTCTTTTTGCCACTCATAACCCTGTTTTTACAGTAGGGAAAAATGAAGCAAAAAATTTCCCTTTTGCTTTGCCTGTTGATAGAGGCGGAAGTGTGACATATTTTGATGAAGGAACTTTAATGCTATATTTTATATTTAATATAAATTCCCCAGCTTTTTTTTATAAAAATGTAAAAAAAGTTATTTCAAAATTTTTTGATAATTTTGAGCTTGATATTTTTTACGACAGAGAAAAACCCGGATTTTATATTGAAAATAGAAAAATCGCATCTCTTGGATTCAGATATGAAAATAACCGCTCTAAACACGGAGTTTCTATTCATATCAATCCTAATTTAAATAAATTTAACAAAATAAATCCCTGTAATTTAAGCGAAATTAAAGCGACTTCCCTAAAAAAAGAAGGAATAGAAATATCAATAAATGAAGCTAAAGAAAAATTAAAAAAAATAATTAATAAATACAATATAAACACTGTCTGTTTTTCTTCTAAATGCCCAAATATAAGCAAATGTTTTAATAGAGGCACGGCTACATTTATGATTATGGGAAATATATGCACCAGAAACTGCAGATTTTGCGGAGTAAATAGCGGACAGCCAAATAATTTAGATAAAAACGAACCGCTAAAAATAGCAAAATCAGTTAG
>JALVWY010000078.1 GCA_027023105.1 Campylobacterales bacterium | reverse complement strand
CCTATTTCTTTTGCTATTGCCGGGCTTATTGCTTTGATTACCGCTTATTCTTATGCCAAGCTTTCAATCAGATATCCTAGTGAAGGCGGGACAATAGAGTTTATTGTCCAGGCTTTTGGAAATAATCTTTTTTCAAGCTCCGTTAATAATCTTTTACTTATGAGTTATGTTGTAATGCTTAGTCTCTACGCTTTTGCATTTGGAAGTTACGGAAGCGCTCTTTTTACCGGGCATGATATTTTATGGCTTCACAAATTATTAGCTGCAGGTGTCATTTTGTTTTTTGTATTTATAAATCTTTTCGGGGCATATTTGACAGGTAAAACGGAAGATATTATGGTTTTTATAAAAATCGCCATTTTGCTTTTGTTTATTTTTGTAGGATTAAAAACTTTTCATTCAGAGCAGTTAAAACCGGAATATTGGACAAGCCCTTTGTCTTTCATAACGGGAGGGCTTATTATATTTTTGGCGTATGAAGGATTTGAGCTTATAGCCAACGCTGCAAAAGATGTTGAAAATCCTTCTGTTTTGCCAAAAGCTTTTTATGCAAGTGTCATTTTTGTAATTATTCTTTATGTAACTATTGCAATAGTAACTATTGGAAATGTAAGTTTTGAAGTGGCAAAAAAAGCCAGTGATTATGTTTTAGCAATAGCAGCAAAACCAAGTCTTGGGGAATTTGGATTTATTTTAATAGGAATAGCGGCACTTCTTTCAACTGCTAGCGCTATAAACGCTACCATTTACGGAGCCGGAAGAGTTGGATATTTAGTTGCAAAACTTGGGGAAATTCCTAAAAATTTTGAAGAAAAAATAAAAAACGGATATGAAGGAATGATAATAATCGGACTTTTAGGCGTTATATTTGCTATCAGTTTTAATGTAGAAAATATATCTATTGCGGGAAGTCTTGGATTTTTGATTGTTTTTAGTCTTGTAAATTTGGCAAATTTCAGGTTGTATAAAGAAACAAATTCAAATAGAATCATTCCTTTACTTGGATTTTTATTAACTTCAATAGCGGCGGTTATCTTGGTGGGATACAATTTTGTTCATAATCCTTCAAATCTTGCTAATGCCGTAATTGTGATTTTTATAGTATTTTTATTTACCTATCTTTACAAAAAAATAGAAAATCATAGATTAAAAAGATATCTTGATAAAGATTTAGAAGAAAAAGAAGTTTCTAATCAGTTGTGAGAGGAATTAATCCTCCCATTCTCTTCCAAACCTATGCCTTAATCCTCTTTTAAAGTTATTTCTTCTGTTAGCAAAGTATTTTTCATCTCTTGCACCGAATCCTCTTCTAAATTTATGACCTAAACCTCTTTGACATCTTTTGCCAAAACCGTGATTTCTACCATAACCAAAACCTTTTTCATTTTCAAAGTCATTATTTTCAAATTTTGTTATTTTTCTCATATTTTCATCCTTAATTTGATTTAATACTTCTTCAATATCTTTTTTGTCTGTTTCAAATGCTTTAATTCCTTCAAATTCAAGATTTCTAATCATACCTTCGCCAAAATCTCTGCTTACGAATATATCCACTCCGGTCTTAGCTAAAAGAGGTGGAATTACTCTTCCTGTTCCAAGACCTCTGTGACCTTCCTCGCTGTTTTTTAAATTGATATGTTCTTCTTGAATTTTTTGCATTATCGGATTTTCAATATAAAATTTTTCATTTGTAGAAGTATCTACAATTAAAAATCCTTTTGCAAGTCCTATATGGCTTGCGATTGTTTGTTGATTGTTACTTGGAAATGCTACTATCATTTTCTTCTCCTTAATTTTGAATTTCTATTGCTTTGCCTAAAATCAAAGCTTTTGCTATTTTTTTTCTTGCACTGTTTAAAATTCTGCCAAATGTCGGTCTTGAAACTTCCATTTCATTTGCCGCATCTTCTTGATAAAGAGCTTCAAAATCGGCAAGTCTGATGGCTTCTATTTCATCGGGTGTTAAAGTTTCAAAATCAACTTCTGTTTTTCTCATACCGCACGGTTTGAAGCAGTTATGATGGAATCTGCCTCTTATTCTTCTTCTGATTCTTCTTGGCATTTATTTTCCTTTTGAGCATATGTTCAATGAAATTATATATTTTTTATGAGCATATGTCAAGAAAATTTAAGAAAAGAAAAAAATAAGGAATAGATTAAAGAAAGATTATTGGATTTTCAAATAAGCTATATATAAAATTCCGGCGAGTATTCCGCCAAATGCACCGGCAACAACATCATCTCCCATAACGCCAAGACCTCCGGGGGCTTTTTCGTCAATTTTACCTATAATTGACGGTTTCCAAATATCAAAAAGTCTAAAAGCAATAAATGCCAAAACAAGTTTTAAGAAAGTATCGTGTTTTAAATCTCCCAAAACTCCTATGGAAATCAAAACCCCTGCAATTTCATCAATTACTATTCTTTTATCATCGTGAATAGTTACTGTCGCTTCATATTCATTTGTAAGTTTATAGCCTATAATTGTAAAAAGAAC
>JALVWY010000077.1 GCA_027023105.1 Campylobacterales bacterium | reverse complement strand
AAATAGAAAAAACAGACTCTTTTATTGAAGAGATAGATGAGCTTATAAGCACATATAATTGTTATAGATGTAAATTAAATAAAGAGATTAAAAAGAATGAGAAACTTTTAAATGAAAACAGAAGATTTGTCGTAGATACCGTTCATCAGATAAAAACACCCCTTAGTATTATCGCTTTAAATTCCGATTTTATAAAAATTCAGACAAAAGATAAAGAAATTTTAGAAGGTATTGAAGAAATAGAGGCCGCTATTTCTATGCTTAAACATTCTTATGATGATTTGTCCTATTTTGCTTCTAAAAAAGTGGTGAATTACAAACCTGTAAAACTTAATTTTTCTTTAATTTTAAAAGAAAGGATTAAATTTTTCAGTGTTTTGTCAAAAACAAGAAATAAAAAAATTATCAGCCGTATTGAAGATAATATTATTTTGAATATAAATAAAGTTGAACTTGAAAGAATAATTGACAATAATATCTTAAATGCCCTTGATTATTCAAAAGGAGAGGAGATTTTTATTGAACTTAAAAAGAAAAATAATCGTATTATTTTTAAAGTGGCTTCTTTTGGCGATAAAATAAAAGATACCAAAAAAATTTTTGACAAAAATTATAGAGAGCAAGATTATAAAAGAGGTTTAGGAATAGGACTTAATATTGTAAAAAGTATATGTGAAAAATATAATGTCAAATATAGTGCTTATTATCAAAACGGACAAAATATATTTGAGTATAAATTTGTTACAATTACATAAAAAGGTTTTTGTTTATGCTTATTTTATGCAGTGCGTCTGTTACAAGAGCTAAACTTTTAAAAAATGCCGGAATTGAATTTATACAAAAAAAGTGTGAGTTTGACGAAGAAGCGATAAAATCCAACGACCCTTATGAATTTGTTATGCTAGCCAGTTTAGGAAAATTTCAAGAGTGTCTTAAATGTTTTGAAAATGAAGATATCTTAACTGCCGATACAGTGGTAAGTGATGGTAAAAAAATTTTAAGAAAAGCTAAAGACAAAGAAGATGCCAAACAAATTTTACTTGCTCAAAGCGGAAAAGAAATAAAAATTATAACTTCTATGTGGATTAAATTTAATTCTCAAATTTTTGGAAGAGTTGATGAAGCCGTTTATGAATTTAGGGAATTTGACAAAAAAGATTTGAAAAATTATTTAGATTCAAATGAGTGGATGGGAAAAGCGGGTGCTTGTATGGTTGAGGGATTTTGTAAAAAATATATAAAAACCCTAAAAGGTTATGAATCTACGGCTATGGGGCTTTGTGTGGAAGAAGTTTTAAATATTATAGGAGAAAAATATGCATATTAGAGAAATTCAGGACTTTCAAAAAATAAGAAAAGAAGCAAGGGCATATTTTTGTTATCTTTTACAAAGAAATTTGCCAAACAGACTTCCTAATATAGGAGTGGATGCTGTTTATGAAGGATTAAAAAGAATTATAAACGAACTTCCCGAGGCTAATGTCGCTTATATTCTTGATGCAAACGGAAGACAGATAAGTGAGATGATAAGTTTAAAAGAAAATTTTAAAGGAAAAATTGAATTTAATCAATTAAACAGGACATATTTTTATAAATCGGTAAAAGAAAAAAAATGTATTTTAACAGACCCGTATCCTAGCTTAATAGGCGGAGAAATGGTTGTTAGTGCAGCTATGCCGGTATTTAATAACAGAGGTGATTTGTTGTATGTGTCGGTGGTTGATATTCCTTTTGAAAAAATTTTAAAATTTATCCATAAACAAAAAGGCGATACTTTTGTAAAAAATACAAACAGGGTTATTTATGCCGTTTTTGCTTTGGCTTTATTTGCCATTTGTGTTTTACTCTTTTTTAACGGAATAAAAATGTTTTTTATGTATACTCTCTCAACTATTGATATCAAAAAGATGTTTGAATCCACTATTTTAATTACTCTTTCGCTGGCTTTATATGATTTGGTAAAAACTCTTATTTTTGAAGAAGTAATAGGCGAAAAAGAAGAACATCCTCTTGCAATTCACAAAACAATGATAAAATTTTTAGGGAGCATTGTAATAGCTCTGGCTATTGAAGGGCTTATGCTTGTATTTAAATTTGCTATGATTGCACCTAATAAACTTATATATGCGGCACTTTTACTTGGAGCGGTAACATTCCTTTTAATAGGACTGGCTTATTATATGAAAAGTGTCGGGAAAGATATAAAATAGGGAAAAGATATGGAAAAGAGAAGAAAGGGAATAGATGAAAATAGGAATTGTTGATTATAATATGGGAAATTTGGCGAGTGTAAAAAACGCTTTTGATAAAATAGGCATAAAAGCGGATATTATAAAAAATCCTGAGAATATAAAGAAGTGTGATAAGCTTATTTTACCGGGAGTCGGAGCTTTTGGAGATGCAATGGAGCATTTACAAAAAACAGGAATGAATGAGGCTCTTAATGATTTTGTCAAAAGCGGAAAATATATGCTTGGTGTTTGTCTTGGAATGCAGCTTTTATTTGACAAATCAGAGGA
>JALVWY010000076.1 GCA_027023105.1 Campylobacterales bacterium | reverse complement strand
TTGAAATTATTCCTTACAGTGAGATTATTAAACCTTTTGAAATAGAAGAAAACGGTAAAACTTTTAAAGAAAATGCAATAATTAAAGCAAAAGCTATTGCAGAAAAACTACCTAATGAAATTATTTTAGCAGATGACAGCGGTATAAGTGTGCCTGCTTTAGATAATGCCCCGGGTATTTTTTCTGCCCGCTATGCCGGAGAAGAAGCAAGTGATAAAGATAATCTAAATAAACTTATAAATGAACTAAAAAAAAGAAATATAAAAAAAACACCGGCATTTTATACGGCGGCTATTGCTATTTCTTCTCCTTACGGGATTTGGACAACGCACGGATTTATGAGAGGAGATGTAATAGATGAAATAAGAGGTAATAACGGATTTGGTTATGACCCTTCGTTTATTCCAAACGGATTTGATAAAACCCTTGGAGAACTTGATAGTGAAATAAAAAAAAGTTTTTCTCATAGAACAAAAGCCCTGAATTTAGCTAAGATTATTTTAGATGTTATTAAAGGGGCATAATGAGTGAAATTGCACAAAGGGATAAGCTCCAAAGACAAATATGGCAAATAGCTAATGAAGTTAGAGGTTCAATAGATGGATGGGATTTTAAGCAGTATGTTTTAGGGGCGCTTTTTTATAGATTTATTAGTGAAAATTTTGCTAAATTTATGGAAGCAGATGATGAAAGTATAAATTATGCATCACTTCCTGATAGTGTAATTACCCAGGAAATTAAACACGATTCTATTAAAACAAAAGGATATTTTATCTATCCAAGTGAGCTTTTTGAAAATGTGGTAAAAAATGCAGATACAAATGAAAATCTAAACACGGATTTGGCAAAAATATTTTCTGATATTGAGAATTCAGCAAACGGATATCCAAGCGAAAGTGATATAAAAGGACTTTTTGCTGATTTTGATACTACAAGCAATCGTTTAGGCTCAACCGTAGCGGATAAAAACAAAAGACTTGCAGCAGTTTTAAAAGGGGTTGCTTCGCTTGATTTTGGAGAATTTCAAGATAATCATATTGATTTATTTGGTGATGCTTATGAGTATCTTATCTCAAATTATGCGGCAAATGCCGGTAAATCTGGAGGAGAATTTTTTACTCCTCAAAGTGTATCTAAACTTATAGCAAAACTTGCCCTTTTTAATCAAAAAGAAGTAAATAAAATATATGACCCGGCTTGTGGTTCAGGCTCACTCCTTTTACAAGCAAAAAAGCAGTTTGATGAGCATATTATTCAAGATGGATTTTTTGGACAAGAGATAAATCACACAACTTATAACCTTGCAAGAATGAATATGTTTTTACATAATATAAATTATGATAAGTTTGAAATAAAACTTGGAGATACCCTTACAAATCCGGCATTTTTAGATGATTTGCCTTTTGATGCCATTGTTTCAAATCCTCCTTATTCAATCAAATGGATAGGAAGTGATGATCCTACTTTAATAAACGACGAAAGATTCGCCCCAGCAGGTGTGCTTCCTCCAAAGTCAAAAGCTGATTTTGCTTTTATTTTGCATTCGCTTTATTATCTTTCACCAAAAGGAAGAGCCGCTATTGTTACATTCCCGGGGATTTTTTACCGTGGAGGAGCTGAGAAAAAGATTAGGGAATATTTAGTAGAAAATAATTATATAGAAACAGTTATTGCACTGGCTCCGAATCTATTTTTTGGGACTTCAATAGCTGTTAATATTCTTGTTTTATCAAAACATAAAACAGATACAAAAGTTCAGTTTATAGATGCAAGCGAATTTTATAAAAAAGAGACGAATAATAATGTTTTAAAAGATGAACATATTGAAAAGATATTAAATCTTTTTGCAGATAAAAAAGATGAAAAATATATAGTTAAAATGGCGGATATTGATGAAATAAAAGAAAATGATTTTAATCTCTCAGTTAGTGCTTATGTAGAAGCGAAAGACACAAGAGAAAAAATTGATATAAAAAAATTAAATGAAGAGATAAAAGAAACGGTTAAAAAAATAGATGTTTTAAGAGATGAGATAGATAATATTATTGAAGAAATTGAGAAAAATTAGAGTGGAAAATGGAGTGAATAAAATAGCTTTAATTGAAGAGAATATAGAAAATAAGATTTATACAATTAGAGAAAAACAGGTTATGCTTGATGAGGATTTAGCAAAACTTTATCAGGTGCAAACAAAAAGAATAAATGAAGCTGTAAAAAGAAATATTGACAGATTTCCAGATGATTTAATGTTTGAATTAACAGATGAGGAATTTCAAAATTTGAGGTCGCAAAATGCGACCTCAAGTTGGGGTGGAAGAAGATATAATCCGAAAGTATTTACAGAACAAGGTGTTTATATGTTAGCAACTGTATTAAAAAGTAAAGTTGCAACAGAAGTTACATTATCTATTATGAGAACATTTACTAAAATGAAAACATTTTTAATTCAAAATGCAAATTTGTTTCAAAAAATTGATCAACTTGAAAAAAGGCAAATATCTTATGAAATAAAAACAGATGAAAAAATAGATAAACTTTTTAAAGCACTTGAAAATAAAGATATAAAACCGGCACAAGGTATATTTTTTAACGGACAAATTTTTGATGCTTATAAATTTATAAATGATTTAATTAAATCAGCAAAAACTTCTATAATTTTAATAGATAATTATGTAGATGATTCGGTTTTAACTCTTTTTTCAAAAATACAGCAAATAAAAGTAACGATTTATACCCATACAATCTCTAAACAATTAAAGCAAGATTATGAAAAATATCAAAAACAATACAATAATGTAACCTTAAAAATTTTTAAAAATTCTCACGATAGATTTTTGATAATTGATAATAAAGAAGTTTATCACATAGGGGCAAGTCTAAAAGATTTAGGCAAAAAATGGTTTGCATTTTCAAAAATGAATAAAGAGAGTTTAGCTATTTTGGATAAGTTAAATGGAGAAATAAATGAATAAATTTTTAGAAAAACTTTTAAAAGGTAGAGAGGTTGAGTGGAAGAGTTTAGAAGAGATTGTGAAATTTAGAAGAGGGTCATTTCCACAACCATATGGAGAAAGCAAATGGTATGGTGGAGAAGGAGCAATGCCTTTCGTTCAAGTAGCGGATGTTACAGAAAATATGGAGTTAGTTGAGAATACTAAACATAAAATTTCAGTATTAGCTCAACCAAAAAGTGTTTTTGTTCCAAAAGATAGTGTAATTGTTACTTTACAGGGTAGTATAGGTAGAGTAGCTATAACTCAATATGATAGTTATGTAGATAGAACATTGGGTATTTTTACTGATTATAAAATTAAAATAAATAAAAAATATTTTGCTTATCAATTAGAAAATAAATTTAAGTTAGAAAAGGAAAAAGCCAGAGGAAGCACTATAAAAACTATTACAAAAGAAGAGTTTTCAAAATTCAAAATCCCCATCCCACCCATTGATGTCCAAGAGGAGATAGTAAGGATTTTAGATAAATTTACGGAACTTAACAAGGAACTTAACAAGGAACTTAACAAGGAACTTAATGCCCGCGAAAAACAATACAAATATTATCTTAATAAACTTTTAACTTTTGGTTATGATGTTGAGTGGAAGAGTTTAGAGGCAATTACTGTTAAAATATCTTCGGGAGGAACACCAAAAACAAGTATTTCTAAATATTATAATGGTAATATTCCTTGGTTAAGGACACAAGAAGTGAATTTTAATGAAATTTTTGATACAGATATAAAGATTACAGAAGAAGGTTTAAAAAATTCTAGTGCAAAATGGATACCTAAAAATTGTATAATTATTGCAATGTATGGTGCAACAGTTGGAAAAGTTGCAATTAATAAAATTCCTTTGACTACTAATCAAGCTTGTGCTAATATTCAAATTGATGAAAAGATTGCTGATTATCGTTATGTGTTTTATTTTTTACTTAGTCAATATGAATATATAAAATCACTTGGAGCAGGTTCTCAAACAAACATTAATGCAGGTATTGTAAAAAAAATAAAAATCCCCATCCCACCAATAGAAAAACAAAAAGAAATAGTCAAAATCCTTGATAAATTCAATACCATTACAAACTCAATCACAAAAGGACTCCCAAAAGAGATAGAACTTAGACAAAAGCAGTATGAATATTATAGAAATTTACTGCTTGATTTCAAAAAGGAATAAAATGCAAACAAAACCAATAGCTCAGTCAAATAATTTTATAGTCCTTGATAAATATACGAAAATTCCGCAAAATGATTCTTATCAAACAGAGAGTGACCTTGAAAAAGAGCTTATAAATGATTTAGTAAATCAAGGGTATGAATATGCAAAAGAGATAAAAACAAACGATAAACTTCTACAAAATTTAAAAATACAAATCCAAAATCTAAATAATGTTAAATTCAGTGATGATGAATGGAGAAGATTTTTAGAAGAGTATTTAGATAAGCCAAGTGATGGAGTTATAGAAAAAACAAGAAAAATTCACGATGATTATATTTATGATTTTGTTTTTGATGACGGGCATATAGAAAATATCTATTTAATTGACAAAAAAAATCTTGCAAAAAACAAACTTCAAGTAATAAATCAATTTGAACAAACAGGAGAATATCAAAATAGATATGATGTAACTATTCTTGTAAATGGTTTGCCACTTGTCCATTTAGAACTTAAAAAAAGGGGAGTAGCCCTAAAAGAAGCATTTAATCAAATTCACAGATATTCAAAAGAGAGTTTTAATTCATCTGATTCGCTTTTTAAATATATTCAAATTTTTGTAATCTCAAATGGAACAGATACGAGATATTTTGCAAATACAACTAAAAGAAATAAAAATAATTTTGATTTTAGTATGAATTGGGCATTAAGCAATAATACTCCTATAAAAGATTTAAAAGACTTTACAGCTACATTTTTGCAAAAAAAGACCATTTTAGAGATTTTAACTAAGTATACGGTTTTTGATACGACTAATACACTTTTGATTATGAGACCTTATCAAATTGCAGCGACGGAGAGGATTTTGTGGAAAATCAAAAGCTCTTATGAAGCCAAAACTTACAGCACCACAGAGGGTGGCGGATACATTTGGCATACAACAGGAAGCGGTAAAACTCTTACAAGTTTCAAAGCTGCAAAACTTGCTACCGGGCTTGATTTTATAGATAAAGTCTTTTTTGTAGTGGATAGAAAAGATTTAGATACTCAGACACTTCAAGAGTATCAAAAATTTTCACCCGATAGTGTAAACGGCAGTAATTCCACAGCAGGACTTAAAGCAAATATTGAAGAAGATGATAATAGAATAATTGTTACTACTATTCAAAAACTTAATAATTTAATGAAAAGCGAAAAAGATTTGGAAGTTTATAAAAAACAGGTTGTTTTTATTTTCGATGAAGCACATAGAAGTCAATTTGGGGAAGCTCAAAATAATCTTAAAAAAAGATTCAAAAAATATTATCAGTTTGGATTTACCGGAACTCCTATTTTCCCTGAAAATGCACTCTCAGATAAAACGACTGCAAGTGTTTTTGGAAGAGAGCTTCATTCGTATGTAATCACAGATGCGATAAGAGATGAAAAAGTGCTTAAATTTAAAGTGGATTATAATAATGTTAAGCCAAAATTTAAAAATATAGAAACAGAACAAGATGAAAAAAAATTAAGTGCTTTAGATACAAAAGAAGCACTTTTGCATCCTGAGAGAATAAAAGAGATAACAAGATATATTTTAAAAAATTTCAATGAAAAAACTCACAGACTTTATAATCAAAAAGGCTTTAATGCAATGTTTGCCGTTAGTAGTGTTGATGCGGCAAAGCTTTATTATCAAACTTTTAAAGAACTGCAAAAAGATTCTAAAAATCCTCTAAAAATAGCAACTATTTTCTCTTTTGCACAAAATGAAGAGAGTGCAATAGGTGAGATTGAAGATGAAAGTTTTGAAACAAATGCCCTTAATTCAACTGCTAAGGAATTTTTAGCAAAAGCTATTGATGATTATAATCAATCGTTTAAAACAAACTATGGACTTGATAGTAAATCGTTTGAGAATTATTATAAAGATATTTCAGAAAGGATGAAAAAAGGTGAAATTGATTTATTGATAGTTGTTGGTATGTTTCTAACCGGTTTTAATGCAGAAGTCTTAAATACTCTTTTTGTAGATAAAAATTTAAGATACCACGGGCTTATTCAAGCATATTCAAGAACAAACAGAATCTATAACTCCACTAAAAGTTTCGGAAATATTGTAACTTTTAGAGATTTAGAACAGGCTACTATTGATGCTATCAAACTTTTTGGGGATTCAAATACTAAAAATATTGTGCTTGAAAAGAGTTATGAAGAGTATATAAATGGATTTAGCGACGAATTAAGCGGCAAAACAAAAAAAGGTTTTGCTGAGGTTGTAGAGGAACTACAAACTAAATTCCCAGACCCGGCAAATATTTATAAAGAGAGTGAAAAAAAAGAGTTTGTTAAGTTATTTGGGGAATATTTGAAGCTTGAAAATATTTTACAAAATTTTGATGAATTTATTCTGGCTAAAAAGTTGAAAAATATTGATGATGTAGAAAAATTTAAAATAGAAAATAATTTAACTGATGAAATGTTAGAAAAAATAAAAGATACAGAGATTTTATCTGATAGATTGGTTCAAGATTACCGCTCAACTTATAATGATATTCGAGAATGGATAAGAAAAGAAAAAGAAGAAAAAAAAGGTTTAAGCCAATGGGATGATGTTGTTTTTGAAGTGGATTTGCTTAAATCACAAGAGATTAATCTTGATTATATTTTAGAGCTTATTTTCAAAGAGCATAAAAAAGCAAAAAATAAAGATGCTCTGATTGAAGAAATCAGAAGAGTTATCAGGGCAAGTTTAGGTCATAGAGCAAAAGAAGATTTGATTATAGAATTTATAAATAATACAAATTTAGATGAGATAGAAGATAAAACGGGGATAATAGAAGCTTTTTTTGATTTTGCCGGGCAAAAACAAAAAATTGAAGCTCAAAAATTGATTGAAGAAGAAAATCTAAAAGAAAATGAAGCCAAAAGATATATCAAAAATGCCCTAAAAAAAGGATATGCAAGTGAAAACGGAACGGAACTAAATGAAATACTTCCTAAAATGAGTCCTTTGAATCCTAAATATCTTACAAAAAAACAAGAGGTTTTTAGAAAAATATCAAAGTTTGTAGATAAGTTTAAAGGAATAGGAGGAAGTTTATAACAAAACTTTAGCAGCAACGGCGCAAGCGGCGCTTTCGCTTCTTAAAATAAAGCTTTTTAATTTTACAATTTCTTTGAAATGCTCTTTTTCTTTTTGGCTAAATCCGCCTTCCGGTCCTATTAAAAAAGGTTTATTATAATTTTTACATTCAATATTTTCCCCGTTAAAATCTAAGGCTATAAATTCCGGATATTTTTCAAAAAACTCTTTGCTAGAAGAGATGATTTCAATTTCCATTAAATCGCTTCTTCCGCACTGTTGGCAGGAGTTTATAAGAATTGTTTGAAGTCTCTCAAGTTTGAGTTTGAAATTTCTTTGAGAAAAATCGCAATAAACAAGGCTTATTTTACTAACACCGATTTCATTTAAAGTAGGCAGGATTTTTTCTATGTTTTTAGGCTCAATAATACACCATCCTAAATGCAAAAATGTATGTGGTTTGTTTGGTTTTTGCTCTTTATTTATTAATTTTAAATGAGCCTCTTTTTTGTTTATATCTTCAATTTTATAAATATATAAAAAATCGTCTTTTAAATTTCTTATTTTGATAAGTTCATTTTGTTTTATGCGTCTTACTTTGAATAGATATTTGTGCTCATTTCCTTTTAGTGTTATTTGATTAAAAGTTTCGGGATAATATAAAAACTGCATTTATAGCCTTTTTTGGTAAAATTATATAATAATATTAAAGGAGTATTTTTGATAAAAAATATAAAAGAATTTTTAAAAGCGCCTGAAAAGACAAAAATTTATGAGATTCTAAATACAAATAAAGAAGAAACAAAAATTCTTCGTTTTATGTTAAATGAATATATAGAGGGTAAAGAAGAGTTAAAAGTTAAAAATATTATTGAAGAAATTTTTGATGTAAGTGAATTGGATGCGCTTGATTATATAGAAAAATTTAATCATCTGATGGATGAGGGGTGGATTGTCCATTCATCATTCGGAACAAAAACAAATGATTTGACGCTTCTTGAGCTTTTTAATTCTTCTGTTTCTTTATCTATTGCTTTTTTGAAACTTGTGGAAAAAGGCTCACTTGAATTTATAATTCCGGAAAAAAAGCCCTATTTAGACCATTTGGAATATTTGCAAGAGCAGTTTTTAAGAATAGAAATTTATGCTGAAATTGCCAATTTAAGAAATAATTTTAATGCCAAATCATCTGTAAAAAGGCTTCAGAGTAAGCTTAATTTGATAGAAAATTCTATAAAAGAAAAATTAAAACTTACAAAAATAGATTTGCCGGTTTTTAATTTCATAAAAGAGAATGAATTAACCGAAAAAGAAGAAATTATTTTTTTATCTCTTTTAAAAGAGGAATATACGACTTCAAATGAAAATTCAAGGGAGATGAATTATCTTTTAAACCTTATAAGTTCCGATGAAATAGAAAGAATCAAAAACAGAAATTTACTGGATGAAAATTCCAAACTTGTCAGTGAAGATATTTTGGATTATGATGAGCTAATAGGCGCTTTTGGGGGATATAGCAAAATTTATTTTATAAATGAAGAGATATTAAACGAGCTTATTCATCCGAGAAAAAAACACAAAATGGAACATATTGTAAAAGATACCGTTTTTGATTTGATTGAAGATAATGTCAGTTTAAAAGATGTTGTTTTACCCAAAAAAACGATGGAGCAGATTGAAACTCTTTTAAAACAAAATAACAAAAGAGTTATAAATCTTCTTAAAAAATGGGGAATTAAGCAAAATGGTGAAATAAATATAAAAATTATTTTTTACGGGCACCCTGGAACAGGTAAAACACTGAGTGCAAAAGCTATAGCAAACGAGCTTAATAAGCCGATTTTAAGTCTTGATGCAAGTAAAATTTTGTCTATGTATGTGGGTGAGAGTGAAAAAAATGTCAGGAGAATGTTTGATGAATATTATGCCGTGGCTGAAAAATTAAAAACAAAGCCCGTTTTGTTACTAAATGAAGCAGACCAGTTTTTATCCACAAGAACAACCGCTTCTTTTAGCAGTGCGGATAAAATGCACAATCAAATGCAAAATATTTTTCTTGAACAGTTTGAGAAATTTGACGGAGTTTTGATTGCCACTACAAATTTACTTGAGACATTAGACACTGCTTTTTCAAGAAGATTTGACAAAAAAATAAAATTTGAAAAGCCTTCATTTGATGAAAGAGTCAAATTATGGGAATTAAAACTTCCAAAAGCAGAGTATGAAGAAAATTTTAATATTAAAGAGTTAGCTAAATATGAATTGACAGGCGCAGAAATTGAACTTATAATAAAAAATACAGCCTTAAAAGTAGCCCTTAGAAAAAAAGCCATTTTTAAACTTAAAGATTTCATAGAAGAGATAAAAAAAGAAAAAGGAAGCTCTTTTGACAGCCCAAAAGAGCTTGGGTTTATTACATAGATATTACAAATAGTAACATTTTTAATCTTATTTTAATAAATAGGACAAAATTCGTTATAATTTTAAGTTATATTTAGGTATATTAAACTAAATAAGTAGACTTTATTTGATAATATTCCAAAAAAAGGAGAGTGTATGGGCACTATATTAATATATGCATCGGGTATATTAGCCGGCATATTGTTTTTATATTTTCTTGGGATTATGGTTGCACCGTTTAATCCGGGAGAAGTTAAAAACGACCATTTTGAGTGCGGTCTTCCGCCAAGTAGTGAAGTTCCTATGAAAGCAAATTTCAGATATTTTATCTTTGCGATTGCTTTTATTGTGTTTGATATGGCAGGGTTGTTTTTCTCACTTTTCGTTTTTGCCGATAATCCTGAAGCTTTAAAATGGGCTATGGTATTTGGTGTGCTGATGTTTGCAGCTATTACAATTAGTATGAAGGAGTATAGAAATGCTAAAAGTTCTTGATTTTTTTAATTATGCAAGGAGCAAATCCCCTTGGATAGTCCATTTTTGTAGCGGGTGTTGCTCTCTTGAAATGCTTGCGGCAATGGGTCCTAGATATGACTGGGAGAGATACGGTTATATTATGACCCCGACTCCAAGACAGGCGGATATTATTTTTATTACGGGACTTGTAAGTAAAAAAATACTTCCGGCGCTTCTTAGAACTTATGAGCAAATGCCAGAGCCCAGATATGTAGTGGCAATCGGTGCTTGTGCATATGACGGGGGACCTTATAACGATTCTCAGTCTGTTATTAAAAATATGACGGAAATTCTACCGGCAGATGTATTTGTAGCAGGTTGTCCTCCAAAACCAGAGGCTATTATTGCAGGGCTTGAAGAATTAAAAGAAAAAATTAAAAGAGGTGAACCTAGTGCTTCAAGCCAGGGTGGACTTTGGAAACAAATGAAGTTTTAAAGGATGGCGATGGATAAAATAAAAGATATTTTAAATAAATATGAAACGGAATATGTAGAAGATTATAAATCTAACTGGGTTAAGGCAAAATTTAAGAATAAAGAAGATTTATTAAATATAGTAAAAGATTTAAAAGAAGCGGGAGTTAAAACATGCTCGACTGTTTCTCCAACCGATTTTATTGATGATGATAAAATAGAAGTAAATTATTTTCTTGAAAATTTAAAAGATAAGAAGAATGTATGGCTGAAAGTTGATTTGCCAAGAGATTTGGAAACTTGTGAAATAGATTCTATTACTCCTTTGATGCCAAGTGCCGATTGGCATGAGCTTGAAGCTTATTCAACATACGGAGTTAAATTTAAAAATCATCCGAATCTTAGATATTTTTTAATAAGTAGAGACTATTATGGTAAATTTCCTTTTAGAAAAGATTTTGACTGGAAAGAACACGAAAAAAATTTAATAGAAAATGTTAATTC
>JALVWY010000075.1 GCA_027023105.1 Campylobacterales bacterium | reverse complement strand
TTTGGTATTTGGAACTCTTCATACAAATTCAGCGGCTCAAACAATAAACAGAATCGTAAATGTTTTCCCGGCAGAAGAGCAAGAACAGATAAGAACCCAGCTTTCAATGGCACTTTTGTCTGTTATCTCTCAGGTTTTACTTCCCAAAATAGGAGGAGGAAGAACTGCCGCTCAGGAAATTATGATAAATAATCCGGCTATTGCTAACTTGATTAGAGAAAATAAAATTCAACAGATTTATTCTCAAATGCAGCTAAATCAGGGAACTACTGAAATGCAGACAATGAATCAGATTTTATCTGATTTGGTCAGAAAAAGAATAGTGGATTCACAAACCGCTATGAATTATTCTACAAAACCTCAGGAACTAAGGAAAATGATTGGACTTTAAAGATTTACTGGTTAATAGTTATAATTATAATCTGCCTGAGGAGTTAATAGCCAAATATCCCGTAACTCCAAGGGATGAGGCAAAACTTTTAGTCTATGACAGAAAAAAAGATAAAATAATTCATACCAAGTTCAAAAACATTTTAGATTTTGTAGGTGAAAAATATTTTATTTTTAACAATACAAAAGTAATTAAAGCCAGAATTTTCGGTAAAAAAGAAAGTGGCGGAAGGGTTGAACTTCTTTTAAACAGACCCTTTAATGATAAATTTTTGGTTTATATAAGAGGAAAAGTAAAAGTTGGAAGTAAACTTTTTTTTGATAAAGGTTTAGAGGCTGAGGTAACGGAGCTTTTGGATGATGGAAGCCGGGTTGTGGAGTTTAGATTGGATAATGAAAAATTGGAATTTTCAGAATTGGTTAAAATTCTTGAAAAAATAGGTCATATTCCTTTGCCCCCTTATATAAAAAGAGATGATGAAGCCCTTGATGAAAATGAATATCAAACGGTTTTTGCAAAAAAAGAAGGTGCGGTTGCAGCTCCTACGGCAAGTCTTCATTTTACGGATGAACTTTTAAATAAAATTAAAAATAAAAGCTATTTAACACTGCATGTAGGAGCCGGGACATTTAAACCTGTGGATGTTGAAGATATAAGAGAGCATAAAATGCACAGCGAATTTTTTGAAATTCCTTCTAAGAGTGCTGAAATTTTAGATTCCGAGACTGAAATTGTAGCCGTAGGAACAACTGTGACAAGAACTGTTGAATATTATGCAAGAAAAAAAAAACTCTCAGGAGAATGTGATTTGTTTTTGAATCCTTTGAATCATCCAATAAGAGTAAATCATCTTTTAACTAATTTTCATCTCCCAAAATCAACTCTTATTATGCTTGTAGCTTCTTTTATAGGAAGAGAAAAAACACTTGAACTTTATGAAGAAGCAATTAATAAAAAATACCGTTTTTACAGTTACGGTGATGCAATGCTTATAATTTAAGGAGTATAAATGAAAAAAATATTTTTATTATTGCCTGTTTTTTTATTAGCCGGAGTAAATAGCAGTTATCCTTTTAGACAAGGATATAATGAAGGTAATGTCATAAAACAAAGCCTTTTTGGAAGAGTGCTTAATTCAAAAGAAGTTTATAACAGATGTTTAAATGCATGGAAAAAAGATTCTGTGGATAAAGCCATTAAAAATAACAAAAATCTATTTTTAAAAGGATGTAAAGAGGCGTTAAGCAGCGGGTTTTAAGAGTTAATTATTCTCTTAACCCACATATCAAACTGAGTCTCAGGCAATGCTCCTGTTACTCTGTCTATTTCTTTGGCATTTTTAAGAGCTGTAATTGTAGGAATGCTTCTGATTCCAAATTGAGCTGCAATTTGTGGCACTTCCTCTGTATTTACTTTTAAAAAGTTTGCTTTTAAAGGATAATTTTTGGCTACGCTTTCAAATGCAGGTGCAAACATTTGACAAGGACCGCACCATACCGCCCAAAAGTCTATAATTACAGGAATAGTTACGGAATTTATAATTTTATTAAATTCTTCGGCTGAATTTATGTGTATAGGTTGATTGTCAAGTAAATTCCCTTTGCATACACCGCACACTGCTTTTTTATAACTTTCTTTTTTAGGTAATTTGTTTAATGCTTTACAATGAGGACAGGCTACTATAATATTTTCCATTTTTACCTCCATATTTTTTAGTGTTATTATATAAAGTTTATTTAGTTATGTCAAATTGCTTTATGGTTTGATATAATTCAATATAAAAAGGATTTTTATGAAAAAAGTATTGGTGCTGTGCACCGGAAACAGTTGCAGAAGTATTTTAGGCGAAGCGTTAATTAATAAATATCTTGATGGAGTAAAAGCTTACAGTGCAGGGACTAATCCCGCAGGAAAAGTAAATGAAAATGCAAAAAAAGTGTTAATGGCTGAGAATGCTTGGAATGATAGTTATTATTCTAAAAATTTAGATGAAGTAATTGATGAGAATTTTGATTTAGTTGTAACTGTATGTGACTCGGCAAAAGAGAGTTGCCCGATTTTTCCAAAGCTTGTTAAAACAATTCATATTGGTTTTGAAGACCCTGATGGCAAAGATTATATTGAGTTTGAGAAGTTAGTGGAAGAGATGAAAGAGGAGTTTTTGCCTAAGATTAAAAAATTCATTTAATATTTTGGC
>JALVWY010000074.1 GCA_027023105.1 Campylobacterales bacterium | reverse complement strand
GTGCCTTTAAAATTTTTGATAAAAAATGACGAAATATGCTTAAATAACAACTGCATAAACAAGTATTACTTTATTAAAAAATATTTCAATGAAGACGATAAAGATATTTTTGATACAATTTTAAATAAAAAGCCTTTTAAAAATATAAAAATCATAAAAACAAAAGACGGTTTTATTCAAAAGAGTAGATTTTTTTACAAAGTAACAAAAGACAGTGTTTTGTTTAAAGATAAAAATTTAATTATATTTATAAAATATTTAAAGGAGAAAAATGATTAAAAAAGCGCTTTTTCCGGCAGCCGGATACGGGACAAGATTTTTACCGGCTACAAAATCGGTGCCAAAGGAAATGTTGCCTATAGTTAATAAGCCTCTTATTCATTACGGAATTAAAGAGTGTGTAAATGCAGGAATTTTTGGAATAGGATTTGTTACCGGTAGAGCCAAAAGGGCAATAGAAGATTATTTGGATTATTCACCTGAGGTGGAAGAAAAAGTAAAAGATTCAAGTAAAGCGAAATTATTGGAAGAAGTTAATAAAATGATAAAAAAATGCACTTTTACTTATGTTCGCCAAAAAGAGATGTTAGGTTTAGGTCACGCAGTTTTAACAGGTGAACCTCTTATAGGAAATAACCCTTTTGCTGTAGTTTTGGCAGATGATTTATGTGTCGGGGAAATTTTAACCCAAATGGTAAAACTTTATGAAAAATATAAGTGCACTATTGTAGCAGTTGAAGAAGTTGATAAAAATGAAGTTAATAAATACGGAATAATTGAGGGTAAAGAGATTGAAGAGGGTGTGATGATGGTAAAAAATATGGTTGAAAAACCGGATATTGACAAGGCTCCTAGTAATCTTGCGGCTATAGGAAGATATATTTTAACACCTGATATTTTTAATATTTTAAAAAATATTAAGCCCGGAAAAGGCGGAGAAATTCAATTAACAGATGCTATTCTTACTCAGGCTAAAAGGGGAATGGTTTTAGCTTATAAATTTAAAGGTAAAAGATTTGACTGTGGAAGTGTGTCAGGATTTGTAGAAGCAACTAACTATTTTTATGAAAAGGAATTTAAATAATGTGTGGAATTGTAGGATGTATAGGAATAGATAATCCGATAGAATTTTTAATTGAAGGTTTAAAAGAACTTGAATACAGAGGTTATGACTCTGCAGGGATTGCTGTTAAAGACGCAGAGGATTTAAAAACAATTAAAGCTGTAGGAAAGCTTAAAAATTTAGAAGAAAAAGTAAAAAAAGTTAAATTTAATGCTCCATATATGGGTATTGGTCATACAAGATGGGCAACTCACGGTAAACCGACAGAGCTTAACGCACATCCTCACAGAGGAGAATTTAGTGCGGTTGTTCATAACGGGATTATAGAAAATTATCAGGAAATTAAAAAGAAACTTATTAAAAAAGGTATAGAATTTGTTTCTCAAACCGATACGGAAGTTATAGTAAAACTTTTTGAATATTATTATGAAGGTGATGCTACAAAAGCTTTTAAACAGGTTTTAGATGAAATTGACGGAGCATACGCGATATTACTCATCACACAAAAAGAACCGCAAAAAATATTTTTTGCAAAAAAAGGCTCTCCTTTGATAGTGGCTAAAAATGAAAAAGAAATTTTCTTTTCATCATCGGACGCACCTGTTATAGGATATGCAAAAAGTGCCCATTATCTTGAAGACGGGGAATGGGGATGGGTTGATGATGAAATCCATCTTTTTAGGGAAAAAGAGATAAAACCTTTTTTCAAGCCTCTTCCTTCTTCAAAAGAATCTGCTAAAAAAGGCGGATTTAGATTTTTTATGGAAAAAGAGATATATGAGCAGTTTGATGTATTAAAAGAGAATACCCTTGGAAGAAACACTGAAAATGGAATTAAATTTGATGAGCTTGAGAGAGAATTTTTTGAAGGAATTAACAATATTATTATTTCAGCCTGCGGGACAAGTTATCACGCAGGACTTGTAGGAAAATATCTTATTGAAAGAAATGCAAAAATAAGGGTAGATGTGGAAGTGGCAAGTGAGCTTAGATATAGAGAACCGCTTCTTAGTAAAGATACTTTGTTTGTAGTAATTTCTCAAAGCGGTGAGACTGCTGACACCCTTGAGACTCTTAAAATGGCAAAAAAAGCGGGACTTAAAACGCTTGCTTTATGTAATATTGATAATTCTTCTATTGTTAGAGAGGCTGATAGAACAATTTTGCTTAGAGCAGGGATTGAAAAAGGGGTAGCTTCTACAAAAGCTTTTGCTACACAGGTGATGACTTTATGGATGTTCGCCGATTATTTAGGGAAAAAGAATGAATTTGAGGCTATAAATGAAGCTATTGAAGTTATCAAAGTTGATACCGGAGTTCATGAGAGAATAAAAAGACTTTCAAAAAGATATCTTCACGGACACGGATTTTTCTTTATCGGCAGAGACATTTTTTATCCGCTTGCGCTTGAAGGGGCTTTAAAACTAAAAGAAATAAGCTATATTCACGCAGAAGGATATCCGGCAGGAGAAATGAAACACGGACCTATTGCATTGGCTGACAGTGAGCTTTTTGTAGTGGCGCTTTTAAGTAAAAATATACTTTTTGAAAAAACAAAATC
>JALVWY010000073.1 GCA_027023105.1 Campylobacterales bacterium | reverse complement strand
TTCAAAAGGCTTTTTAGGTAAGACAAAATGACTTTTATAAAAATCTTTCCCAAATAAAGGAGTTATAACCGCGCTACTTAACAAAGAAGCTTTTAAAAATTTTCTACGGTCCATTTTAAACCTTTTTTATGTAATTATACCACTTCTTCCATTGATTTTGGTTTTACATAATAATATCCTTGTGAATAATCTATACCCATATTTTTTATAAAATCGGCAATTTCTCTGTTTTCTACAAATTCCGCCACTGTTTTTAGGTTTTGTTCTTTTGCAAAAGTTACTATACTTTTTACAATAGATTTTGAAAACTCGTCTTTGTCTATATTTTTAATTAAGCTTCCGTCAATCTTTAAAATATCGGGCTGATAATCAAGAAGTCTTATATAATTTGAATAACCGCTTCCAAAATCGTCTATTGCTATTTTAACGCCGTATTTTTTAACTTCATTAATAAATTCAACCATCAAATCAAAATTTTCAATTTCCTCATCTTCCAGGATTTCAAATATAATTCTGCTTGAAAGTTCTTTATATTCTTTTAGAAGATTAAAAATTTTTCGTTTTATCAAATCGTTTTTAATATCCAAAAAAGAAAGATTAATAGAAATGTCTTTATTAGTTTTTTTAAGCATATCAAAAGAGTTATTAAGCACTGCTTTTGTAATATACGGATAATAATTACTTTTTTTAGCAATATCTAAAAAGAAATAAGGCGAAATAACTTTGCCGTTTTCATCAATAATCCTCACAAGCGATTCATATTTATCCACTTCTTTCGTTTTATTATTTATAATAGCCTGATAAAAATTAACAACTTTTGAATTTACAACGGCTTTTTTTATAAGGTGAATTGTTTTTAAATTTTTTTCCGCTTTTTTATGGTGAAGTATTGAAAAATTATTGGCAATTATAAAAGATTGTTTGTTTTTTCTTATTTCCTTTAGCCCGAGCTTTGCGGATTCATAAATATTTACACCCTCATAAACAACACTCATTAAAACATTTAAATCATATTGAATATTTTCATCTATTTCTAATACATTTTGTTTTATTCTTTTTTGTATCTCCTGAAGTAAATTTATAAAATTATCATTAAGGTATTTTTTATCTAATAACAGGGCGAATTCTCCGTTTTCAAGATTATAAATCATCTCAAAATCAAAATATTTCATAAATTTTTTATCTAAAAGTTTTAGAGATTTTTCTTCAATCCTCTCTAAAATATCTTTTGTATAAAATTCTTCAAGTTCGTCATAATTATCAAGTCTCATATAAATCAATATAACATCTTTATTTGCATTAAAAGCATCAAAAAACATCTTTTTGGGATTCATAAAATAGGTTATATCTTTTCTAACGGCTAAATATTCTTTAATATCTCCTTTTAAATCCAAAACAGGAGTTATGATTGTATCAACATAATAACTTTTACCTTCTTTATCCCTGTTTTTCATAACACCCTTAAAAGGTTTTTTGCTTTTAATAGTTTTCCATAAATTTTCAAAAAATTTCTTATCCATATCAGGATGCCTTACAATATTATGAGGATTTCCTATTAATTCCTTTTTGGAATATTTAGAAATTTTTTCAAAATTTTTATTGGCGTATGTAATAACACCTTTTAAATCCGTCTTTGATATAATACTAAATTCATTAACCGCATTTTTAAACTGCTTTAGATAATTTTCATATTCCCGTGTTTTTTTCATATAATAGTGTTTTTGTAAAACTCTTGTCAACACCTGAATAAACTGCTCTAAATTAATAGGCTTTAACAAATAACCGTCAATTCCGAGATTAATGGATTGCAATAAAGCTTCTATATCATTACTTCCTGAAAGAAATATTATAGAAGTTTCCTCATTTAATTTTTTTATCTCTTTAGTTAGAGTAAAACCATTTAATTTAGGCATACTCATATCTGTAATTACCACATCATGATATTTTTGTTTAAATTTTTCCAAAGCTTCTTCGCCGTCTTTGGCTACATCTAAATTTTTGAAAAAATTCTTAAGCATTAATGAAACCATTTCCCTTGAAAGAGGCTCATATTCCACATATAAAACATTTAAATCCGAAAGTCCCGATAGTAATTTTTTAAAATAATCCATTAAAATACCTTTATGATATAATCATATTATAAAATATATTATACCATTAAATGAAGCATAAATGTTAAAAATTAATAAAATTTTACAATAATAGAAAATTAACCTTAATTCTAAAGGAACTCCAAAATGATTAACGAGAAAATCAAAAAAATAATTGAAACTAATATAAATGAAGACTTTAAAAATTATAATAAAGAGATAAAAAAAATTTAGTTAATATATCATTAAATTCATTAAATAAAAATATAAAAGAATTACTATTAGCGATAAAAGAAAAAAATAAAGACAAAATACTCTTTTCCATTCACACGATTAAAGGAATTTTTTTAAATACAAAATGTCCCGATTTAGCAGAGGATTTTAACGATGCAAAATTAAAATCTTTATCTTTATAAGAAATAAAAAAAACACTGACAAATTCTATTCAAAAGATTGTATAACAACTTTTACATCCGCCCCTTTTGCAAAATATGGAGCTGTTGTAACTATAGAATCAACTCCCGTTTTTGCATAAAGAGCT
>JALVWY010000072.1 GCA_027023105.1 Campylobacterales bacterium | reverse complement strand
GATTTAAATTTTGATATAAATCTTTAAGGTCGTAAATAGTTTTTTTAATATCAAGCGGGATATTGTTTTCAATAGCAATTTTTATTATATGATTTGCCGCTCTTCTTAGACCAAACGGGTCTTTGTTTCCTTTTGGTTTTTTGTTTATGCTAAATAGAGCCATTAGGGTATCTAAATTTCTTGCAATATTTAAAAGAGCAGATGTTTTATTGCTTGCGAAATCTTCATATTGCTCTTTTATTGCTATGGCAATCTCTTCATCAACACCTTCTTTTAGAGCATAATAATATCCCATAATCCCTTGAAGCTCTGTAAATTCATAAACCATTTCTGTTAAAAGGTCTGCTTTTGCTAAATGTGTTGCTTTTTTGGCTTTTTCTAAATTACCATTATAATTTTTAGCCAGGTATTCTATAATTTTTTCTTCTCTTTGAACTTTGTCATAAACACTTCCTAGTTTATCCATATAAACAATATTTTTAAGTCCTTCTATGTTAAGTCCGTTTTTAAGGTCATTTTCATAGAAAAACAGAGCATCACTAAGTCTTGCTCTTAGCACCTTTTCATTTCCGGCGATAATTTTTGAAAAATCATTTGTATAAGCATTGCTTACTACAATAAAATGGTTTGTTAATTTGCCGTTTTTAAATACAGGGAAATATCTTTGATGCTCTTTCATTGAAGTTATAATTACTTCTGGCGGCAATACTAAAAATTCTTCATCAAAACTTCCAAGCAGGGCAGTCGGATATTCTGTAATTGCCACAATTTCATTTAATAAATCTTCATCAATTTCTACTTTTATATCTTTTGCATTTTCAAGTGATTTTATCTCATCTAATATTTTTTTTCTTCTGTCATCCTGATATAAAATTACGCCGTTTTTATCAAGTTTGCAAAAATAGTTCCCTACAAAGTCTATAAAAATCGGCTCTTTTACAATTCTATGAGGCATAGTAAAGTTACTTGAAGTTACACAATAAGAATTAAATGTAATAGCTTCATCTTCTATCATACATAAAATCCATCTTACAGGTCTTATAAATTCTTCTTCACAAGTTCCCCATTTCATTGTTTTTCCAAAATTTAAAGAATGAAGCCACTCATTTATCATCTCAGGTAAAAGCTCTTTTGAACTTTTGCCTTTAATTTCTTTTTTGTAGTATAAAAATTCCTGATTATTTTTTGATTTGTATGTTACCTCATTTGGTGCGATTCCTATCTTTTTAGCAAAACCTTCTATTGCTTTTGGATTTTTTTCGGCAATAGCTTTTGGCGCTCCCCATATTTCTTGAATAGAATCTTCTTGTTTTGTAGGAAATTCTCTATGCCATAAAGTAAGTCTTCTTGGAGTATAAAAAAAATCAAAATTTGCTTTTAAATTATATTTTTCTAAAATATCAAGCCATTTTTTTTCTATATTGTTTAGTTCTTTTAAAAGAGGAATAGCCGGTAATTCTTCTGTTCCTATTTCTATTAATAAAGGTTTCATATAATTCCTTTTTTAAGCGTATTTTACCTAAATTTTGGAGTTTGAAAAAAGAATTTAAAGTTTTATAAGCTTAGCTCCAAATCCTCCCATATTCGGGGGGGCGTCTTTGAATGATTTTACCAATGGATGATTTTTGAGAAGCTCCGTAACACCTTTTGCCAAAATTCCTTTTCCAAGACCGTGATATATTATCACTTCTTCAAGTCCTGCTAAGGCGGCATTATTTAAAAATTCTTCTGTTTTTTCAAGAGCTTCTTCTAGTCTCATTCCGTGAAGGTCAAGTTTCACATCAACTTTTGTAGGTTTTGGTTTTATAATTTGAGCTCTTTTTTTAACAGGTAATAAATAGTGATTTAATGAAGATTTCGGCACTAAAAGCTTTTTGCCGTCAAACTCTACAAGAGCGTTTTTACCTTTTAGTTCTATAATTTCTCCGACAGTGTGATTATATTTTACTGTGTCTCCGACTTTGAACTCCTTTTTTATCTCTTCTTTTTTTGTTTTTATTTTAGATTTTATTTTATTTGCTTCGTTTAATTTTCTATGGGCGTCTTTTATTGATTTTGCTTTTATAGCCTCTTTTGCCGCTTTTATTGCTTCGTTATACTCTTTTAAAAGTTTTTCTTTTTCTTTTTGGATTGTTTCATTGAATTGCTGTTTTTGATTTATTAGAGATTCTTTTAGGAGTTTTACATCTTCAAGCTCACTGTCAAGTTCTTTTATTTTTTGTTTTTGAATAAATTCAAGCTCGGCGGATTTTTCTATTAAAGCGTCTAACTTTTCAAGGTCTTCTGAATACTCTTCTTTTGCTTTATTTATGATATTTAATGGAATTCCATATCTTTTTGCTGTTTCAAATGCGTAGCTTTTTCCAATAGTTCCTTTTATAAAATCATATGTAGGTTTTTGATTTTTTTCATCATAAACAGCAGCTAATAATTCTACTTCTTCATTTTGTGCTAAAAGAGAAGCTAATCTTTTATGATGCGTTGTTATTACAATTCTATTTTTTTTCATAATTTCTTCAATAATTACTTTAAACAGACTTGCCGCTTCGTTTGCGTCAGTTCCAAGTTCTATTTCATCAACTCCAATAAGAGTATTTTCTTTGTAAAAAACTTCTTTAAACTGTTTTATTCTCCCGGCAAATGTAGAAATATCGTTTTTTACATTTTGAGGATCGTCTATTATAGCTTTTATATCTTTAAAATGTGGAATTATTGAGTTTTCTCTTATTTTCATAGGAAGCAGATATTTTGCCATAAAAGCACTTGCTAAAATTGATTTTAAAAGCATTGTTTTACCACCGGCATTAACTCCTGTAATTATTAAAACCTGTTTTTCCCATTCTAAATTAATCGGTTTACAATCGTGCAAAGCAGGGTGGCAAAAGTTTTTGAGATACATTTTTTTTGTTTTAGAAGGAATGATAAACTCTAAATTTTCATTTTTTGCCATAAAGACTCTTGCTTGAATAGAATCAAATTTGTCAAACTCTTTATTTATAAAATCTAAAAATTTAACCCATTTTCTTAGAGTATTGCTAAAATCTTTGGCAATAGTGTATAAAATTTCCTCTTTTTTACTTTCTAAATTGTCAAGCTCTTTTTTTAGTTTTTCTATTCCCCTTGGAAATACATAAAAAAATCCGTTTGCACTTCTTCCTAAAATTTCCGCATCTAAAATTTTATTATATCCGCCTCTAAGAAGCAGAGTTTCTTCGCCTGAATGTAAATGAATTTGTCTATCTACTAAAAAAGGCTCTAATTTTCTTGAATTTATGTATTTGTATAGTTGTCCTCTTATTTGTGCTTTTGTTTCTTTTATTTTTTGATTAATAATATCAATCTCTTCAAATCCTATAACTTCGCCTTTTTCGTTATAGTGTTTTGAGATTTTTATAATTTCATCCGGAATTTTTATTTTTTCAAACCAATCAGCTAAATCCTGCCAGTTTCTTGATTTTAGATATAAAAAATAGTTTATTATTTTTATAAACTCAAAAATTTGAAGATGGGATAAATCTCCGAATTTTTTAAGATGTATAAGCTCTTTGTCTAAATTTTTAACTTCCATAGGAGCTTTGAAATCTTTATTTGAAAATTTTTTAATATATTCAAAATTTTTTCTTATATCACCTTCAATAATATGGCTTTTTTCTCTTGCAAAAAGGGCAGAGAGTTTGTTTATGTAATCTTGTAAATCTAATTTTTTAATCATTATTTACCTTATAAAATCTATATATTCATTTTTATATTCAACATAATTTTTTGCATTTTCATATATTTTTTCAACTTCTACATCACTCAAAGTTCTTACGGCTTTTGCAGGACTTCCTAAAATAAGGCTTCTTGGAGGGAATTTTTTACCGCCTGTAACAAGGGCGTTTGCTCCTACTATTGATTCATCACCTATTTCCGCGCCGTCTAAAATAGTGGCACTCATACCGATTAAACAGGCATTTCCGATTTTGCATCCGTGAAGCATTACTCTATGGGCTATTGTTACATCATCTCCTATAATTGTAGGATGTCCGTCTCCTAGACGCTTTTCTTTTTCAAAATGTGTAACATGAATCATTGTTAAATCCTGAATAGAAGTTCTTTTGCCTATTTTTATATAATGAACATCACCTCTTATTACACATCCAAACCAAATTGAGCTGTCTTTATCTATCTCAACATCTCCTATGATATCCGCACTTGGAGCTATCCAAGCAGTAGGTGCAATTTTTGGAAAATCGTTTTTGTATCTTAAAATCATATTCTCTCCTTATCTTAATTTTTTAAGTTCTTCTATTTTATCTCTAAGCATTGCCGCTTTTTCAAATTCTAAATTTTTAGCAGCTTCGTTCATCTCTTTTCTAAGTTTAGCAATTATAGTTTTTTTCTCTTTTGCAGGTATTTTTTTTGTTTCTATTTTTTCCGGGGTCTCTTCTTTTAGTGATTTTTCAAGTTTCCTTGATGTGCTTTTTGGTGTAATGTTATGAGTTTTGTTGTATTCTTTTTGTTTTATTCTTCTTGTTAGTGTTGTTTTAATTGCTCTATACATTGAGCCTGTAATTTTATCTTTTATGTTTTCAAGTTCATCTAAATCATCATCTAAAATTATAGGTTCAGTGATTTTTCCTGCAAACATTAAAACTTTTCCGTTTATATTTCTAGCAGCCCTTCCCATTGTCTGTGTAAGGCTTGTTTCACTTCTTAAAAAGCCTTCTTTATCGGCATCAAGAATTGCTACCATACTGACTTCCGGTAAATCAAGACCTTCTCTAAGAAGATTTATCCCGATTAGTATATCAAATTCACCGCTTCTAAGACCTCTTATAATCTCATTTCTTTCAACTACATCAATATCGCTGTGCATATATTTGACTTTAAGACCCATTTCAAGATAATGTTTTTGCAACTCTTCCGCCATTTTTTTGGTAAGAGTGGTTACTAAAACTTTTTCATCTTTTTCAATAACTTCTTTTGCCTTGTCGTAAAGGGTTGCTACCTGATTAGCGCTTGGATAAAGCTCAATTATAGGGTCAAGCAGTCCTGTTGGTCTTATTATCTGCTGGGCTACACAAGAAGAGAGTTTAAGTTCATATTCATTTGGAGTCGCCGAGACAAAAAGATAATGGGGAGCTTTATTTATAAATTCATCAAATTTAAAAGGTCTGTTGTCAAGGGCGCTTGGCAATCTGAATCCATACTCCACTAATACTTCTTTTCTGGCTCTGTCTCCGTTATACATTCCTCTAAACTGAGGCAAAGAAACATGAGATTCATCAACAATCACTAAATAAGGCTTACCTTTTATTTCAAAATAATCCATTAAAGAATATGGAGCTTCTCCCGGTTTTTTGCCTGTCAGGTGTCTTGAATAATTTTCTATTCCCTTGCAGGTGCCGGTTGTTTCAAGCATTTCCAAATCAAATTCCGTTCTTTGTTTTAATCTCTGATATTCTATAATTTTACTTTGGACTTCAAATTCTTTGAGCCTTTCTTCAAGCTCTTTTTCAATGGAATTTACAGCCTCTGCTAGTTTATCGGCACCTACTACAAATTGATTTGCCGCGTAAATGGTAATTTCTTTTAAATCTTCTATTTTTTCATTGGTGATAAAATCAACCGTATAAATTCTATCTATTTCATCACCGAAAAATTCAATTCTTATAACATTATCTTCAAAATAACTAGGAAAAATATCAATAACTTCCCCGTTTACCCTAAAATTCCCTCTATCAAAAAATTTATCGTTTCTTGTATATCCCATAGATAAAAGTCTCATCATAAAATCTCTTTGATTTACTTCATCTCCAACAGCTGTTTTTGCCACCATTTTTTTATATTCAATAGGATTTCCAAGTCCGTAAAGTGCCGAAACGCTTGCTACTACTATTACATCGTCATATTCAAGTAAACTGGCAGTTGCGCTAATTCTTAATCTTTCTATCTCCGCGTTTATTGAAGAATCTTTTTCAATAAATAAATCCTGTCTTGGAATATATGCTTCGGGTTGATAATAATCATAATAACTTATAAAATATTCTACATGGTTTTTTGGGAAAAATTCTTTAAATTCGCTGTAAAGCTGGGCGGCTAGGGTTTTATTGTGTGTTAAAATAAGTGTAGGTATTTGGAGGTTTTTTATAATGTTTGCCATAGTAAAAGTTTTACCGCTTCCTGTAACTCCTATTAAAGTATTGTATCTATTGCCTTTTTTTATGCAGTTAGTCAGTTTTTCTATAGCTTTTGGTTGGTCGCCACGGGGAGAAAATTTTGTTTGGAGATTAAACATTTATTTCCTTTGATTTCATTTTTAACTTTTTTACTTATTTGTTATAATTATATCAAAAAGGATTGAAAATGGATTTACTTGCTAAATTAAACGAAAAAATAGAAAATTTAATATCTAATTATGAGACACTTCAAAAAGAGAATAACGAGCTTAAAACAGAATTGGAAAATACAAAAAATTCTTTAGAGGGAAAAGAAGTTGAACTTCTTGAATGTAAAGAAAATATGGCGCTTAAAGAGCTTGAACTTGAAGAAGTGGTAGCAAAAATTGAAGCAATACTTGGAAAATGAAAAAAAATATCACTCTTTATATAATGGGGGAAAAGTTTGATATGTCTTTAGAGGAGGAGTTTTTTGAATATATAAAAGAAGATTTGAAAAAAATTCAAAACCCGACTCCTAAAGATTTGCTTTTTTTTGTTTTAGAGAAGAATAAAAAAGAGTATGAATTATTAGAGAAATTGGAGAAAACGGGAGAAAAATGAAAAAAGCTTTTACAATGATAGAACTGGTTTTCGTAATTGTTATTTTAGGTATTTTAGCCGGAGTTGCAATTTCTAGATATTTTGCAGTAGGACAAGATTCCCATCAGGCTGTTTTAATTTCTTTTGTCGGAACTCTTAATAGAACAATGGGAGAATCTTTTTGGTCTTTGAGTATGAATGAAAATAAAAACGGAAGTATTGTTAATCTTGTTCCTAATGAAAATGCCAAGTTTTTATCTAAATATATTCAAATTCCCAAAGAAATAAATTCCAACGATATCAATCTTAGTAAATGTGGAGACGGAGAATATAAAACTGTAATGACTGCTAATGCTAAAATAGCCGGAGCGGATTATAATATTACCTGTAAAAACGGAACCGCTGTTGCCGCACCTTATTTTAGATTAATAAGAATTAAAGATAATAAAATTTTAGTGAGCAGAGATTAAATGTTGCAATTAATTTTTAATTGTGATATAATACATTTTACAAACCAAAAAAAAGGAGTTAAAATGAAAAAAGCGTTTACAATGATAGAATTAATTTTCGTAATCGTTATCTTAGGTATATTAGCAGCAGTTGCACTTCCAAAATTTATGGGTGTTTCCCAACAAGCACATGAAGCGAATCTCAAATCTTTTGTAGGAACACTTAACAGAACTGTAGGACCAACTTTGTGGAGCAAATCAATAAGTAATGGTAAAAATGGTGATATTTCCTATTTAGATATTGAAAGTAATCTTTCTACATATATAGATTTACCAAAAGAAGTAAATGCAAGTGCTATTAATTTGAGTGAATGTAATGCAACAGATAAAAATACAACAGTAACAACTGCGAATAAAGGAGTTGCAGGGGCAGATTATTTTGTAACATGTACAGATGGAAATGCAAATCAAGCACCTGTATTTCATTTATTTAAAGGACAAGGAACCGTTGGTGATACAAATGATAGTGGAAGTTTATTAGAATAATATGAAAAATTCATTTACAATGATTGAACTTGTCTTTGTAATTGTTATTATCGGTATTTTAGCAGGAATTGCTATTCCAAGGCTTTTTCCTGCTGTTACCACTGCCAAATACAAAAAACTTGAAACTCAGGTTTCTGCGATTAGAGCAGGTATTCAGAATGTTTATTCAAAAAACATTATAAACGGTAATAATAAATGTCCGTCTTTAGAAAAAAGCACAACAGATGATACGCTTTTTGAAAATATCTTAACTTACCCTATTACAAAAAATAGCGGTGATATAAAATGGGATGGTAATGGGACAGAGTATAATGCTACAATAGGTGATACTGTGATTAAATTTGAATATAATACTTCAACGGAATCTAATTGTAAATTTGAATGCAATAGTACCGAAGCTATATGTAATAAAATAAGTGAATGAAATTTTATGAAATAGCTCTTTTAAACACTCCAAACAGTTTTACTTATCATTCAGACAATCAACTTAAAAATGGTGACATTGTTTTAGTAACTCTTAGAAACAGAGAACTTGAAGGTATAGTTCTCAATGAAACTGATAAACCAAACTTTAAAACAAAATCTGTTAAACAAAAAATAGCTTCTTTTAGTGAAAAAAAACTAAAAATAATTGATTTTATTTCAAAATATTATTTATGCACTTTCGGAGAAGCGGCAGGACTTTTTCAGTTTAGGGAAGATGGAAGAGGAAGGAAGAAGAAGGAGTTCGAAGTTCCAAGTGATAAGATTAAAACGGATATAAATTTGTCAGATAAACAAAAAGGAGCACTTGACTTTTTAGAAAAAAATGATGTTGGAATTCTTTTTGGAGATACCGGAAGCGGAAAAACTGAAATTTATATAAAGCTGATAGAAAAAACAATAAACGAAGGCAAGGAAGTTATATTTTTACTTCCGGAAATTGCTATTACTTCTCAAATGGAAAGTAGACTAAAAAAACATTTTGGGGATTTGATAGAGATTTGGCACAGTAAAATTACCAAGAAAAAAAAAGAAAAAATATTAAATGAAATATTTGAAGGTAAAATAAAAATTATAGCTGGGGCTAGAAGCGCTCTTTTTTTGCCGTTTGAAAATATAGGGCTTATTATTGTAGATGAAGAACACGACGATTCTTATAAATCTTCACAAACTCCAAAATATAATGCAAAAGATTTAGCTATTGTTTTTGGTAAAACTTATGGGGCAAAAGTTATTTTAGGAAGTGCAACGCCATTAATTTCCGATTTATATAAATTTCCGTTTTTTAGACTTAAAGGGACTTTTTATAATACTTATAAAAAAAGAATTTTTACGCCTACTTTTGATGAAAGTGTTATAAATAAAATAAAATCAACTCTTAATGAAAATAAACAGGTTATTATTTTTCTTCCAACGAGAGCTAATTTTAAGTATATGATTTGCGCAAATTGCGGTAAGGCTGTTAATTGTCCAAACTGCGATGTTGCAATGAGTGTTCATAAACAAAAAAGGGCACTTGTTTGTCATTATTGTGATTATACTTCAAGAATTCCTAATAAATGTGAGCATTGCGGGGGAGAAGAATTTTTAAATGAAAGAATAGGCACAAGTGAGCTAAAAGAACGATTAGAAGAAATTTTACCTGATATCAGAATAGAAAAATTTGACAGAGACATTATCACTTCAAAAACAAGAATTGATAAAATTCTTAAAGATTTCAGCAATAAAAAAATAGATATTTTAATAGGCACTCAAATGCTCAGCAAAGGTCACGATTATCCTGATGTAAAACTCGCTATTGTTTTAGATATCGATTTTTTGCTAAATTCCGCTGATTTTAGAGCAGGGGAGAGGGCTTTTGCATTAGCTAGACAAGTAGAAGGCAGAGCCGGCAGAAAAGAAGACGGAGAAGTTGTTATCCAAACTCTAAATCCTGAATTTTTTGACAGAGACTATGAAGAGTTTTACAATGAAGAAATAGCAAATAGAGAAATTCTTAATTATCCGCCTTTTTCAAGAATGATAAAACTTGAATTTAGTGATAAAAATCAGCAAAAAGCCTACAAAAAAATGCAAGATTTTTTAAATTGTTTAGGAGAAAAAGAAGAGATAGTAGGAAGCGGGGAATCTCCTATTTTTAAACTTAAAAATCTGTATCGTTATCAGGTTTTATTAAAAGGAAAAAATCTTCAAAAACTGATTTTTCCCTGTTTAAATAAAGATATCAAAATAGATGTAGACCCGGTTAATTTTATTTAAAATTCTTTTATTTTATCTGGGTCTATTGCTATTTTGTAATTTGGGTCATCAACTTCATATGTGCAGTATTTTCCTGCTATTTCAAGAAGCTTTTTGCATTCGTTGCTAAGGTGTCTAATTGTTAATTTTTTTCCGGATTCAAGATATCTTTTTGTAATTTTGTCTATTGCTTCAACACCGCTTGAATCCATAACTCTTACATTTTTAAAATCCATTACCACTTCGTTCGGGTCATTTTGGACATCAAAACTCTCAAGAAAACTTCTGGCGCTTCCAAAAAATAGAGGTCCTTCAAATTCATATATTTTTTTATTCCCTTCCATTTTTGTTTTTACATAAACTTTTGCGTGTTTCCAGGCAAAAACCAAAGCCGCAATGATAACTCCGCTTATTACGGCAATGGCAAGGTCTGTAAAAATGGTAATAAGTGTCGTTAAAATCAAAACAAAAGCGTCTTCTTTTGGCATTTTTTTAAGTCTGTCTATACTAGCCCATTCAAATGTAGCGATACTTACCATAAACATAATTCCTATTAAAACGGCTAACGGTACAAGAGATATAAGTTTTGATAAAAATACAACATACAAAATAATCATAACAGCCGCACTAACTCCGCTTAGTCTCCCACGCCCGCCTGATGAGTGATTTAGGATAGTTTGACCAATCATTGCACACCCGGCAGTCGCCCCGAAAAATCCACAAGCCGTATTTCCAAGCCCTTGGGCAATGGCTTCTTTGTTTCCGTTACCTCTTTCATTGTCCATTTCTTCTAAAACTTCCATTGTAAGAAGCGTTTCAATAAGTCCTACAAGAGCAATAATTACGGAATAAGGCAAAATAATTTTTAAAGTTTCAAAATTAAATGGAGCTAAAGGTATATGAAAATGAGGAAAAGCCCCTTTTATATCTGCTAAATTTCCTACATCTTTTACCGGTATATGAAAAATAACTACAATTAAAGTAACTACAATAATAGCAATAAGCCCTCCTGGGATGGCTTTTGTGTATTTAGGGGCAAAATAGATAATAGCCATAGTCAGTGCCACTAACGGATATACCCAAAAAGTCTCTCCTTTAAAAAATTCAAACTGACTAGTCGCAATCACGATAGCAAGCCCGTTTACAAATCCGTAAACTACAGGCATAGGCACAAGTCTTATAAATTTAGCAAGTTTAAAAACACCTATTAAAATCTGTATAATTCCAGCTAAAATAACAGCCCAGAAAAGATATTCAACTCCGTAATTTTTAACAAGACTAACCACAACAACGGCAATGCTTCCCGCAGCCGCACTGACAAGTCCCGGTTTGCCTCCGAAAATTGCTGCAATAAGACCTAAAATAAATGCCGTATAAAGTCCTACTA
>JALVWY010000071.1 GCA_027023105.1 Campylobacterales bacterium | reverse complement strand
TTTATCATCGTTTATAAGCTCCGGATTTCCAAAATCATATTTAAATTTATATCTAGCCCCCATACTTGAACAAATCTCACTTATTACATCTTCCATCATCTCTTTTATATTTTGTCTTACTCTGTCATTAAGAGTTCTGACTGTTCCTGTAAGAGTTACATAATCACAAATGATATTTGGAGCTTTGCCTCCTTTAACAGTCCCCATTGAAATAACAGCCGGATGAAGAGGATCTATTTTTCTGCTTACTATATGATTTAGGGAATTTACCACTAAAGATGCCGTCAAAATAGCATCAACCCCTTCATGAGGTCTTGCACCGTGCGCACTTTTACCGAAAATTTCAATCTCAAACATATCCGCACTTGCCATCATTTCCCCGTATTTATAACCGATTTCGCCTGTTTTTAAATAAGGATACATATGAAGACCGAAAATCGCATCAACTCCATCTAAAACACCGTCTTTTATAAGCTCGTCACTGCCTCCGTTCACGACTTCTTCTTTTGGCTGAAAAATACCTCTTACATTAAAGGGAAGTTTATTTTTTTGTCTGCTGCAAGCTATCAAAAAGCCTGTTAATACCGCACAGTGACCGTCATGTCCGCATCCGTGCATAATACCTTTCTTTTTTGATTTATAAGGCTTATCACCTTTTTCTTCAATAGGCAGTGCATCCATATCGGCTCTGAATGCAACAGTAGGCTTTTTTTCGTCTGTAATAATATCAATCTGAAGCCCGTAATGATTTTTGAATGTTTTTATATTTTCAATCCCCTCTTCTTCTAAAACGGATTTTATATAATTTCTTGTCTCTTTTTCTTCACCGCTTAGTTCCGGGAACATATGCAAATGTCTTCTTACTTCTATAATTAAATTTTTTAAATTATCTATCTCTTTTGTAAGTTTCATTGCTAATCCTTTAGGCTTTTATTTATTATAGCACAAAACACTTTTCAAAAATAAATTTTTTTTGATATGATTAAGAAAAAAGGAAAAAAATGGATGTAATAGAACTTTTTAAAAAACTTTTAAGTTTTAAATCCGTTACTCCATCAGACGATGGGGCTATGGAATTTATAAAAAATTATTTAAGTGATTTTGAAATAATAGAAAATGAAAAAGAAGGGGTTAAAAATCTATTTTTATATAAAAAATTTTCCGAAGGAGAGCATTTGTGTTTCGCAGGACATATTGATGTGGTGCCTCCCGGAATCGGATGGAATACAGACCCGTTTGAGCCTGTGGAAAAAGATGGTTTTATATACGCCAGAGGCGCTCAGGATATGAAAAGCGGTGTTGCGGCATTTTTATATGCCCTAAAACACGCCAAAAATTTTAAAGGCACCCTAAGCACTCTTATAACAAGTGATGAAGAAGGTGACGCTGTTTACGGCACAAAATATATGCTTGAAATTTTAAAAGAAAAAAATTTAATCCCGGATTTCGCAATAGTGGCGGAGCCTACCTGTGAAAAAGAGTTCGGAGATGCCGTTAAAATCGGAAGAAGAGGCTCAATAAACGGTGTTTTAAAAAAAATCGGCAAACAAGGTCACGCCGCCTATCCTGAAAAATCTATAAATCCTATTCATAAAGTTGCCGAAGTTTTACATAAAATTGCAGGGGTTGATTTAGATGCGGGAGATGAATTTTTTGCTCCTAGTAAATTTGTAGTAACGGATATCAGAGCCGGTATGGAAGTTACAAATGTCACTCCCGGGGAGCTTAAAATGATGTTTAATGTCCGTAACAACACACACACGGATAAAGAAAAAATAAAAAATTTTATTCATAAATACTTTAAAGATATGAATTATACACTTGAATTAAATCAAAGCGCAAAACCTTTTATCACAAATCCTAATACAAAAGTAGTTAAAACACTTGATAAAGCCATTCAAAAAATCACAGACATAACACCAAAACACTCCACCGCAGGAGGAACAAGTGATGCAAGGTTTTTTGCAGAGTATGGTGTTAAAACTATAGAATTCGGTGTTAAAAACGACACAATTCACGCACCAAACGAAAGAACAGGCAAAGATGAGGTTATTAAACTTTCAAAAGTTTTCGAAGAAGTCATAAAGGAATGGAATTGAAAGTATATGAGCTAAGAAAAGGTGATAAAATTATTCATAATGAAGAGATTATTACATTTGAAGAGATAAGAGGCGAAAAAGCCATTTTTTATAACGAATGGGGAATTGAATATCAATTTCCCGATTTTTTCAGTGTAGATGAAATAGGAGAAATTATGGACAGCTCAAACACTTCATATGAAATTGCCAATCACCCTAGTTTGTTTTAAATTCAACTTTTACAATATTTCCTAATTTCAAACCTTTTCCTACAAGTTCCACTTTATAACTTGTAATATATTTGGTATCTGTCATATTCCATATTTTATAAATTTTAAAATCACTTTTTTTACCGTTAATATAAACTATTTTATTTTTTATATAATTTTTTTCTCCTACAGGCACAAAAATATCAATTTTTTCTTTTGAGATATCATATCCAAGCCCTACTTGCATACCAGGAGCAACATAATCGTCTTTTGAGACGGTGATTTTATAAAGATAACCGCTGAATTTTATATTTTTTTTATCTATTAAATCTTTTATTTTTACTGTCTGGTCGTTTAAATTACTGAGACTCTTTTTTAAATTTAAAAGCTGATTAAACGAAGCTATAT
>JALVWY010000070.1 GCA_027023105.1 Campylobacterales bacterium | reverse complement strand
TTTATTAACCATTTTCGCCATTTTTTCTCCTTATAAAAATAAGACTAAAAATAAATAAACTTCCAATCATTCCCCAAAATCCGGCATCAAGCCAAACATATTTAAATCCGTAATTAAAACTAAAAAACTCTTCTATTTTCATAAAAGCAACTCCAAGTTTTTTAGCCACAATTTCAGTTAAATCTCTATTTTGTAACATAGTCATACCATCAAACTCTTTGTTTTTGTAAAAAATTAAATTATTTGTAGCAATAGCCGTCCCAAAACTTCCTCCAATAAATCTCACATAATCCATTGAAGTTATGGCTTGTTCTATTTTTTTGCCGGCATTTTTCATAACAAGCGTTGTAATAGGAGCAAAAAACATCCCCATAGCTATACCAAAAGGCATAGTTTTTATAACTGCTTTAAAAAACGGCGTGTAATAATTAAGAGTTGAAAAGAGATAAGAGCTAATAAGATAAATAATCCCCCCTATAATTAAAATAGGAATAGGAGAAAATTTATCACTCAAAACACCTGAAATTAAGCTGATAATTCCTATCCATATACCAAATCCTAAAACTCCAAGACCTGTATCAATAGAACTTAAATGTTTTATCTGTTCATAATAAATAGGGATTAAATAAAAATATTGATACATAGAAAATCCAAGCAAAACAAAATAGACCATAAGGCCTACTGTATAATAAGGATTTTTAAAAAGTGAATATTCAAAAAGCCTTACTTTACTAAAATATTCGTTAATTACAAAAGCCAAAAATCCTCCCCACGCAATAAAAGCCAAATAGACAATTATGCTGGAATTAAACCATCCGTATTGCTGACCTTTTGAAAGAATTATCAAAAGAGCCAATGTAAAAATACTAAGAAAAATAACAGAAAGAAAATTTAGAGGATATTTTTCTATTTTGCCTGTCTCTTTTAAAATAAAACTCCCAAAAATTACAAGCAAAACGCCAATAGGCACATTTACAAAAAACACACTTCTCCATCCAAAATATTCATTTAAATACCCACCAAGCGTAGGACCGATTGCCGGAGCAAAAGCAACTCCAAGCGCAAAAATCCCCATAGCAATTCCCTTTTTTTCCGGCGGAAACAAAGAAAACAAAATTGCCTGAGCCGTAACCATAATAAAAGCCTCTGCAAATCCTTGAATCGTCCTTGCAAAAATAATAAATCCTAAACTATCAGAAATACCGCAAAGAAAAGAAGAAAAAGTAAAAACCCCAACAGCAATAATATAAACCCATTTATAACCATAATGTTTAACAACCCATTCAACCAACAAAAGCGCCACTGCGGCTGAGAGCATATAAGCGGTTATTACCCACTGAGCTCCATAAATATCAGTAGAAAGAGGACCTTTTAATTTCGGAACAATAATATCAACAACCGTTGTATCAAGAACAGCCATAAAAGCACCAAGAATTACTAACATAATGGAAAATGTAAAATGTAAAATGGACAATTTAGGTTGCATTTTTAACTATCTTTGAAAGAATTTTTATAATTTCATTTAAATCTTTTACTAAATCTTTTACTAAATCTTTAATTTGAATTTCTGTCAAATATTCACTATCTTTTAATAAATTCAACCAATACCTTGTTTCAACAGCTTCCTTTAAAGCAATAGACATTTTATTTCTAAAATCTTTTTTTGAAATCGCTTCTTGTGCTTCTACAACATTTGCTCCAATAGAAGTTCCACTTCTTAAAATTTGTTTTGATAATACAAATTCATTGTTTTTAATTAGAAACTTATATACTTTTATTATTCTTAAAGCAAAGTCATAACTTTTTCTTTCAATTAAATTTTCATTTTCCATTTTCAATTTTCCATTTTACATTTAGTGATAGTTGCTTCGCCTGACATTCCGACTTTCACATCTTTTGGAAGTTTATTAAATCTGATTCTTACATAAAACCTTTGTTGTAATTTTGTAAATTCTCCACTGCTTATATCTCTTGGTAAGAGAGCGAATGTAGCTGCACTTGCCGGAAGAATTTTACTTACATATCCGTTAAAATTTTTATCAAGAGCGTCTATATGAATCTTAACCTTGCACCCTTTTTTTATCCCTTTTAATTTTTTCTCTTCAAGTAAATCCAAAACATAAAGATTTTTTAAATTCACTATACTTAAAACCATTTTCCCAGCCGGAACCACTTCATCTGAATTTGCAAATTTTTTGGCAACATTTCCGCTAAATGGTGCATAAATATATGAATCTGTTATATTTTGATTCACCAAAGCCAGCTTTTCTTTTAAGGCTTTTAATTTATCTTTGTTTGAAAAAATAATTTTTTGAAGTTTTTTAATATCATTTTTTTCATTTAAAATAAGATTTTTTTTGATATTAAGAGTGTTTTTTTCTAATTTTATAGCTTTTAATTTCTCTTCATTTGACTTTATTTCATTATTTAAAGCAAAATAAGCGGTTTGGATATTTTCCAATTTTTCTTTTGAAATTTTTCTTTGTTTATAAAGTCTTGAAAATCTATTATAATCTTTTTTTGCTTTTGCTAGTTTAACTTTTAGAACATCAATATTAAACTCAAAAGCCTTTATATTTTTTTGTAATTTATTAAATTCATTATTAATTAAATCGATATTATAATTTATATCATTAGCAAGCTTTTGTTTTTGTAAAATTAATGAATTTATAGAGTTATTTAGAGCATTTATTGAAAAATTAATCTCTTTTTTTTGAATTTCCAAATCTTTTGTGTCAAG
>JALVWY010000069.1 GCA_027023105.1 Campylobacterales bacterium | reverse complement strand
ATTTTGGCTTTGATATTTAATCTTAAAGGAATTCATTTTAGCCCTGAAATTATGAAAATTTTACAAATGGGTGCTTTTGCTTCTATTGTAACGCAGCTTTTAATTTTTGGTGTTTATATAGCCGATATTAAAGTAAAAACTGATGATAAGCCTTTGATTTTTGTAACGATTATTAATAAATTTATAGTTTTTACAGCTGTTGGATTTATAGTTTTAACTCTTTTAGGAGTGGATAAAAAATATTTTTATCCTATTTTGCTTGAAATTGCCACTCCTCTTGCTATTTCAAATGTTAATTTATCAGCTCTTTTTAATCTTTATCCTGAGAAAGTCTCTTTTTTGGTTTTACTGACTTCTGTTTTGTTTTTAGGGATTATTTTTTTATATAATCCCTCTTAATTTTAGACTTAAAAGTCCGAAATATTCGTGGATTGCTTTGTAGCTTTTATGAAAATTCCCTTCCATTGGGAAAATATCCCAAATATCATAAGTTGGATTATAAAAAAATCCAACAGGTTTAGCAATAATTTTAAAATGAAAATATTTAAATAAATCAATGCTTCTTTTCATATGATAAGCACTGGTTACAAGGAAAATCTCTTTTTTTAGATGAAGTTTATTAAATAATTTAGCGGTATATTTTGCGTTTTCGTATGTATCAAGTGATTTATTTTCATAATAGGCTTTTATTTTACATCCGCAGGTTTTTGTTATTAAATCAACATCTTTTTTTATATTTTTTGCTTCGTTTATTTTAATTCCCCCACCTGTAAAAATAAAAGGCAGATTATATTTTTTAGCTAGAAGAAGTCCATATATTTCTCTTTTAAATGCATCCGGATAGGCTTTTAAAATATCTTTTGGATTAGTTCCTCCGCCTAAAACAACTATGGCTTTTGGAGAAATATTATCTTTATAGTGGATATTTTCAAGCGGATAAAGTAGTAAATTTGCTATAAATTTTGTAGATAGAAGATATAAACTTAATGCACTTATATAAAAAAGCCATTTAAATCTTTTTGCAAAAATTCCGGCTAAAATAAAAATAATAATAAAAATTCCCGGTGGTAAAAAGAGATAAGTAAAAAGTTTTGAAATAACAAACATTTAAGACCTTTTTTGGTAAAATCTTATCAAAAAAGGATTAATTTGAAAATTTTAATAACAGGGGCAAGTAGGGGAATAGGAAAAAGTCTTGCAAAATATTACAAACATCAAGGCTTTAAAATATATGGAATTGCAAGAGATGAAGAAGCTCTTAAAAAAATTTGTGATGAATATTTTGTTTGTGATTTAAGTAATTTAGATGAGGTAAGCGTGGTTAGTAAAAAATTATCTGATATAAAATTTGATAAAATTATTTTAAATGCCGGAATTTCTACACCTCACTCTCGTGATTTTCCTACTATTAATGCTTTTAAAAAAGTAATAGATGTAAATTTGCTCTCTATTCACGCACTTTTAGAGTATATTGATTTTAAAGATTCTAAACTTGTTTTTATCTCTTCTTTGGCTTCTTTGCTTGGTGCTCCTACTTCATTAGCTTACAGTGCGTCTAAAAGGGCGCTTAATTCCTATGCCGAGAGTCTATATTTTGCAGGGATTGATGTAGTTTTGATATTACCTGGATTTATAAAAACGGATATGACAAAAAATCATACTTTTACTATGCCTTTTTTGATGGATTTAGATGATGCTACTTTAAGAATAGTTAAAATTATAAAAAAAGATAAGTTTTTTAATCCTTTTCCTTTAAGGTTTTATTACATAATTAAACTTTTTACTCTCTTGCCTAATAATTTAAAACGAAAAATATTGAAAAAATACGCCAAATCGGATATAGTAGAGTAAATTACAAATGGAGAATAAATAATGAATAATGTAAAATCTGTTTGCACATATTGCGGGGTCGGGTGTGAGATTGACGCAGAAATTAAAGATAATAAAATTCAAAAAATAAAACCTGTAAAAGATGGAGCTTCAAGTGGCGGGGAGCTTTGTATTAAAGGCAGATACGGATATGAGTTTTTAGATAAAAGAATTGATAAACATTTGGTAAGTTATGATTTTATAAAGAAAAATGCTAATAATCTTCCTTTTGATTTACAAATCAGGATTGCAAATTTATATGAATATGATGAAAAATTTTATGAAGCACCTTTTACACTCGCAGTAGATTTAGCAGCTTGGAAAATAAAAGATATTATAAAAAATTACGGCTCGAAATTCATTGCGGCAATAGGCGGGGCAAGGAGTAATATTGAGAGTGCCTGGCTTTTTCAAAGGTTTGCTAGAAAAACCCTAAAAACTCCAAATGTTGATAATTGTGCAAGGGTTTGCCACTCTCCAAGTTTAAGCGGACTTAAAATGAGTATAGGAGAGGGGGCTAGCAGTGTGAGTTTTTATGAAATCTTTAATGCCGAAGTTATTTTTGTAATAGGTTCAAATACCACTGAGGCTCATCCTATGGTCGCAAGCAGGATTATAAAAGCAAAAAAAAGAGGGGCTAAATTAATTGTTGTTGATGTTAGAGAAATTCCTTTGATGAAATTTGCCGATGTAAAAGTTATTTTACCGCTTGAAAGTAATCTTTTGTTTTTAAATGCATTGGCTAGAGAATTTATTGAAAGAGGGTTTGTTGATGAAGAATTTATAAAAACAAGATGTGCTAAATTTGATGAATATAAAAAAAATATTTTATCTCACCATTCTCACAAAGATTTTTTCAGCAAACTAAAAGGATTTGAAA
>JALVWY010000068.1 GCA_027023105.1 Campylobacterales bacterium | reverse complement strand
TACATTAAAATTGCCTTTAAAATCTCTTTTTTTAAGTTCCTGTCTTATTTTTTTTGCAAACGGGTCGGTTTGGGTTTTCCAAATAGAATCTATGTTTATTTTTGTTGGGTCTATTCTTTTTGCTGCTCCCATTGAAGAGATTATTTTAGGATAGCTTGAAATTATAAGTTCAATTTTGGCTTTTACATCATCAATGGCGTCTATTACGATATCGTAATTGTTAAAATCAATTTTTTTAATATTCTCAGGTGTTAATTTCATATCAACAGGTATAATTCCCGAATAAATTTTTGCTAAAACTTCTACTTTTTTTGCATTTAGAAATTCACTGCCGATTTGTCTGTTTTGATTTGTAATATCATAAGCATCATAATCAATTATAGTGATATTTTTTACCCCGCTTTTATAAAGACATTCAAGCGTATGACCTCCAACTCCACCAACTCCGCATATTAAAACTCTTAAATTTTGCAAGTTTTCAAATTTGCTAAAAAGTTTTCTGCATCTGTCATATCTCATTTTTAAGCACCTCTAAGGCTTCATATCCTGTCATATCAAGTTTAACAGGGGTAATGGAAACAAAACCGTTTTTTATTGCATCAAAATCCGTTCCTTTTTCTTCTTTAAAAGCTAACGGATGAAGACCTATCCAGTAATATTTTTCTCCTCTTGGATTAAAATGGGCGTGAGTGTCGTTGCCGTATAATCTGTAACCTAGTTTTGTGGCTTTTAGTCCTTTTATTTCTTTTGTATTTGGAATATTTATATTTAAAATGTGTCTATGTGGAATTGTAATTTTATTTTCAAGAATTTTTGTTACTATCTCTTTTGTTATTTGTTTTGTTTGCTTCCAGTCTATTTCGCTTGGAATTTCATCATAACTTTTTAATACCTGAGAAATTGCCACAGAAGGAATAGAATGTAAGGCTCCTTCCATTGCTCCTCCGGCTGTGCCTGAATAGGTAATGTCTTCTCCCATATTTGCTCCGTGATTTATGCCGCTTATAACCAAATCGGGTTTATTTGAGTTAAACAGCTCCTCAAAAGAGAGATAAACACAGTCGCTTGGAGTCCCATCATCCAGTTTATAAAAATTCTTATCAAGTTTTATGAATCTAAGTGGTTTTGTAATAGTTAATGAGTGTGCACATGCACTTTTAGGGTGTGCCGGGGCTACTACATAAATTTCTCCTAAATTTTTGACGGCTTTAATTAAAATCTCAAGCCCTTTTGCCTCAAAAGAGTCGTCATTTGTTATTAATATTTTTTTCATTAGCTTCCTTTAGTATAATTTCATAAAAAAGGCAAAAAATGGATTATTCAAATTACCTTAGAGATGATATTGATATTAAGATTTTATCAAATTTTTCTTTTCCTTTTAGCCAAAAAGCGGAAGATTTTGAAGAATTTAAAAAAAATTTAAAAGATTATGATTTTGGAGTATGGGTTGAAAAATGGAAAATAAAAAATGGAAAATGGAAAATGGATAATTTAAGAATATTTAATTCTTTGGGGAAAGAACTTAGTTATGAAGATGTGGTTTTGAATTATTTAAATTTTTTAAATGCTTTAATGAGAGAGCAGATTGGAGTTTGTGTTGATAAATCTCTTCCAAGAATTTTAGATAATGAGCTGACTTCTCTTATAATTCAAAGAAAAGATTATAAAGATTTTGATGAAAACTTTTTTATTGCACATAAAGGTGAAATTATTTTTCCTATGATTAATAAAAAATTTGATTTGAATTTGGCTTTGATAAAGCTAGCGGAATGGAAAAACCGCGCAGTAGCTGAAAATTTGGTAAAATTTCAAAAAAAGGAGAAGTAATGGCAAAATTAGTGCTTGTTAGACACGGAAAAAGCGAATGGAATAAACAAAACAGATTTACAGGCTGGGTAGATGTGGATTTGGCTCCTGAAGGAATTGAAGAAGCTAAAAAAGCCGGAATGAAACTTAAAGATGCCGGATTTGCTTTTGATATATGTTTTAGTTCTTATTTAAAAAGAGCTATTAAAACAGGAATTATTATTTTAGAAGAACTTGATTTACTTTATATTGACCATCTAAAAGACTGGAGATTTAACGAAAGATTTTACGGAGCATTAACAGGTCTTAATAAAGATGAAGTCAAAGCAGAAGTAGGGGAAGAAAAATTCTTACTTTACAGAAGAAGTTATGATGTGCCGCCTCCACCGCTTAGTGAAGATGACAAAAGACATCCGAGATTTGATTCTAAATATAAAAATTTACCTGTTGAGCTTATTCCAAGCACAGAAAGTTTAAAAGACAATCAAATTCGCTCAATGGCTGCATTTCACGAAAAGGTAGCTCCATTATTAGTAGAAGGAAAAGATGTTTTAATTACAGCTCACGGAAATACAATAAGAGGAATGGTAAAAGAGCTTGACGGAATCAGTGATGAGGATATTCCTAAATTTGAAATAGCAACCGGAGTTCCTAGAGTTTATGAATTTGACGAAGCTTTACATATTAAAAAAGTTTATAATTTAGACTAAGCTCTTTTTGAGCTTAGGTAAAACATACTTCCAAATAATGCACTAAATAAATTAATGCTTACTAACATATAAATAATAACTATTTGATAACTGACAGCCTTAAGAGGACTAGCACCAGCTAAAAGCATACCGGTAGTGATTCCCGGAATTGCAACCACACCTATTGTTTGAAGCATATTATTAACAGGAATAAGCGCTGCTTTTATTGCTTCTTTTTGCATAATTTTATAAGCGTTTTTTAGACTTGCTCCTATTGAAA
>JALVWY010000067.1 GCA_027023105.1 Campylobacterales bacterium | reverse complement strand
TAGAATCTTTAATCTTTAATTTTGGTATCAAAAATTTTAAAAACCAAAATAGTTTTTCCCAACTAATCATCTCATAAGGAATTATAGAATTTATTTGTGCATATATTTTAACAAACTGTTTAGCTTTGATTTTATAATCTGCTTTTTCATTTTCATCAAGTTCAAGTTCACTATCAAACCTATTAGCCGCTTTATCAATTATTGGTACTAATTCGCTAGCAACTACTCCTTTGAAGTATTTTTCAAAAAATTCATCTACTTCACTTTGCTCATAAACACCTTGCTCATCAAGAATAGTTTTTAATTCGTGAAGAACATTTACATCAGTAGCTTCGCTAAGGGTAGTAGAAGTATAAAACGGCTCAAAAGAAGCTTTGATATCATCTATACTATTATAAAAATCCAGTACAAACAAATCTTCTGTTCTTTTACCATATTTTGATGCGGCTCTATTTAATCTTGATAATGCTTGGACTGCTAAAACTCCTTGTAATTTTTTATCCACATACATAGCACATAATTTTGGCTGGTCAAATCCTGTTAGAAATTTATTTGCAACAATAAGCAATCTATATTCGTCACTATCAAATTTTTCCGCTATATCTTTAGAAGGAAAATTATTGATACTATCTTCACTATATTCTATCCCATCCATCTCTTTTTTACCAGAAAATGCGATAATAACTTTAAAAGGATTTCCAAGCTCATTTAATTTTTTAATGATAGCTTGATAATATTTTATTGCCGTTTCAATATTTGAAGTTACCACCATTCCTTTGGCTTTATTTTTTAATTTTTTAGTTTTCACCACATTGTTTATAAAATGTTCAAGTATAATTTCCACTTTTGTAGCAATAGTAGAAGGATGTTTTTCTACAAAATTTCTTAGCTTTTTTTGGGCTTTTTTTGTATCAAACAAAGGATTGTCTTCTATTGATTTATTTATTTCATAATAACTCTTATATGTTGTATAATTTGAAAGCACATCAAGAATAAATCCCTCTTCAATAGCTTGTTTCATTGAGTATAAATGAAATGGTTTAAAACTTCCATCATCTTGTTTAGTTCCGAATTTTTCAAGAGTAGTGTTTTTCGGTGTTGCTGTAAATGCAAAATAAGAAGCATTACCTTTCATCTTTCTACTTTTTAAAATTTCCAATACCAAATCTTCGGTATCCAACTCTTCATCAAAATCTTTTTTACCCATTGCTTCATTCATTTTATTATGTGCAGTTCCACTTTGAGAGCTATGAGCTTCATCTATAATTACAGCAAATTTTTTATGACTTAAATCCGCTATGCCATCAACTATAAAAGGAAATTTTTGAATTGTAGTTATAATTATTTTTTTACCGCTTTCAAGATTCGTTTTAAGCTCATTTGAGCTATGCGCCGGAGCAACTATATTTTTTACTTCACTGAAACTTTTGATATTGTCTCTTAACTGTTTATCAAGCACTTTTCTATCTGTTACAATAATAACACTGTCAATTAGTGGTTTATCTTCATCCTTATAATATGTTTCTATTAATGAATAAGCACTCCAAGCAATAGAATTTGATTTGCCGCTTCCTGCACTATGCTGTATAAGATATCTTTTGCCTACACCATTTTGGCTAACATCCTCTATAAGTTTTCTAACGACATCAAGCTGATGGTATCTTGGGAAAAAAAGTGTTCGTTTATTTAAGTTATCACTATCTTTTCCATCAAGCAAAACAAAGTGTTGTATGATATCCGCTAAAGATGTTTTAGTAAAGATTTCTTCCCAAATATAAGCGGTTTTGTATCCATTTGGATTTGGAGGATTTCCTGCTCCGTTATTATTACCTTTATTAAACGGTAAAAAAAATGTTTTTTTACCCTCAAGTTTGGTTGTCATATAAGCTTCATCAGTATCTAAGGTAAAATGCACAATACATCTTGCAAAATTTAGTAATGTATCTTTTGGATCTCTATCTTCTTTGTATTGTTTTATACCGTGAAATTTTGCACTCTGACCTGTCCAAGGGTTTTTTAATTCTATTGTGATAATTGGCAAGCCATTTATAAATATAACCATATCAATCTCAAGCAAAGGATTTGTAACAGAATATGATACTTGTCTTGTAACACTAAATTGATTGGAATTAAATCTTTTTTTTATTTCATTACTACTTGAAGCAAGAGGTGCAACATAAAAAAGGGTAAAATGAGCATCTTCTACATCCAGACCTTTTTTTAAAATTTTAAGTATTCCGTATTTTTTTATCATTTTATCGAGTCTTTGTAAAATTTTTAGTTTGTAGTTGCTGTCCCTTTTAAGTTTTTCTAATTCATCAGCTTGAGTAGATTCTAAAAAGTCCCAAAATCGTCTCTCATCTATGGCATATTCTTTGTTGAAATCTTTGCTGTTTCCTTTAAAAAAGTCTTGTTTTAATAAAGATTGTTCAATAATACTCTCAAGTGCTTGTTCATTTGTTTTACTTGCCATTTTTATTCCTTTTCCAACTTCTTAATAGCATTTTCAAAATCTATTTCAACTTTACTTTTTTGATTAATAACTAACTTTTTATATTTTTCATACTCTTGGTTTGCTTTTTTAAGTGCAAGTTTATGAGATATTTTGCCTTTATTTTTTAAAACTTCAAAATCTGAAAAATTTAAAAAATCATCAAGTTTTTTTATCCAATCTCTCATTTTCATCGGTTTTCGTCTCTTTGCTTGAAGCTCTGCAAACTCAAGATATGAAACTACAAGTCTATTTAGTATTTCAAGCTCATTTTCAAAAAGATAGTTTTTGGCTATTGCTATCTCTTTTTTTGTAGGTTTTGTTCCACTAAAATTTGTCATTCCCATATTTGGTTTTGTGCTATCAACTCGTTCATAAACAATCTCAGCTGCTGTTTTACCGTGTGTTGCATAGTGCATTTTGTTTTGTATAGTTTTAAAAAACTCTTGTGAGATTTCATCATTTGGGTCATAATCAATACTTGTGGCATAAATATCAAGCACTTTTTTGTAGAAAACTTTCTCGCTACTTCGTATATCTCTGATTCTTTCTAATAACTCATCAAAATACTTGTTTTTAGCTTCTTTTAATCTTTCATCATCCATTACAAAACCTTTGATGATAAACTCTGTAAGCTGTTTTGTTGCCCATTTACGAAATCTTGTAGCTATTTTTGATTTTACCCTATACCCCACAGATATAATCATATCAAGATTATAATGTTCTATTTCCCTTTTTACTTTTCTATTTCCTTCTTGTTGAACTGTCAAGAATTTCTTGACAGTTGCTTCCGGTAATAATTCTTGTTCATCATAAATGTTTTGAATATGTAAGCTTATGTTTTGTTTTGATACATCAAAAAGTTCTGCCATTTGCTTTTGAGAAAGCCATAATGTTTCATTTTCAAGCTTCACTTCTAAATCTATCCGTCCATCTTCATTTTGATATATTATAATATCACTCATCACACTATCCTCACTTTCCCAGTTACTACACTGTCAATTAGTGTTGCTTTGTATTCTTTTAGTTTTTCTATATAGTTTTGTTGTAAATGCAAAGCTTTGTCTATTTTGGTTGTTTGGTTGTCTAAAAAATCTGCTATTTGTTTTTGTTCTTCAAAAGGAGGTAATGGTAATTTTAAGTTACCAATATAACTAGGGTTTGCTCTTGGCATTTTAGTTCCATATGTTGAACTATTTACTATCTTTATAAAATCACTTGACAAAAGTCTATAAAAAGCAAATTTTGGAAAATACTGACTTGTTGCTTTATATACAAGTAAATCACCAAAAGCAATACCTTCAAATTTGCAAAAAAAGACTTTTGCTAAATATGGTCTTAATTTTCCAAATAATATATTATTTTCTTCAAAAAAAACTCCCTCATCTTCATATTGCGAGTTCGTTTGAACATATTTTCCTGTAAAACTCTCGATATTTTCTAAAGCAATAACATTTTTACCTTTAGCATTTATCTTTTCATTTTGTAAATTTAACAAATATTTCAACTTCCTAACATCCCAATGCTTTGGAATTCTCCCTATCCACTCAATCCCACTATCTTTAAAATCTCCATTATCAACTCTTAGTTTTCCGTTTTCATCAACTCCTTTGGTTACCGCTTCGTTGATGATGATTTGGCGATACTCTTTTAGCAACTTTATAAGCTTTTCTTTTTGCCTAATTGCTTTGTCTATTTGAGATGTTTTTTTATCAAGATATGAAGCTATTTTGATTTGTTCTTGTTTTGGTGGAATATTTATCATGATTGATTTCATATCCCAATATTTTGTTGTCCATAAATCAGCAACTATACCATGCCCATTACGATAAAATTCTTCTACAAAACTATTAGATTTTAATAGGTAATTACAAAATGTTATATTGATATTTTGAGGTTTCAAAACAATATTTATAAAAGAAACAGAACCATCAAGTGTAGATAAACCACTTGACCCTTTCCTATCAGAACGACTGTTTATAACAAAATCTCCTACTCTAACCAATTTTCGGTTATCTCCATCGTTTGTTTTTGCTGCAGTATCAAGTTGAGGAACAACACCTTTTTTTGTTACCGAAAGCGGTTGATAATCTTTATCTGAAACTTTTTGTTTTCTCTCTAAAAAATATGCTCCCAATCTGCTAACTTCCCACTCCTCCGGAATCTCCCCCAACCATTCAATCCCGCTATCTTTATAAGCCGGATATTTTTGCCATTTACTCATCATTAAGCCCCAATATCTCTTTTATAAGCCCATCGCTTTTCTTTTCAAGTTCTAAAATATCTGCTGTTACCTCTTCTAAACTTCTTAACGGCTTATGTTTATAAAAATATTTATTAAAACTTATTTCATATCCTGTTTTTATGCTATCAAGGTTTATCCAAGCTTCCTTGACATAAGGTTTTACCTCTTTTAAAAAGTAGCTTTGTATGTTTTCTTTTAATGGAATATTTTCGCTATCTCTTAGGCTCGTATCGCTTTCATATTCTATATATTCACTCTCATTATCTGTTTTATAGTAACCGAAATTTTCAAGTTCTTCTTCTTTGCATCCTAAATGTTCAAGTAGTTTTTCTAACTTCTCACCACTTAGTTTATGCACCTTTTTTATAACTTTTTTTGCATTTTCATCATACCGGCTTATAGAATTTAAAATGGCATTTTTTTCACTTGCATTGAGTTTGATTTTTTCTGTTTTTAAAACTTTTTCAATCTCTTTTTTAAAAACATTAAAATCATCATACTCATTTGTGCCGATTTTTTCTTTTAACAAATAGGCAGTATCTATAAGTTTTTTGTGTTTTGTCCAAGTAGTTTGTGAGAGAAGAAGTCTTTTTTGTTTTGTATTTAGATTTAAATCTTGTTTATTTATATATTCTTCTATCTCTTTTTTGTATTTGGTTATATTTGTATAGCATTCATCTTTGAAATTTTCATAGCACCATTTCATCGGTTCTTCTATGTTTTTATCGAATCTAAGTTTTTCTATCAACTCATCTTTTAAACAAGATTTTAATCTTTTTGGTCTTTCAATTTGAACTTTGTAATATCCAAAGTCACTATTATCAAATATCTTAGAAGCTATTTTTTTACCATCTAATTCTTCTTCTATTTCTTCAAATTTTTCATAAATTTCTAAAATCTTTTCTATGTGTTTTTGTTCTAATTCACAATTTTTACTTCCTAAATTTTTTCTTAGTTTTGTGTATAAATTATTTGCATCTATGAGCTGAACTTTTCCTTTTCTGTTATCTGGTTTATTGTTTGAAAGTAGCCAAATATAAGTAGTGATACCAGTATTATAAAACAGATTGTTTGGTAGCTGAATAATACAATCTAATAAATCGTTTTCTATTATATATCTTCTGATATTACTCTCTCCGCCACCGGCATCTCCGGTAAAAAGACTACTACCGTTATGCACCGATGCTATGCGACTTCCAATAGCGGATGAAGATGTAGGTTTTAGTTTATTTACCATCTCCATTAAAAACAGCAACTGCCCGTCACTACTTCTTGGAGTAGCTTCCACATCACTTTCATTACCCCAATAATCTTTAAGCCTTACTATAAATCTCGGGTCAATAATTTCCTTGCCATCTTTGATATATTTTAAATCTGTTGCCCAAGATTTACCATAAGGTGGATTTGAAAGCATAAAATCAAATTTCATTCCGGCAAATTCATCTGTTTCTAAAGTTGAGCCGTTTTTGATATTTTCAGGGTTGTTTCCTTTTATCATCATATCTGATTTACAAATAGCATAAGTTTCGTCATTTATTTCTTTTCCATAAAGATATACATCACTCTTGGCTTTTATCTCACCATTCTTATCTTTTATAAAGTTTTGAGATTCAGTAAGCATACCTCCTGTCCCACAAGCAGGGTCATAAATAGTTATAATCGGAGGAAGTTTATCTTTTATAGGTTTAAATATAATATGAGTCATTAAACTTATAACTTCTCTTGGAGTAAAATGTTCTCCTGCTTCTTCATTATTCTCTTCGTTAAATTTTCTTATCAGCTCTTCAAATACATATCCCATACCAAGATTAGTAAGAGGAGGAAGTTTTTTACCATCCGGGTCTATTGCTTCTTTATTTGTAAGATTAATATAAGGAGAAGTAAATTTTTCTAATACATCAAGCAAAACATCTTTTTTTACCATATGAGATATTTTGGATTTCAGCTCAAATTTTTCAATAATCTCCCCAACATTTGGACTAAAACCGTTTAAATATTCTATGAAGTTTGATTCAAGCATTTGTGATGAATTTGTAGCCGTATTATAAAGTTTTTGGAGTGTCCATTTACTTGTATTGTAAAATACATAGCCACTTGCATCTCTTAGCCCCATATCCATATCGGCAATATCCGTTACACCTAATTCTTCTTTTTGAAATCTCAGCTCTTCTAATACCGCCTCTTTTGTAGACTCAAGTAAAGCATCAAGTCTTCTTAACACAAACATAGGCAAAATAACATCTCTATATTTACCTCTGACATATACATCTCTTAGGCAATCATCTGCGATTGACCATATAAAATTTACTATTTTGTTATGTGCCGAATGATTCATTTATTTATCTCCTAAAAATTATGCTTTTATACCTTATAAATTTAACAAAAAAATTTTTTTTCTACAAAATAGGACCAAATTCCCACTCATATTAGGTCAATTTTCATCTTCATACACCTTACATTCCACCCGTTTTAATTTCTCTTCAAAATCAACTTTCGGATAATCTATATCTTTCAAGGCGGCAATAGTGCCTTTTCTTATTATATCAGATTTATGTGTAAAAAGTTTAAATCCTAGTTTATACAATGCGCACCTAACAGGCGTTGCAACGCTATATGTTGTAATGGCTCCGTTTTTATTTAATATATTTTTCAAATCCCTAAAATATTCTATTGTCCAAAGTTCCCGGTTTACCTTTGGGGAAAAAGCGTCTTGATAGATAAAATGAATATTATTTAAAGTTTTTACATAATCTCTTGCATCGGTGTTTTTAATTTCTATTTCTACAAAATCGTCTTTATAATACAAATTCTCACTTACTTTTTTGATTATATGACTTATTTCATTAAATTCTTTTGGATATTTAAAATTTTTAAGAGATTTTATAAGCTCCAAATCAAGCTCGGGAGAGAAAATTTTTAGCTTTTTATTTTTAGGTCTGTTTAAAACGCTCACAAAAGTGTTATACCCAAGCCCGAAGCAGATATCCAAGATTCTAATTTCTTCATCTTCAATATCTTTCATTAAATCAACCGCCACTCCGACATGTTTATAATAAGTTTCTTTCAAAGCCCCCTCGCTTGAATGATAACACTCGTTATATTCTAAACTCTTTAAAGTAAAAGTATCATCTTTTGTTTTTACTTTTTCCCATTTTCCCACTTCTTTTTCAATCATTCTCCACAACTTCTACCAAGGCATTAAAAAGTGTCAAAATTTCATTATCCGCTTTTCTTAAATGTTTTGAAAGGTTAAGACTTATCATCCAAAGCATTTTAGTGCCTATTTCAGGAAAATTATCCATCAAAGTAATAAAAGAGTTATGCTCAATTTCAAGTGTTTTTACATCACTAAGAGCTCTTATCGTTGAAGTCACAAGACCTCTGTCTATTAAATTAATCTCTCCAAAAAATTCATCTCCTCCGCCTTTTACATTCGTTACAACATAATCATCATTATAAATTGATGTTTTATAAATTTCCACTTCGCCCTCAAGCAAAATAAACGCTTTTGAAGAATATTCACCCTCTTTTGATATAAATTCGTCTTTTTTATATTCTTTAACTTCAAAAAACCCCAATGCCTTTTCATATTCTTCATTATTTAAAGTCTTAAATATAGGATGTTCTCTCATATTATCTCCTCTATTATCAGTTGGACTTCCCGACCTCTATAATTATTTTCTTCCACACTGAATTTAAATTTTATCTCTTCATCAAATTCGCCGTCATACCTGAAAATAACGGCAGGTAAAAAAATATCGTCTTGAGAGAGAATAAGTTTATAGTGATTGTCTTTTAAATTTCTTACATTTTCTATTTTTGCTTTGGTTATAAATTTGGGTTTTGGATTTCCTTCTCCGTAAGGCTCATAATCGTTTAAAATATCTAAAAGTTCCAAATCAATTTCACTAAACTTAAGCTCCCCTAATACAAAATCTTCTATAAAAAAGTCGTCTTTATTGTATTTTTTTATTTTTTCATTAAGTTTTTTTTGAAAAAAATAAAAGTTTTCTTTTTTTATACTAAGACCGCACGCCATTTTATGCCCGCCGAATCCTTCAAGCAAATCCTCACACTCGCTAATCAAAGAAAAAATATCAATATTTCCAAGACTCCTGCCGCTTCCTTTAAGATTTTCTTTTTCACTAAAAACAATAGCCGGTTTATTGTATTTATGAACAAGTCTGCTGGCAATTATTCCGATAACCCCTTCGTGAAAATCCCCTTTTACCAAAATAAAATCATCATCTGTAATTTCCACACTCTCTAAAATTTCACTCTCTGTCTCTTTTCTTAAATTATTAAGTCTGTCAAGTTCTAAATATAATTCCAATGCTTCATTTTCATCGTTACTAATCAAAAATTCAAATGCAACCCTTGCACTCTCCATTCTACCCGCGGCATTAAGCCTTGGGGCAATTCCAAAAGCAATATTAGTTGATTTTATATTGCTAAAATATCTTTTTAAAACCCTGCTAAAAGCCCTTTTAGAGGCATTAAGTCTTTTAAGTCCCATATTTACAAGCGTTCTGTTTAGATGATTTAAAGGCATAACATCGGCAATTATTGCCAAAACCAAAATATCTAAAAATTCTCTTAAATCTATATTTAATTTCATTTCACTTTTAATAGCCGCACACAAATACCACGCAACCTCAGCCCCGCATATTTCTTTAAAAGGAAAATGAGGTGAAGTTTTCGGATTAATTACGGCATAGGCATTAGGTAGTATAAATTGAGAATTGAAAATGGAGAATGGAGAATTATTTTTTTCATTTTCCATTTTACATTTTACATTTTCCATTTTCTTAGGGGTGTGATGGTCTGTGATAATCAAATCAATTCCTCTTTCTTTACAAATTTCAGCCGCTTCAAAAGCTGTAATTCCGTTATCAACCGTTATTATTAAATCGGCTCTTATCTCTTCTAAAATTTTAGCATTAAGCCCGTATCCGTGAATAAATCTATTTGGAATTACAATTTCAAAATTTTTATATATCTTTTTTAAAAAAAGATACATTATCGCAGAGCTGCTGACCCCGTCAACATCATAATCGCCCAAAATTACTATTCTTTCGTTATTTTCAATAGCTTTTACGATTCTTTTAGCAGATTTTTCAATATCGCTGAGTAAAGAAAAATGGGGAATTTGCATAGAAGAAATTTCTTCTATACGGGATGATAGTATTTTTTTTATTTTTTCTTTGTTTAAAATTTGCAACTACCGCCTTTTTGATAAAATTATATCTAAAATAGATAAAGGCAAAAAATGAGAATTTTTATTTTCTTTTTCTTAGCGGTTTGGCTATTTGGATTTGACATAAACGAAGCTAAGAAAATTTTAGATACAAACAACAGTGTTGCAATTTCAAAAAAAATAAAAAACAGTGATTTGTATTTTTTAGAATATGCAATCAAACAAGATAGAATGGATATATTAAAACTTGCCATAAAAAACGGTTTTGATTTTAACAAAACAGACGAGCACTGAAACACCGTTCTTGATTTTTCGGCATTTTTTCTAAATAAAAAAGCCGTTAAACTGCTCATTCCCATCATAAACCCCAATCATCTGTCAAACAGAAATATGAATACTCTAAGATTTGTTTTACAAGGAATTTCACAAGAATACGACTGGATACTTTATCCAAAAGAAAAAGTTATCAAAATGCTAAAAGACGATAAATTATCAAAAAAAGAGATTGAGCTAAATTTAAAATTATATGACTATCTTAGAGCCTCAGCACTAAAAATTATTGATATCCTAAAACAAAACGGGGCTAAATTTGAACTAAAAGGGGCTTATCCGAATGAAATAACATTTCTTATTACCGCCAGAGAAGGAAGAGTCAAAAACAACTTTGAATATAAACTTTTTGAAAAACTTTTAGATAATAAAGGAAAATTATTTTTTTATATAGGGATGAATCAGTTTGACAAAGCAAAAAAATTTATAAATTCACATCCTCAAGTTTTAAAAAAACCTTTCTTTTTAGACTATCCCCATCACTATTTTTATGTTTTGCAAAAAGACAGCAAATATTGCAATATAGCCAAATATATGATAAAAAAATACCAGAATATTTTATATTACCGCGTAACATACAAACCAAAAACATTTTTAGATATAAGAAAAAGAGAGTGTTTTAAAAAGATTTATCAAAAATATAATCTAACTTCCGTTTCTAATCCTTACAGAGCTGTTGATAAAAAACAAATCACTAATAATTCATATGAAATATTTAAATTCATAAAAACAAAAAACTATAAAAAAATAGAAGAACTCACAAAAAAACCCGGATGGAATTTTGTAGTCTATAAAGACGATGTTTTAGATTATACCGGATGGACTGCGGTTACCGATGATTATACAACCCCGTTTTTAGAAGCGCTTTTAGGAAAATACAAAGATAAAAAAATTGTCCGAATTATGCTAAAAAACGGCGGTTATATGAGCGGATGGAATGAAATTCATTATGATATTTTAAAGAATAAACCTTTTCATTTGGAAAAATATAAAAAATGGGACAGAATTTATAAATTAAATGAAGGCGGCTTATTAAAAAATATTACCCCTATTTATTTGGCTGTTTTAAAAAACAATTTAAACTTAGTAAAAACTCTTGTCAAAAACGGAGCTAATGTTAATATTAATTTAACAGATGATATAAATTTAATTCAGTTTGCAATTTATTACGACACAAAAGCCAACATTATTGAGTATTTGATAAACCTAAAAAAGCCTATTCAATTTGAAACTTTTGAGCTTTTAGCAAAATACCATAGATTAAAAGTTTTAAAATTTATAAAAAACAATAAAATTCCTATTAAAAATTACACACAAAAAGAAGCAGCAAAAAAAGTTTTAAACGATTTACTTAAAATAAAATCTCATCTCTCAAAAAAAGACCAAAAACAGATAAATAAAATAACTATTCAACCTTTTAAAAAAATTTTTGATTTAAATTAAATTTCACTATATTAAAAAAG
>JALVWY010000066.1 GCA_027023105.1 Campylobacterales bacterium | reverse complement strand
GTGTAATGATGGCAAAGGCTTTAAGTATTGCTTTAAATATTCCTATAATTGCCGTAAATCATTTAATAGGTCATATTTATTCGCTTTTTATTGACAAAGAAGAGATTAAACCTATGATGATTTTACTGGTAAGCGGGGGACATACCAAAATTTTGCAATTTAGGGGAATTGATGATATTTGTGAAATAGGTTCTACTCTTGATGACAGCTTTGGGGAGAGTTTTGATAAATGTGCAAAAATGCTTGGTCTACATTACCCTGGAGGTCCCGAGATTGAAAATCTGGCTAAAAACGGAGAGGATTTTATTTCTCTTCCTTTGCCTCTTAGAAATTCATCAGATATAAAATTCAGCTATTCAGGGCTTAAAAATGCCGTTAGACTTATTATTGAAGAGAATAAATACAAAAAAGAAGATATAGCAGCTTCATTTCAGTCAAAAGCTATTGAGCATTTGGTCTTTATGAGTAAAAGAGCAATAAAAAAATATCATCCGAAAAATTTTGCAATAGTAGGCGGGGCTAGTGCAAATAAAAAGTTAAGAAGCGAATTTGAAATTCTGACTAAAAAATTCAATTTTAATTTATATTATCCTGAGTTTAAATATACAAGCGATAACGCCGCAATGATAGCAAGAGCTGCAACTTTGCTTTATAACAAAAAAAGATTTACAGATTATAAAGATTTGGAAATTTTACCAAGGGTTGAGTTTAAGAATTGTTAGAAAAAAAGCAGATATTATAATCTGCTTTCGTATCTTCTAAGCATCCAAAGTTTTCTAAGGATTTTTTTACGAGTTGCGATTTTTTCTTTTTTACGAATTTCTGTTTTTGGTTCGTAAAATCTTCTTTTTCTAAGTTCTACTACGATTAAGTTTCTGTCAACTTGTCTTTTGAACTTTCTGTAAGCAGATTCGAAATCTTCTCCCGGATGAACTACGATTCCTGGCACTGCTCTCACCACCTTTCGTTTAAATTTAGATTGGAATTATAACATAAAATGATATAATTTCAATAAAAAAGGCGGTTTATGGCTAAATATATTTTTGTAACGGGAGGAGTGTTAAGTTCACTTGGTAAAGGAATTACATCTTCATCAATAGCTGCTTTGCTTCAACACAGCGGTTTTAAAGTAAGTATGCTGAAAATTGACCCTTATTTAAATGTTGACCCGGGGACTATGAGCCCGTTTGAGCACGGGGAAGTTTTTGTAACGGAAGACGGAGCCGAGACGGATTTGGATGTGGGGAATTATGAAAGATTTTTAAATAGAAATTTAGGTAAAAAAAACAATTTTACAACAGGTCAGATATATTTAAGTGTAATTGAGAAAGAAAGAAAAGGAGATTATCTTGGAAAAACAGTTCAAATAATCCCGCATATAACAGATGAAATTAAAAAAAGAATAAAAGAAGTCGGAGATGAAAATGATATTGTGGTGGTTGAACTTGGCGGAACTATAGGAGATATTGAAGGGCTTCCGTTTTTAGAAGCAGTCAGACAGTTAAAACACGAAGTCGGAAGAAACAATGCAATGTTTGTTCATGTAACGCTTATTCCGTATATTAAAGCCGCGGGAGAGCTTAAAACAAAACCGACTCAACACAGCGTTCAGGAGCTTAGAAGAATAGGTATTACGCCTCATCTGATTGTAGCAAGAACAGAAAAGCCTCTTCCAAAATCCCTAAAAGAAAAACTTGCGGTTTCTTGTGATGTGGAAAAAGACAGCGTAATAGAAGCGGTTGATGCTCCTACCGTTTATCAGGTTCCGCTTAATTTTTTAAATCAGAATATTTTAGAGCCTATTTCAAGACAGCTTGATTTGGGTGATTTACATCCGGATATGAGTGAATGGAACTATTTGGTTAAAAAAATAATTTCTCCTCAAAAAGAAGTAAAAATTGCATTTGTAGGAAAATATCTAAAACTAAAAGAAAGCTATAAATCATTAATAGAAGCGCTTATTCACAGCGGTGCTCACTTAGATATGAAAGTAAATATTGAATGGATAGATTCGGAAGAACTTGAAAAAAATGATAATCTTGATGAATTTTTCAATGAAGTTAGCGGGATTTTGGTTGCAGGAGGATTTGGAGAAAGAGGAGTTGAAGGAAAATTAAAAGCTATTGAATATGCAAGAAAAAATAAAATTCCTTATCTTGGAATCTGCCTTGGAATGCAGCTTGCGGTAATTGAATTTGCCAGAAATGTTTTAGGTCTTAAATATGCCTCTTCTCAAGAATTTGACCCTGATACCAGTGAGCCGGTTGTATATTTGATTGATGAATTTATCGATGCAAGCGGACAAAAACAGCTTAGAACCCATAAATCTCCGCTTGGCGGAACTATGAGACTTGGTGGGTATGAGTGTCTTGTAAAACCTGACACAAAACTTTTTGAAGCATACAAAACCGATAAAGTAATAGAAAGACACCGTCACAGATACGAAGTAAACGGAGCTTACGAAAAAGCTCTTGAAGAAAAAGGTATGATTGTAAGCGGAAAAAGTGAAGAAGGGCTTATTGAAGCGGTTGAAATTAAAGAACATCCTTGGTTTGTTGCAGTTCAATTCCATCCGGAATTTACAAATAAACTGAAATCTCCGAATAAAGTTATTATGGCTTTTGTGGAAAATGCTTATAAATGCCAAAGAAGCTGTTAAAAAAGCCTGATTTTATTTGGCTTTTTTAATATAGTGAAATTTAATTTAAATCAAAAATTTTTTTAAAAGGTTGAATAGTTATTTTATTTATCTGTTTTTGGTCTTTTTTTGAGAGATGAGATTTTATTTTAAGTAAATCGTTTAAAA
>JALVWY010000065.1 GCA_027023105.1 Campylobacterales bacterium | reverse complement strand
TGCAAAAGTTTTGGAATATGCTTTAAATGAAACAAAAACACTTTATTCAAGTAATAAAATGTTAATAGAAAAAGTTTATGAAAAAATGTTAAAAGATGAAGTTATTTATAAACACGATATGCAAGAGCTAAAAAGTGAAATATTTTAACGGTTTTTGTCTGTGTGAAGAAAAGGATTTATTTAAAGAATTTTTGGAAGAAAAAGAGTTTGTAGTGAGCGGCTTTAGCTACGGGGCTCAAAAAGCTTTGGATTATGTTTTGAATTCAAAAAAAAGAGTGGATAAATTACAGCTTATTTCTCCAGCTTTTTTTGATTATAATCAAAAAATAATTGATTTGAATTTGAAAGCCTTTAAAAAGGATAAAAATTTATATATTAAAAATTTTTTAAAAAAGGCTGGAATTGATAAATGGAAAATGGAAAACGGAGAGTGGATAATTGATGATAATTTACGATTAGGTAATTGCAATGAAGTTGATTTATACAAGTTATTTTCGTTTGATTGGGAAACAATAGAAAAAATTAAAGATATAAAAATAGAGGTTTTTTTGGGAGAATATGATAAAATTATCGCTTTAAAAAAAGCATATGATTTTTTTAAAGATTATGCAGATATTTATTTAATTAAAAAAGCAAATCATTTTTTAAGGGAGTTAGATTGAGCGGACAGCGGATTGATTTTAAAGAGATTTTTGTTGATTATTGGGATATTTTTGTAGGGTCGTTTTCTTTGGTTTTTGCTGTTTTTTTTCATTATTATGATTTGGCTTTGTTAGCTACTGTTTTTGCCGCTGTCGGAATTGGCGCTTTGGCTGTTACTATTGCAGAAATCGCCGAAATTTTAGCAGAAAGATTTGGAGAACCTTTTGGAAGTCTGGTTTTAACATTTAGTGCCGTTTTAGTTGAGATTTTAATTCTTTTTATGGTTGTTTTAGAAGCAAGGCATCACCCCGAAGTTATAGATACGGTAAAAAACGGTATTGTTGCCACGGTCTTGGTTGATTTAAACGCACTTTTAGGGCTTGCCGTCTTTTTAGGCGGACTTAATTTTAAAGAACAAGAGCATAATGAAGATACTTCCGCTAGTTATACAACGGTTCTTTTTGTAGCGGCGGCTATGCTTTTGGTCCCTACGACTATTTCACTTCATTCAAGCCAGGCAGCTCTTTATAAGGCAAGTATAATTATTGCGGTTTTACTTTTTATTTATTATTTTTTTATTTTCAAATTCCAAACGGGAACGCATGTTCATTTTTTTAAATTCAAAAAAAGAAGCAGAGTTAAAAAATACCAAAAAGAGGATGAAGACGAGCATTACTATTTTGATAAAAAAAACAGTAAATTTTTAATTTTCTTTTTGCTTTTTTTGCTTGTTTTAATAGGTATTTTATCTGAAATTTTTGCAGATGACGGAGTTATGGTGTTTAAAAGTTTTGGTTTGACTGCCGGATTTGTAGGGATTTTAATAGCTTTTGTAACAGTTGCCCCTGAGCTTTTTACCGCAATAAGAGCTGCTAAAAACGATGAAATGCAGAGGGTTATTAATATTGCAATGGGGGCAAGCACCGTTTCAATTCTTTTGACGGTTCCTATTTTGATATTTTTATCTTTAATTGTCGGAATTAAACTGACACTTGATTTCTCTCCTCTTCAAGTTGGAGCTTTGCTTCTTACTATTTTACTTGTTTGGAAAACAACAGAAGATGGGGAAACAAATTATTTAGAAGGACTTAGTCATTTGATGCTGTTTTTGAGTTACGCGGTAATAGCTGTTTTTTATTAAACATTTATTAAATTTATGTTATTATTTCAAAAAAGGAGAGCAAATGGATAGAAGAAAATTTCTTAAAAGTGCAGCCGTAGGTGGTGTTGCAACAGCTGCTTTTACTACAAATCTTTACGCAAGAAGCACAAAAAGATTAAAAGTGTGTCTTTCTTGGCCAAAAACTTTGCCTATTATGGGTGAAGGTGCTTTATGGTTTGCAAAAAGAGTTGAAGAGCTAAGTGGCGGAAGTCTGAAAATTCATATTTACGGAGCAAATGAATTAGTGCCGGCCCTTCAGGTTTTTGATGCGTGTTCAAAAGGATTAATTGACGGATTTCATTCAGGTCCTTATTATTGGAAAGGTAAAAATATGGCTTTTGCCTTGTTTAGTTCATTTCCTTTTGGAATGGTTGCTGATGAGCTTGAGCCTTGGTTTGATTTTGCAGGCGGAATGGATTTATGGAGAAAATTATATGCAAGATACAATCTGATTCCATTCAAAGGCGGAAATACCGGAAATCAAATGGGTGGATGGTTTAGAAAACCTATTAAAAGCTTAGCGGATATGAAGGGTCTTAAAATGAGAATTCCGGGTCTTGGCGGTGAGATGATGGCAAGAATCGGAGTAAAACCTGTAAATATTCCGGGAGGTGAAATTTATACCGCACTTGAAAGAGGTGTAATTGACGCTACCGAATGGGTGGGACCGAGCCTTGATTTGATTATGGGATTTGAAAAAGTTGCAAAATATTATTATACAGGATGGCATGAACCTGGAAGTATTTTGGAAATGACATTCAATAAAAGAAAATTTTCAAGTCTTGCAAAAGAACATCAAGCTATTATTGAAGCGGCTACAAAAGAAATGCACGCAAGAATCTTTTCTCAGTTTCAATATCAAAATGCCGTTAAACTTCAAGAGCTGCTTAATGGAAAATATGATGTTGTGCTTGGTAATTTCCCTGATGATGTTAAAAAAGCTGCTAAAAAAGCTATTATTTCTATTCTTCAAGAATATTCAGCCAAATCAAAAGATTTCGCAATGGTTTATGATAATATTAAATCATTCTTCCCTGAAATGAGAAAATGGACTGATACCCTTCCAAAATGGTATCTTGATACAAGAGACAGCGGTATAATCGTTGATTAA
>JALVWY010000064.1 GCA_027023105.1 Campylobacterales bacterium | reverse complement strand
ATTGCTCTTAGAATGATTAGTGCAGGAGAAGAATCAGGGGAACTTGACACGATGCTTAAAAATGCGGCTTCTTATTATGAAGACAGATTTCAAAATGTTATTGACAATATGCAAGCTTCAATTGAGCCTATTATGTTGAGTATTATAGGAGGACTTGTATTGTTATTGGCGCTTGGTATTTTCTTACCTATGTGGGATTTGGCAAATGCTGCAAAAGGAGCTGGATAAAATCACTCAAATTTATCCAGCAAATCATCCTCTTCTTTTTTTATTTTGTAATTTTTATATTTCGGGTCGTTTTTTACTTCATCAAGTTCTTTTTTAAGCTTTTTATAAGCTATCATTATATTCATTCCCGCAGCTGCCACTCCCCAAATAACTCCAAGCCACAAAAGCCATATATGATGAAAAGTTTTATTAAGCCATATCCCGATTCCAATTCCCATTAAAATAGCCACAACAATGGAAATACCTAAAGAGAGTTTCTCAGCCCCTTCAACGGTTTTTCCTATTTTTCCTTTGCCTTTGGCAAATTCGCTGTTATCCATTAAATCTCTTTTGCTATGTTTTTATAACTGTTTATTGTGTTTTCAATATCTTTATTGCTCATAGGAGTGCATATAAAACCGGTTTCATATGCGCTTGGTGCAAAATAAAATCCTTCATTTAGCATTTTGTTATGGAATTTAGCATATCTTAAAGTATCTGATTTATTCACATCATCAAAATTTTTAGGTTTAATGGAATTAAAGAAAAATCCAAACATACTTCCCATTACATTATATTGAAAATCAATACCGTTTTCTTTTGAAATTTCATCAAAATTTTGCATTAATTTTGTTGCTTTTTCTTCTAAAGATTTATAAATTTCAGGATTTGATTTAAGTTTTTTTATCTGAGCAAGACCGGCTGCCATTGCAACAGGGTTTCCGCTTAGAGTCCCTGCTTGATATACAGGACCTACCGGAGAGAGTTTTTCCATAATCTCTTTTTTACCGGCAAACGCACCAACAGGCATTCCCCCTCCAATTACTTTACCAAAAGTTACAATATCAGCCTCAACCCCGTAAATATCAAAACTTCCTCTTAGACTTGCCCTAAATCCGCTCATTACTTCATCAAGAATCAAAACAGCCCCGTAATGGTTACAAATTTCTCTAAGTTCTTTTAAAAATTCTTTCTCAGCCGGAACTAAGCTCATATTTCCGGCAATCGGTTCAATTATTACACATCCGACATCTCCGTTTTCAAAACATTTTTTTACACTTTCTATGTCATTATATTTTGCTAAAAGAGTATGTTTTGTAAAATCGGCAGGAACGCCCGGAGAGCTTGGATGTCCGAATGTTGCCGCTCCGCTTCCCGCACTGACAAGCAAAGCGTCGCTATGTCCGTGATAACATCCTTCAAATTTAATAAAATCATCTTTTCCGGTGTAGCCACGGGCTAGTCTTATTGCACTCATTGTAGCTTCTGTTCCGGAATTTACAAATCTTATTAAGTCTAAATGAGGAAAAAGCTCTAAAACTTCTTTTGCAAGTTCCACTTCAAGGGGAGTAGGAGCTCCAAAACTGACACCGTCTTTTACGGCTTTTATGATTGCTTCTTCTATTTCTTTGTCGCAATGTCCGAAAATTAACGGTCCCCAGCTTTGAATGTAATCCAAATATTTATTGTCATCAATATCCCAAATATAAGCGCCTTTTCCTTTTTTTATAAACGGCGGTTCTCCTCCGACGCTTTTGAATGCCCTAACCGGAGAATTTACTCCTCCTACAATATATTTTTGAGCTTCCGTAAATATTTCCATATTTGTTCCTTTTTTGTTAAAATTATAATAAAAAAAGGCGGACAATGAAAATAGACGAAAAATTAGTAACCAGACTTGAAACATTATCTATGGTAGAAATTGATGACAAAACAAAAATGGCAAAAGAGCTTGAAGAAATAGTCGGGTTTGTGGATATGTTAAATGAACTTGATACGGAAAATATTGATGCTTCTTTTTCAATCCTTGGAAATTCTACTCCACTAAGAGAAGATGAACCGATTAAAAAAGAGATTATAAAAGATGTTTTAACTCATGCTCCAAAAGCAAAAGACGGATATTTTATAGTTCCTCAAATTATTGAATAAGGATTATTATGGCACTTTCTTATACACTTGAACAGTTACTTAAAAATATTCATCAACACGGAGCCAGTGATTTGCACCTTAATGTAAATGCCGAGCCTATGTTAAGGATTGACGGTAGATTGCAGCCTCTTAATCTTCCAAAGCTTACGGATGAGAATTTGGTTGAACTTTGTTATTCCATCCTTACGGAAAAACAAAAATCCAAATTTGAAGAGGATTTTGAACTTGATTTTTCTTATGAAATACCGGGAGTGAGCAGATTTAGGGCTAATTATTTTTATGAAAGAGAACATTTGGGTGCGGTATTTAGAATTATTCCAGAAAGACCTTTGTCTCTTGATGAGCTCAATTCTCCTATGATTTTTAAAGAACTTATAAAAAGAGAAAAAGGGCTTGTTTTAGTAACAGGACCTACTGGAAGTGGTAAATCTACAACTTTAGCGGCTATGATTAACGAAATCAATGAAATATATCCAAAACATATTATTACCATTGAAGACCCTATAGAGTTTGTCCATCATCATAAAAAAAGTTTAATTTCCCAAAGGGAAGTCGGAAGAGATACAAAGGGCTTTTTGAATGCTCTTCGTGCGGCTCTTAGGGAAGACCCGGATGTTATATTAATCGGGGAAATGAGAGATAAAGAGACTATTGCAGCGGCAATTACTGCAGCAGAAACAGGGCATTTGGTATTTGGAACTCTTCATACAAATTCAGCGGCTCAAACAATAAACAGAATCGTAAATGTTTTCCCGGCAGAAGAGCAAGAACAGATAAGAACCCAGCTTTCAATGGCACTTTTGTCTGTTATC
>JALVWY010000063.1 GCA_027023105.1 Campylobacterales bacterium | reverse complement strand
TCTCTTTTGCAACTTTGAATTTAAGACGGGAGGCAAATTGCATAGCTCTTAGAACTCTTAGTGAATCTTCTTTAAATTTTTCATCATCAATATGGCGGATTATTTTATTTTTAATATCTTTTATCCCACCCCAAAAATCAATAATTTCACCCGTATATAAATTTTTCATCAAAGCATTCATTGTAAAATCCCGTCTTTTGCTAGCCTCTTTTTCATCATTTGTAAGACTTACTTCAAAACCTCTGTGACCTTTTGAAACTTTTGTTTCTATCCTTGGAAGGGAGATATCAAAATTTTTCCATTTATAAACAAAAAAACTTTTTCCAACCCCTTTTGCGTCTATTTTTTGCATAAGTTTTTCAAATTTATTTGGAGCTATATCATAAACTTCCACATCAAAATCGCTTGATTTAATATTTAAAATTTCATCTCTTACGCATCCGCCGACAAGATAAACTCTTTTTGTGTAAGGAGCAAAAATTTTTTTTAAAAAATTTAAATTATTATTAATTTTCCATTTTCCATTTTCCATTGTCAATTATTTTGTAGTTTTTCGTCAATTTTAGCTAAAAGGTATTCTAAAAAGTTTAGAGTAACATCAAGTTTAATTTCAAGATTATCGGTATTAGGAGATTGAAGCCCGTCAAAAAGTATAAGTAGTCTTTCTTTTAGATGTTCTAAAAATTCCCTGTCACATTCGCTTTTTTTTTGAGTGACTTCTTCTACTATTTTTTCCTGCTCAATTTCTTCTATTGTTTCTAAGATAGTTTCTTTTAAATCCATTTAAAATCTTTTAAGTAGTTTTCAAAATCAAATCTGTTTTTTTCATTTATTGTGTCAAATTCTTTTAATTTTAGAATATTTACCCCTTCAAATTTTTTTCTTTCTTGAAGTCTTTTGATACTTTTTTTCAATTCTTCATCATTTGGATTCAGTCTTAAAAGTTTTTTGTAAATCCCAAGGGCTTCTTGCTTGAAGCCTTGAGATTGCAAAATTTGTGCGTATGTTTTAGTTAGAGGCATGTTCTGCTATTAAGCTTCCCATTTCTTCTGTCGTTACAACTTCTTTGGCATCAAAAGAGGCTAAATCTTTTGTTCTGTATCCTTCTTGTAAAACATTTTTAATAGCTGTGTTTATTCTTTGTGCGGCTTTGGTTTCACCTAGGTAATCAAGCATCATAGCAGCACTTAAAATTGTTGCAATAGGATTTGCGATTCCCTGTCCCGCAATATCAGGTGCACTTCCGTGAATCGGCTCAAAAAGCCCCACTTTTCCGCCTATACTTGCACTTGGCAAAAGACCGATACTTCCTATAATCATACTTGCTTCATCACTTAAAATATCTCCGAAAATATTTCCTGTAAGAATTACATCAAACTGTTTTGGATTTCTGACAAGCTGCATTGCCGCATTATCCACATACATATGCTCAAGTTCAACCAAAGGATATCTTTTATGAACTTCTTCAACGGTTTCTCTCCACAATTCACTGACTTCTAAAACATTTGCTTTATCAACAGAAGTTACTTTTTTTCTTCTTTTCATAGCTTCTTCAAATGCAACTTCAGCTATTCTTTCAATCTCTTCTTTTGTATAAATCATAGTATTAAAAGCAACATCAGCCGTTTTTTCTCTAGGTTCTCCGAAATATATTCCGCCTGTAAGCTCTCTTACAACCGATAAATCAACTCCTTTAATAACTTCCGGTTTTAGTGTTGAAGCATTAAGAAGCTCGTCAAAAATAATAGCCGGACGGACATTAGCAAAAAGTCCAAGTGATTTTCTTAGTTTAAGCAGACCAAACTCAGGTCTTTTTTCTTTTGGTAAATTATCCCATTTTTCTCCGCCGATAGAGCCAAAAAGCACTGCATTTGCATTTAGACAGCCTTTTATCGTTTCATCGGGACACGGATTGTCAAATACATCAACAGCGCTTCCTCCAAGTAAAAATTCATTATATTCCAAATTAAAATTTTCTTTGCTTGCAACGGCATCTAAAACCTTAATTGCTTCATCAACAATTTCAGGTCCTATCCCATCACCTTTTATAACGGCAATTTTATAATTATTCATTAGTTTCCTTTAGTGTCTCTTTTGCGTAATTTATAAGTCCTCCGGCTGCAATTAATTCTTGCATAAACGGAGGAATCGGGGCAAACTTATACTCTTTTTTTGTATCTATATTTGTAACAAGTCCTTTATCAAGGTCAATTTTTACTAAATCTCCTTCCCTAAATTCATCCGTATTTAAAAGTTCAAAAATAGGAAGCCCCATATTAAAGCTGTTTCTATAAAAAATTCTGGCAAAACTTTTCGCAATTACAGCAGATACGCCTGCTGCTTTCAAAGCGATTGGAGCATGCTCTCTGCTGCTTCCGCTTCCAAAATTATATCCTGCGACAATAATATCTCCCGGTTGCATTTTTTTTGCAAATTCCGGGTCTGCATCTTCCATTACATGCTTGGCAAGTTCATGAGGGTCTGATGTGTTAAGATATCTTGCCGGAATAATTAAATCCGTATCTATATTATCTCCGAATTTCCATATTTTGCCCGTAATAATATTCATCTGGGTCCTTTTTTAATTTGAATTTTAACAAAAAAATGACAAAAGAAAAAATTTTAATAATTTTCACTAAGTAATTTTTTAAATTTCTTAGGAGATTTATAGCCTGTTATTTTTGAAATTAATTTTCCATTTCTAAAAATTAAAATAACAGGCGGTCCTATGATTTTATATTTTTTTATTATTTCTTTTAAATTTTGGTTAGGATTTGTAATATCAATTCTTATCAGTTTATAATTTTTTAGAATCTGTTTTATTTGGGGGTTTGAAAATGTATTTTCATCAAGCTCCCTGCAGGCAACGCACCATTTTGCACTAAAATCAACTATTATATCTTTATTGTTTTTAATAATATTTTGTAATTGATTTAGATTTGAAACTTTTTGCCATTTTGTTTTTTGGATTAGAGTTTGATTATTTAAATGTAAA
>JALVWY010000062.1 GCA_027023105.1 Campylobacterales bacterium | reverse complement strand
CAGTTGAAAGCGGACCTTTGATTGAAGATGATTTTCATAATTTTGAAGCACTAAATCTTCCGAAATATCATCCGGCAAGAGATATGCAAGATACTTTTTATTTTAAAGACGGAAGCCTTCTTAGAACACATACATCTCCTGTTCAAATCAGAACAATGCTTAGTAAAAAACCTCCTATTAGAATGATAAGTCCGGGGGCTGTTTTCAGAAGAGATTATGATTTAACTCATACACCTATGTTCCATCAGGTAGAAGGGCTTGTGGTTGATGAAAAAGGGAAAGTCAGTTTTGCAAATCTTAAATTTATACTTGAGAGCTTTTTAGTGCATATGTTCGGAGATGTGGAAGTTAGATTCAGACCTTCATTTTTTCCTTTTACGGAGCCTAGTGCCGAAGTTGATATAAGCTGTATATTTTGTAAAGGTGAAGGATGCAGGGTATGCTCTCACACAGGATGGCTGGAAGTGCTTGGATGCGGGGTTGTTGACCCTAATGTATTTAAGGCTGTCGGATATGAAGATGTGAGCGGATATGCGTTTGGCTTGGGAGTTGAAAGATTTGCAATGCTTTTAAACAGAATTAACGACCTTAGAAGTATGTATGAAGGAGATATCAGACTTATGGAGCAGTTTAAATGAAAGTAACAAGAAAATGGCTTGAAGAGTTTATCGATTTAAGCAATATAAGCAGTGAAGAAATTATTAAAACCTTAAATAAAATAGGGCAGGAAGTTGAAGGCTATGAAAAAATAGAAGTTCCTAAAAATGTGGTGATAGGTGAAGTTCTTGAATGCCATAAACATCCTGATGCAGATAAACTTAATGTTTGCCGTGTAAATGCGGGAGATGAAGAGCTTCAAATTGTATGCGGGGCTAAAAATGTAGCGGCGGGGCAGTTTGTTGCTGTGGCTTTAATCGGAGCTGTTTTGCCGGGAAATTTCAAAATCAAAAAGGCAAAACTAAGAGGCATTGAGAGTTTTGGAATGATTTGTGCCGCAAGAGAAATCGGACTTCCGGATTTTCATGATGGAATTATGGTGATGGATAATTCTTTAGGTGAGCTTAAAATCGGAGAATATGCGGGGAAATACCTAAATGACGAGGTAATAGAACTTGGAATTACCGCTAATAGGGGGGATTGTTTTAGTGTTTACGGTATTGCAAGAGAGCTTAGCGCAGGATTTAATAAAAATTTAAAATCTTTTGAATCCGATTATGAAGAACTTCAAGAGGGAATCGGAAGAGTTGTAAATGTGGATAAGCATGAAAATAAAAAATCTTCTCATTTATTAAAAGCTGTAGAAGGTGATTTGCAACTTTCTTTAAAAATAGATTACAGACTCTCTTTAGTGGATATTGAAGCTAAGAAAAAAATAGAAAAATTTGCCAAATATACAATGCAATCAACCGGGGTTTTGATTACTCCTATGAATATTTGCGATATTGAACTTGATAATGAAAACGGAGTTGATGTTGTAAAATGTTTTGGAAAATATTTTGTCGGTATAAGAAATGAAATAAGCGTTGAAAAAAGCGGAAAATATTTAATTGATGCCAATTATATTTCTCCAAAAGATGTTAATGAAGCGGTGTTTTTAAACAGCTTAAAAACAGATGACTATTTTTTCAGGGCAAGCAGGGGAAGCGAACCGGATTTAAAATTCGGAATAAATCATTTGCTTAATGAAATGAAACTTCCGGCATATAGCGGAAATATTGATTTATCTATAGAAAGCGATAAAAAAGTTATAAATATTAACATAAATGAAATAAGAAAAATCATCGGATTTGATATAGATGAAAAAACCATTGTTGAAATATTAAAAAAATTGGGATTTGAAATCAAATCTATTTCCGATGGAAGCTTAAAAGTGGCTATACCTCTATTTAGACATGATATTGAGAATATTCAGGATATTGCAGAAGAAATTTTAAGAATTTACGGAATTGATAATATTCCAAGTAAGGCTTTGGAATTTAAAGAAAAAATAAGAATTAATAAAACTATTGAAGATATAAATTATTTAAATGAGATTAAATTAAAAGCCGTTTCGCAAGGATTTTATGAGGCTCTTCATTTTGTATTTGAAGATAAAGCCAGGCTTAAAAAATACGGATTTGATGTGATTGATGATAATGTTGATTTATTAAATCCTATTGCAAAAGAGTTGAATACTTTAAGAAGCACTCTTTTATTACAGCTTTTAGATGATGTGAAGTATAATAGAGCTAATGATTATAAAAGAATTTATCTGTTTAGTGCCGGAAGTGTTTATGATAAAGACAGAAATGAAACTCAAAAGTTAGCATTTGTTATAAATGGATTTAGAGATTATGAAAATCCTGCTAATAACGGTAAGCCTTTTAGAGTTGAATTTAAAGATATTGTGGATAAAGTGGCTCAGGTGATAGGAGAATTCAGTTTAATTGAAGGAACTTACCCAATAGCTCATCCTTATCAATGTGCGGATATTATTCAAAACGATAAAAAAATAGGGGTAATTGCAAAAGTTCATCCGAAAGTTGCTAAAGAATTTGATATTGACGATACATATTTTGCAGAAATTGATTTTGATAAAATACCTAAAATTAAAAAGCTGGCAACAGAAATAAACAAATTTCAAAAAGTTACAAGAGATTTAAGTCTGGTTGCTAATAAAGATTTAACTTATAAAGAGATTTTAGATACAATAAAATCTTTAAAAATCAATGAACTTAAAGAAGTTTATCCTATAGATGTTTTTGATTTGGGAGAAAAAAACTCAATTACGCTAAGATTTAAATTACAGGCAAAAAAAACTTTACAAGAAAATGAAATAAATGATATAATGGAGAAAATTTTAAAAGTTTTAGAAGATAAAGGAATTACGCTTAGATGATACTTGAAGTTAAAAAAGGTAAAAGATTTAACGAAGAATTTAAAGTTGATGCAGATAAATCCATATCACACAGATGTGCTATTTTCTCTCTTTTAACAAATGGGGAAAATAGAATTAAAAATTATCTAAAAGCCGAAGATACTCTAAATTCACTTGAAATAGCCAAAAAACTAGGAGCTGAGGTAAAAGAAGAAAATGATGAAATAATAATTAAAGCCCCTGTTAAATTAAAAGAGCCCGATGATGTGCTTTATTGCGGTAATTCGGGAACTACTATTAGAATTTTTATGGGGCTTTTAGCCTCAAATGAGGGTTTTTTTGTTTTAACGGGTGATGAGTATCTTAGACGCCGCCCTATGAAAAGGGTTATTGCCCCTCTTAGTGAAATAGGGGCAAAAATTGATGCCAGGGAAAACGGAAATTTAGCTCCTATTGCTATTAGAGGAAGTAAACTAAAATCATTTAATTACAAAAGTCCAATAGCTTCGGCTCAGGTTAAATCTTCTTTAATTTTAGCTGCTTTACATTGTGATAAGCCATCTTTTTACGAAGAGCCATTTTTAAGCCGTGACCATACGGAAAGAATGTTAAAAGGTATGGGAGCAGATATTAAAGAATGGAAAATGGAAAATGGAGAATGCAAAATAGAAATAACTCCTCTTGAAAAGAAATTATCTCCTTTAAAAATAACTGTTCCGAATGACCCAAGCAGTGCTTTTTTCTTTGCGGTTGCGGCTGCTATTACCAATTCAAAAGCCGTATTAAAAAATCTTACTTTAAATCCTACAAGAATCGAAAGTTTTAAACAGCTTGAAAAAATGGGTGCAAAAGTTGAATATATTTTAAAAGAAGATAAATATGAGCCGATAGGTGATATTATTGTAACCGGAAATAAATTAAAAGCCATAACGGTTGAAAATAATATTCCATGGCTTATAGATGAACTGCCGGCTCTTGCTATGGCAATGGCTGTAGCTGAAGGTAAAAGCATAGTGAAAAATGCAAAAGAGCTTAGAGTTAAAGAATCCGACAGAATAAAAGCGGTAGTGGAAAATCTTAAAAAATGTGGGATTGAAGCAAAAGAACTTGAAGACGGATATGAAATAACAGGGGGAAAAGTAAAAGAAGCTGATATTAATTCATATGGAGACCATAGGATTGCTATGAGTTTTGCTGTTCTTGGTCTAATAAACGGAATGAAAATAGAAAAAGCCGAGTCTATCCATACATCTTTTCCGGGATTTTTTGAGCTTTTTAATAAAGTAGCCGAATATAGGATTGAAAATGGAAATTAAAAAAGCTAAAAGTTACGGCTTTTGTTTTGGAGTTAAAAGGGCTGTTGAGCTTGCCCAAGATTCTAAAAATGCAGTAACTTTAGGACCCTTGATTCATAATCCTTTGGAAATTAATAGGTTACTTAAAGAATATAATGTAAAATATGTAAATTCCATTGATGAAATTGATGAACGCATTAAAAGGGTAATTGTAAGAACTCACGGTATTTCAAAAGAAAGATACAAAAAACTTTTGGATAAAAATATAGAAGTTATTGACGCAACTTGTCCTTTTGTGAAAAAACCTCAGGAAATTGTGGAAGAGATGAGTAAACAAGGATATGATATTGTGATTTTCGGTGATAAAAATCATCCTGAAATTCAAGGGGTTATGAGTTATAGTATTCATAAAAGGGTTTTTGTGGTTTTGGATGTTGAAGAGTTAAAAAATATCCATTTAAAAGAAAAAATAGCAATAGTTGCCCAAACTACAAGAAAAATAGAGGATTATTTAAAAATCACAGATTATCTTATTAAAAGATATAAAGAAGTAAGAGTTTTTAATACTATATGTAACGCGACTTTTGAAAATCAAGAAGCTGTAAGAGAACTAAGCAGGGAAGCGGATATTGTAATTATAGTAGGCGGGAAAAACTCTTCTAATACAAAACAGCTTTTTAATATTGCAAAAGCAAATTGTGAGGCTTATTTGATTGAAAGTGAAGATGAGTTAAAAAAAGAGTGGTTTTTAAATAAAAATTTATGCGGTATAAGTGCAGGCGCATCTACTCCGGAGTGGTTGGTTGAAAAAATAATCTCTAAGATAAAGGAATTGACATGAAAGAAAATTTAAACATTGGTGATGTTGTAGAATTTGAAATAGAAAAATTAATTAAAGGTGGATTTGTAGGTCATAACGGGGATGTTGAATTTTTTTTGCCAAAAAGTTTAAGCGGACTTAAAGAAGATGAAAGCGTAATAGGCAAAAAAATAAAAGCTAAAGTTAAAGAATTTAAACAAAATTCTATTGTAGTGGACAGAAAAGCATATCTCAATGATGTAAAAGAGAAAATAGTTTCAATGGATGGAGAAATTGTAAAAGCCGTTGTGACAAAAATAAAACCTAACGGTTTGGTTGTGGATATAGACGGAATAAGCGGATTTATTCCAAAAGATGAGATTTTTTACAAAAAAATAGACCATAGGAAATATTTTGAAGAAGGCGATGAAATAGAAGCTATATTAATAGACCCTGACAGAAGGGTTTTTTCTATTAAAAGAACGCTTCCAAACCCTTGGGATGAAGTAAAAAGTTTGAATATAGGTGACCAGATAAGAGCCACTGTTTCACATATTACCGATTACGGTGCTTTTGTTGATATAGGAAACGGGGTAGAAGGATTTTTACATATCAGTGAAATAAACTGGGATGGTATTAACGATTTAAGTTTAGGTCAGGAGATTGAAGTTGAAATTGTTGATATTAATCCTGAGGATGAAAAATTAAGAGTAACAAGAAAAAATCTTTTAACAAAACCGGCTTCAATTTTTGCCAAAAAATATAAAGCGGGAGATGTTTTAGAAGGTATTGTTACGAAATTTATAAATGTAGGTGCTTTTGTTGAAATAGACGGAATTAGCGTATTGCTTCCTAACAAATTTGTTTCATTTAAAAAAGGTGAAAAAACGAATGAAGTGTTTGAAATAGGGGACAAGGTTGAATTTAAAGTAATTACTATTAATGAAGATGAAAATAAAGTTATAGTTTCAAGAAAAGATGCAATGCCTAATCCTTATGATGTTTTTGTAAAAAACAATAATATTGGTGATGAAGTTGAAGGAACGGTAAAATATATTACCGATTTTGGAATGTTTGTAGATTTGGGTGATGTTGAAGCGCTAGTCAGAAAAGATGATTATAAAAACGACTATGAAATAGGTGATTCGTTTAGAGGAAGAGTTACGGAAATAAACGGGGACAGAATAAAACTTAGTGAATGAAATATATAGTCGCTGTTTTATCCGTAACTATTTTTGTGATATTAAGTCTTATTTATATTAAAATTTCAAGACCGGTTAGTTATGAAAATAATATAATCACAAAACAGCCTGAGATAAATTTTTCTAAGTCGTTTGACATAAAAAAACCGAAATTTTCATATTTATTTCCTGTAAGGGTTTTATATATGAAAATTGATTTTAAAAAATTTAAATATATTTTAATTTATAGAGTGACTTTAAAAGGCTTTGACAAGTTTGGATTTTTTAATATAATGGCTCTTTTAAATAATTATAATATTCATTATTCGCTTTTAGAAAGAAAAAAAGCGAAAATTTATATTTTTTTTAGAAGTTTAAAAGAGGCAAATACCATATTAAACTTATTTAAAGAGTATAATTTTAATATTAAAATAAAAAAAATAAAAAAAAGGATATAAATGAAAGTAGTAGTTTGTGACCCTATTCATGAAGCCGGATTTGAAATACTAAAAAAGGCAAAGGATATTGAACTTGTAGATGCAAGTAAAACTCCAAAAGACGAACTTTTAAAAATTATAGAAGATGCCGATGGAGTAATTACCAGAAGTCCGACTCCTGTAGATGAAAAATTTCTCTCTCATGCAAAAAAATTAAAAGCGGTTGTAAGAGCCGGTGTTGGTGTTGATAATGTTGATATTGAAGCCTCAAGTAAAAGAGGTGTGATTATTATGAATGTTCCGACTGCAAATACACTTGCAGCGGTTGAGCTTACAATGTGCCATTTATTAACGGCTGCAAGAAGCTTTACAAATGCTGTTTGGAATTTAAAAAAAGAGCACGAATGGAACAGGGAAAAGTGGCTTGGAATTGAGCTTGCCGGTAAAAAACTAGGAATTATAGGATTTGGAAATATAGGTAGTCGTGTAGGAATTAGGGCAAAAGCACTTGAAATGAATGTAATTGCGTATGACCCTTATATTGATTCAAGTAAAGCGACTGATTTAGGATGTAAATATACAACAGATTTTGAGGAAATTCTTAAATGTGATTTTATTACAATACATACTCCGAAAAATCCGGAAACAATCAATATGATTACAAAAAAAGAAATAGAGAAAATGAAAGACGGAGTTGTTTTAATCAACTGCGCAAGAGGCGGATTATATAATGAAGAAGATGTATATGAAGCACTTAAAAGCGGTAAAATTGCGTGGCTTGGAATAGATGTATTTAATAAAGAACCAATGAAAGAACATCCGTTTTTTGAGGTTGAAAACACATCCGTAACGCCTCATATAGGTGCAAATACCCGTGAATCTCAAGAAAGAATTGCAATTCAAGCAGCAGAAGGTATTATTGAAGCACTTAGAGGCAGCAGTTATCCAAATGCTCTTAATCTTCCGATTAATACGGCAAATACACCTGAGTGGGTTATTAAATATTTGGAACTTTCTCAAAAAATGGGTTATATTTTATCTCAAATTATAAAATCTCCTATTAAAAAAGTAAAAGTTAATTTAAGCGGAGATATTTCAAAAGAAGATAAATCCGTTATGACTTTTAGTATTGTAGGACTTCTCAAAAACATTACAGACAGTGTAAATTATGTAAATGCCGAGTTTTTAGCAAAAGAAAAAGGAATTGAACTGGAAAGTAAAGAAGTTAAAAATCCTACCTATAAAAATTTGGTAAATATAATTGTTTTAACGGAAAACGGAGAGTTTTCAATTACAGGAACTATGCTTGAAAATCATCCTAGAATTATTGAATTTAAAGGGTTTGATTTGGAATTTGAACCTAAAGGTAAAATGATTTTCTTTAAAAATACAGATGTTCCGGGAGTTATAGGTGAAGTTGGTATGACGCTTGCAAAACATAAAATAAATATTTCCGATTTTAGACTTGGAAGAAATCACGAAGGTCAGGCAATGGCTGTTATTATTGTGGATAATGATGTAAATGATGAAGTTTTAAATGAACTAAGAGGTCTTAAAGCAGCTCTTAGCGTCGGATATGCAGAAATATAATTAAAGGAGAAAAAATGGCATATAGTATGAATGATTTAAAAAAATATCTTAATATTGAACTTGATGGAACTCCATATAAAATAGTGGATTATGCACATGTAAAACCCGGAAAAGGTGCTGCGTTTGTCAGAACAAAACTTAAGAATTTAATTGACGGAAGAGTTATTGATAAAACATTTCACGCAGGTGATAAGGCGGATGAACCGAATCTTGAGAGAAGAAAATATCAATATTCTTATAATGAGGGTGATATTTATTATTTTATGGATAATGAAACATATGAAATGATACCTGTTGATTTAAAAGTATTTGAAGAATCAAAAGGATTTTTACTTGAAGGTATGAATGTTGATATTTTGTTTCATAACGGGAAAGTAATCGGAGTTGAACTTCCTATGACAGTTGAGCTTGAAGTTGTTGAAACTCAGCCTGTAAGCAATAAAGACAGAAGTGGAGCTTGTAGAAAACCTGCAAAACTTGAAACCGGAGCAATGGTTACGGTTCCTTGCCATATTGTTGAAGGTGACAAATTAAAAATAGATACAAGAAGCGGCGATTATTTAGAAAAAGTTAAATAAAATGAAAAAGAATAATTTAGCTGAAAAAATAAAATCTCTTATTAGGGATATTCCCGATTTCCCTAAAAAAGGGATAATTTTTAAAGATATTACAACTTTTTTAAATACACCTGTTTTTAGTGAATATATTGATTTTTTGGCTGATAAATATAAAGATTTGGATTTTGTATGCGGAATTGAAAGCAGAGGATTTATTTTTGGTGCGGCGCTTGCTGCTAAAATAAAAAAAGGTTTTGTTCCTATTAGAAAAAAAGGAAAACTTCCCTTTACAACTGTCAGTGAAAAATATGCTCTTGAATACGGATTTGATGAGATTGAAATGCATATTGACTCTTTTAGAAATTTTAAAAATCCAAAAGTTTTGCTTATAGATGATTTAATTGCAACCGGAGGGACAGCAGAGGCTGCTATTAAATTAATGCAAAAACTTAATGCTAATATAGTAGCGGCTGAATTTTTAATAGAGCTTACTTTTCTTGATGGAGCTAAGAAAATTGAAGAGCTTGGTGTAAAGGTTGAAAGTTTAATAAAATATTAAGAGTAAAAATATTATGTTAAGTGTTTGACTTGTTATAAGTGAGAATTAAGAATTATAATTTTAGATTTATTTCTAAAGATTAAAATTTCAATTTTTATTTTCAAAAAACTAAAAAGGAAAATTGATGTATATACCAAAGCCTATATTTGACCCGGATATAAAAGGGCATTTTGATAAATTCGGCGGTAAATTTGTTCCTGAAACTTTAATGCCTGTTTTAGAAGAGCTTGAAGAATTTTATTCAAAATTAAGATTTGACAAAGAATTTTGGAGAGAAATGGATTATTATTATAAAGAGTATGTCGGAAGACCAAGCGGACTTTATTTTGCTCCTAATATAAGCAAAGAACTCGGTGCAAAAGTATATTTTAAAAGAGAAGATTTAAATCATACAGGTGCTCATAAAGTAAATAACACAATAGGTCAAGTTCTTTTAGCAAAAAAAATGGGTAAAAAAAGAGTAATAGCAGAAACGGGTGCCGGGCAACACGGAGTTGCTACTGCAACGGCAGCGGCTTTGCTTGGGCTTGAATGTGAAGTGTTTATGGGAGAAAAAGATGTCAAAAGGCAGTCCCTTAATGTATTTAGAATGGAGCTTCTTGGAGCTAAGGTTCATTCTGTAAAAAGCGGAAGCAAAACGCTTAAAGATGCTATGAATGACGCTATTAGATATTGGGTGACAAATGCAAGAGATACTTATTATGTGATAGGAACGGTTGCGGGACCTCATCCTTATCCTATGCTTGTTAGAGATTTTCAGGCAATAATCGGATATGAGGCAAAAGCGCAGATTTTGGTAAAAGAAAACAGACTACCGGATGTCGTAATAGCTTGTATTGGCGGTGGGAGTAATGCTATGGGGATATTTTCCCACTTTTTAGAAGAAGAAAATGTTCAGTGTATAGGGGTTGAAGCCGGAGGACTTGGAATTGAGAGTGGAAAACACGGAGCTAGTCTTAATGCCGGAAGTCCCGGTGTTTTACACGGACAGATGAGTTATTTACTTCAAGATGACGACGGGCAGATACTTGAAGCTTATTCTATTTCCGCCGGGCTTGATTATCCGGGAATAGGACCTGAACACGCTTTTCATTTTGAAGCGGGGAGAGTAAAATATGATTATATTACCGATAAAGAAGCACTTGATGCTTTTGTTTGGCTAAGTCAAAAAGAGGGAATTATTCCTGCATTTGAATCTTCACATGCGGTAGCGTATCTTAAAAAACTAAAAGACATTGAAGGTAAATTGGTAATTGTTAATCTCTCAGGCAGAGGGGACAAAGATATGATAGAGGCAAGAAATTTTCTTAATTTGAAAGAAGAAGAGTGAAATTAAGATATCTGTTTTTTATTCTTTTTTGCTTTTCTTTTCTTTACGGATTTGAAATAGAGAGTATAAAATCATTTTTTAGTGAAGATAATCTAATTCATTTACTTGAAAAATACGGATATATTATTCTTTTTGTATGGTCTATATTTGAAGGTGAAACCGGACTTGTAATGGCTGGGATTTTGTCTTATACCGGGAGTATGAATTTGGGATTTTCCATTCTTGTAGGAGCTCTTGGAGGATTTACGGGAGACCAGATATATTTTTATCTTGGTAAAATAAATAAAAAATGGATTTTGGAAGAATTTAAAACACATAAAAGAAAATTTGCAAGAGCCAGGCTTTTAATTAAAAAATTCGGTGCCTGGGTTATATTTTTGCAAAGATTTATTTATGGAATGAGGACTATTATTCCTATGACGATAGGACTTAGCGGGTATGATGCAAAAAAATTTGCGATAATAAACTTTTTTTCGGCTATTGTATGGGCTGGTGTTACTATAATTCCTAGTTACTTTTTTGGAGATAAACTTTTAGAAGTTTTAAAATGGTTAAAGCACCATTGGTATATAGGAATTACCGGATTTATAATTTTAATATTGATATTTAGTTATATAAACAAAAAGGAGGATAAATGAAATTTACTAAAAATAAAGGCTCAGTTAAAGCTGAAATTATTATTAACGGAGCTAAAAAATTTGAAGAATATGGATTCGAAGGAAAAGACGGTGAAGTTTTGGTTTTAGTTGAGAAAAAAAGAGTTTTCGTAGGGATTGAAGAAATTAATGCCGAAAATTTAAAAACAGCTACAGTAAAAATAATAAAATCACTTAAAAATTATAAATTTGAAAGTGTAGAAATTACTCCTCCAAATACAAAAAACGAAGATTTGTTAGTAGCGTTTTTTGAAGGATTTATATTAGGAGATTATGAGTTTGATAAATATAAAACAATAAAAGCAAAACATCCGGTTAAAGAGATTTGCATAAATTCAAAAAGAGAATTTGATGAAATAATAAAAGAAGCTAAAATTAGGGCTGAGAGTATAAATTTTGTTAGAGATATAATAAATTCTATGCCTGATGAAATAACTCCTGCAAAACTTGCCGCTATTGCCGAGGAAATTTCACAAAAAAACTCTCTTGAATGTAAAATTTATGATGAAAATTATCTGTATGAAAACGGATATAACGCTTTTTATTCTGTAGGAAAAGCCAGTAGTAATCCTCCAAGACTTGTTCATTTAGCATATAAACCGAAAAATCCTGAAAGAAAAATTGTTTTAGTAGGAAAAGGACTTTGTTATGACAGTGGGGGGCTAAGTCTTAAACCGGCTGATTATATGGTGACAATGAAAAGTGACAAATCAGGGGCTGCTACAGTTCTTGGAATTATAAAAGCTGCCAGTGAAATAGGCTTAGATGTAGAAATTCACGCTATTTTAGGAGCTGCTGAGAATATGATAGGGGGTAATGCTTATAAACCTGATGATGTCTTAAAAGCTAAAAATGGCAAAACAATAGAAGTTAGAAATACAGATGCCGAAGGTAGACTGGTATTGGCTGATTGTTTATGTTATGCCCAGGAGAATATAAAAGATTTTGATGAAATTTTTGATTTTGCAACTTTAACAGGTGCTTGCGTAGTTGGTGTTGGAGAATATACGGCGGGAATTATGGGATTTAATAAAGAGGAAATTAATGAAATCTTAAAAACAAGTGAAAAAACAGGAGAGAATTTTGCATATCTTCCTTTTAATAAATATCTAAAACCTTTGTTAAAAAGCAATATTGCCGATATATGCAATATAGCATCAAGCAGATACGGAGGGGCTCTTACGGCAGGGCTGTTTTTAAGTGAATTTGTTGAAGAAAAAGAAAAATGGGCTCATTTTGATATAGCAGGTCCTGCTTATGTGGAAAAAGAGTGGGGATACAATCCTTTTGGTGCAAGCGGATTTGGTGTTGATACTGTTTTAACTTATATGAAAGGATAAATAAATTTCCTTTTTCTTTTTTTTAAAGGTATAATTCCACTAAAAAAGGAATTTAATGAAAGTTGGAATTGTCGGACTTCCGAATGTCGGAAAATCTACTACATTTAATGCGCTTACAAAAACTCAAAATGCGAATGCACAAAATTTCCCCTTTTGCACAATTGAACCAAACAGCGCTATTGTGCCGGTGCCTGATAAAAGAATAGATGCGTTGGCAAAAATTGTAAATCCGGACAGAATTCAATATTCTACCATAGAATTTGTTGATATTGCAGGACTTGTAAAGGGCGCAAGTAAAGGTGAAGGTCTTGGGAATCAATTTCTGGCAAATATCAGAGAAACCGATTTGATTTTACATATGGTCAGATGTTTTGAAGACCCGAATGTAATTCATGTGGAAAATTCAGTTGACCCTATTAGAGATGTTGAAATTATTGAGCAAGAGCTTTTATATGCAGATATTCAACAACTTGAAAAAAGAATGGAAAGGCTTAAAAAACAAGCAAGAAACAATAAAGATGCAAAAGCACAGCTTGAAGTGGCCGAGAGACTTTATGAGTTTTTGCTTGAAGGAGAACCTGTAAGCAGTTTTGAAGATGACAGTGATGCCTTTATTGACTTAAAAAGAGAAATGAATTTCTTAACAGATAAAGAAATTATGTATGCCGCAAATGTAGATGAAGAAGGATTAAGTGAAGATAACGAATTTGTAAAAGTTCTTAAAGATTATGCAAAATCCAAAAACAGGGAAGTTGTGAAACTTTGTGCTAAATTTGAAGAAGATATGATTGATATGAGTGAAGAAGAAAAAAGAGAATTTTTAGCAGACCTTGGAGCCGATGAGAGCGGATTAGAACAAATTATAAGAAAAGCGTTTGCCAAACTTGATTTAATCAACTATTTTACAGCCGGAAAAGTGGAAGTTAGAAGCTGGACTATCAAAAACGGATGGACTGCACCAAAGGCTGCTGGTGTAATTCACGGAGATTTTGAAAAAGGATTCATTAGAGCTGAAGTAATTAGTTATGAAGATTTTGTAAAATACAAAGGAGAACAGGGCGCTAAGGAAGCCGGAAAAATGAGACTTGAAGGAAAAGATTACATCGTTCAAAACGGTGATGTAATGCATTTTAGGTTTAATGTGTAATGTTTTGCCCGCTTGATTGCTGGGATGCCTGTAAATTAGAGCTTAAAAATAATAAATTTAAAGGGGAAGCTTTTTCTCCTTATCTTTGCTGGAAACTGAATAACTACTTCAAATTTCCTCGTGAAATTTCTCCTAAAATTAATAGTAAAAATATTATGTTAACTGAAGGGGTGGAAAAATTAGCTGAAATTTTAAAAAAAACCAACCCGAAAAAAGTGCTTTTCGTAAAAGGCTCCGGAAATATGGGGCTTATGCAAAATGTAACAAAACTCTTTTTTGAAAAATACGGAGCTACTTTTGCAGTGGGTTCTACTTGTGATGGAATGGGGGAGAGAGGTATTGTTAAATCTCGTGGTAAATCATTAATTTTACCTACTTGGATAATAAAAAAGGCTAAAAATATTATAATTTGGGGTAGAAATCCATATGTAACCAATATTCATCTGCTTGATTTAATAAGAAATAAATCTATTTTGACAATAGATGTAATAGAGACGAAAACAGCTAAAAACAGTGATTTTTTTATTCAGGTAAAACCAAACAGTGATTATTTTTTAGCACTTCTTTTAAGTAAATTGGTATTTGAAAAAAATTTAGTTAAAAGAAGCGACGGAGCAGGATTTAAAAAATTTAAAAAAATAGTGGATAGTTATTTATTTAAAGAGCTTATTAAAAAATGTGGCGTAAATATTGATAAAGCGGAAATTTTACTCAAAAAACTTCTTGAAGGCGGTGTTATTCTTGAAGGGCTTGGAGTTGCTAAATGCAAGGAGTGCTGGAAAACTACCTGGGCTATTGATAGTTTGGCTTTTATGCTTGATATGTTTGGCAAAAAAAATCAAGGGGTTGCATTTCTTGGAAGCAGTTCGTTTGGACTAAATAATCCGTTTAAAATAGAGCATAAAAACAGCGTGCCTTTATTTGATGTTAATTTGGATGATTTTGATGTGATTTTTATTCAGGGGGCAAATCCTCTTATTAGTTTTGTAAATAGAAAAGAGTGGGAGAAGTTAAAAGAAAAAACAACTGTTGTTTTTGGGAAATATTATGATGAAACGGCTAAAAAGGCAAATCTTTTTATTCCTACAAAAGATTTTTATTCAAAAAAAGATATAAGAGGCAGCTATTTTCACGAATATGTAGTAAAAAATGTAAAATGTAAAATGGAAAATGGAGAATGTATAAGTGAGTATGAGCTTACAAAATTTTTATTTGATGAATTTGATTTTAACGGACTTAAAAATGAAGATGAATATTTAGATGAATTATCTAAAAATGTAGAATGGATTGATGATGAGTTTGGAATTAATCCGGCTGTTAATAAAATTCCTTATGAAAAAGGATTTTACAATGAAGATAAAAAATTTCATTTTTTAAATGAAGATTTTGAATATAAAGAAAAAGATTTTGAAATAATTACTGCAAAACATTCAAAAGCTCTTAATTCCCAGTTTCAAAGAGATGAAAATATCTATATAAATCCTAATAGTAAGATTATTATGTTAAGTTGGGTGGAGAAAAATATTGGAATAGATAAGGTTAAATTTAATGAAGAAATTCCTGAAAATGTAATTTATGCAAAAGGCGGGAGTATTATAAATAGGTTTTTAAAAGCAAAAGGGGAGAATGCTTATTATGAATGGATTGAAAATGAAAATATCTAAAAATTCAAAATGTCCCTGCGGGAGTGGTAAAAAATATAAAGAGTGTTGTTTTAGGTTTCATAAAGGAAGTAATCCTAAAAATGCTCTTGAACTTATGAAAAGCAGATTTTCAGCCTATGCGGCGGGGGAGGCGAATTATATAATCAAAACCACCCACAAAAATTCTCCTCATTTTGAAGAAAATAAAAAAGAATGGATAAAATCCATTAAAGATTTTTCAAAAAGTGAATTTAAAAAGCTTGAAATTATAGAGTTTATTGATGGTGATAAAAAAGCGTTTGTGAAGTTTAGAGCATATATTGATGATTATGTAATGGAAGAAAAAAGCCTCTTTATAAAAGAGGATAAATGGTATTATGTAAAAGGAGTTTAAAATCCTTTCCAGTTTGCTTTTTCAAGTGCTAAAAATTTTTCTTTTTCTTCATCATTCATAAGTCTTTCGTCATAAACAAAATCCAAATTAAACGGTTTAAGGGCATTTTGAATAGAATTTGTTATAAACTGTTTTATTTGAGGAGGAACTAAATCAAACGGCCAAACAAGTGTGCCTTTTACTTTCCCGTCTTCAATATCAATATCCTGTAAAATTCCAAGCGTTGTAAGAGATGCATTGATAGCCGGATGTTGAACACTTTCAATAGCTTCTATAATTTTTGTATAATCCATAATTACTCCTTTAGTTTAAATCTTAGTTTTATTGCTGTTGCCAGGGAATTTATATCTACATTTTCAAAATGAACCCCTGTAGGGACTCCCTGGGCTATTTGTGAAAATTTCACATTTGTCTTTTTTAATCTGTCTTCTAATAAAAGAATTTTTGCTTCATTCTCAATACTTGGAGGAAAAGCAAAAATGACTTCTTTTATTCCGTATACTTTTATCAAATTTTTGAGTTTTTGTAAATGTTCGTCATCAAGACTTGCTAAAACAAAATAATATCCTTTGTAGCTTCCGCTTTCTTCAATAATTAAAATATCTTTTGGATTTTCTACTATTGCTAATATTTTTTCCCGTAAACTGTCATCACATATATTGCATATTTCGTGTTCGCTGAAATTTCCGCAGATTTTACATTCCCCTATATTTGAAATTACATTTTCAAGGGCATTTACTAGTTTCAATGCTTTGAATTTGTCTTTTGCAAGAGATAAGGCAAGTCTTGTGGCACTTTTTTTGCCGATACTTGGAAGCTCTTCTAAAACTTCTATTAAATGATTTAAGGATTTTAAATCTTTCATTTTTCTCCTAATTTAGATAAAATATTTGAAATTATATCAAAGGTAATGAATGTGCGAATGTAAAAACAGATTAAATGATTTTGAAAGATATGTTATTTGCGAAAAAGGAACGGAAAAGCCGTTTGAAAATGAATATTGGGATAATAAAGAAAGCGGAATTTACAAATGCAAATGTTGTGATAGGAAGCTTTTTAGCAGTGAGCATAAATTTGACAGCGGCACAGGATGGCCTAGTTTTTATATTCCTATAGGAGAAATTTTAGAAAAGCCCGATTTTAGAGGCGGTATGAAAAGGGTGGAAGTTATGTGTGCAAACTGTAAAGCTCATCTTGGACATATTTTCGGAGATGGACCTGTGCCTACCGGTCTTAGATATTGTATAAATTCGGCAAGTTTAAAATTTGAGCCCAAATATTAAGAGTAAGATTATTATGTTAAGCTTTAAGTTAAATTCTATTATTAAAAATAAATAGAAATAATAAATATCAATAAGGAGTTAAATGAAATTTGAAGTAAAAAATATAAATGATTTAAAACCTGTAATAAAATGTATAAAAAACAGAGGCAAAAAAATAGTTCTTTTAAAAGGAACGCTTGGGAGTGGTAAAACAACTTTGGTTAAAGAATTTGTAAAATCGTGCGGGATTGATGAAACCGTAACTTCTCCGACTTTTGCCATTCAAAACAGGTATGAAAATATATATCATTATGACATTTATCAAAAAAAAGAAGAATTTATCTCTCTTGGAATGCTAGAAGAGCTTGAAAAGAAAGGGTTTCATTTTATAGAGTGGGGGGAAGAAATAGAAGATATTTTAAAAAGTTTCGGATTTGATTATCTTAAAATAAACATTATTCTAAAAGCAAACAAAAGGGAGATTGAATGTCTGAATTAATTGCAAAAAATCTTAGAAAATCTTTCAAAAAAACAGAAATTATAAAAGGTGTAAGCATAAGTGCAAAAACAGGTGAAGTAGTGGGAGTTTTAGGACCAAACGGAGCCGGTAAAACGACTACTTTTTATTTGATATGCGGACTTTTAACACCGGATGATGGAGAAGTCAGGCTTGAAAATGAAAATATTACAAAACTTCCTTTGCATAAAAAAGCAAGACTTGGAATAGGGTATCTGCCTCAGGAGAGTTCAATTTTTAGGGATTTGAGCGTGGAAGATAATCTTTTTATAGTGGCTCAGCAATATTATAATAAGGATACACAAAAAGAAGTTGTGGAAGAATTGCTTGAAAAATTCAATATTGAACCTATCAGAAAAAGAAAAGGTATTAATCTAAGCGGAGGGGAAAGAAGAAGGGTTGAGATAGCAAGGGCACTTGTTCCAAAGCCTAAATTTTTGTTTTTGGATGAGCCTTTTGCCGGAGTTGACCCTGTGAATGTAAATGATATAAAAGAGCTTATTACGATTCTTTCAAAACACAATATCGGAGTTATAATAACAGACCATAATGTTAGGGAAACTCTTTCCATATGCAACAGGGCATATGTGTTAAAATCGGGAGAAATTTTAACCCAGGGGGATGCCGAGCATATCGTAACTCATCCGGAAGTTAGAAAATATTATTTAGGGGAAGATTTTAAATTATGAGGCTAAAAACAAGAGTTACGAATAAGATTTCAACAAAACTTATAAGTTTTTTGCCTATTTTAAAATCAAGTGTAGATGAGCTTTATGAAGAAATTAAAGAAATTTCAAAAGAAAATCCTTTTATAGAAGTTAAAAACAAAAAATTTATAACCGTCAGTAATTTAAAAAATGCAATTACGGATGAAATAGAAGTTTTAAGCACATCAAAAAAGACTTTATATGAAGATTTGATTGAACAGATTGAAAATTCTAATCTTTTTCCGACACAAAAATCAAAACGGATTGCTTATGAAATTTTGAATGATATTTCAAGAGAAGGCTTTTTTGAAGGAAATGAAAAACAAATAGCCAAAAAATTAAAAGTTGAAGAACAAAAAGTAAAAAAAATAAGGGAAAGATTTATATATTTAAATCCTGCAGGGGTAGGGGCGAAGGATATTAAAGAATGTATGCTTTTTCAGCTTTTTAATTTACAGATTTCATCCGGAGTGTTTAATCTTGCAAAAAGTATGATTGAAGATTTGGAAAATATACATAAATATAATGATTCTGCGTATTATAAAAAAGCCGTGAAAATTATAAAGCAGCTCAAAGTCATGCCGGCTATGGAATATGTAAATTCTCAAGAAATAATTCCGGAAATTATTATTTTGAATATAAACGGAAATTTGGAAATAAGATTAAATGATGAGCATTATCCGGAAATTATTATCAAAGATTGTGATTTAACGGATGAATTTTGCAAAAATAAAACAAAGGAAGCCAGAAACTTGGTTGATGCCCTGGAGCTTAGAAAATCAACACTTAAAAAAATTGCCTTGATGATTGTTGAATTTCAGTATGAATTTTTTATGGATGGAGTTATTAAACCTATGAAAATAAAAGATTTGGCTGATGAGCTTGAATATGCACCTTCTACAATAAGTAGGGCAATTGCAAATAAATATCTTTTATGCAATAAAGGGATAGTTCCTCTTAAAAGTTTCTTTTCAACGGCTCTTGATGAAGATGTTTCGGCTGCCCAGATAAAAGAAGAAATAAAAAACATTATTCAAAACGAAGACAAAAAAAGACCGTTAAGCGATGATAAAATAACTAACATAATAAATGAAAAATATAATCTTAAACTGGTAAGAAGGACTATTTCAAAATATAGAGACGCTCTTGAAATTCCAACTAGCAGAGAAAGAAAAAAAATATACAAGGTAAATGAATGAAAGTGGCAATTATAGGAGGGAGCGGTTTTATAGGCTCGTTTTTGCAAAAAGAGTTTAAAAATCCTTTAATTATAGATTCAAAAAATATTAATGAACTTCATAAAATAAAAGATATGGATATTGTGATAAATCTTGCAGGTGCTACAATTCTTAAAAAATGGAGTGAAAAATATAAAAAATCACTTTATTCCTCAAGAATAGAAACAACAAAAAATATTGTAAAAATCATTAATGATTCCAATGTTAAATATTTTATCTCGACATCCGCTATTGGTATTTATCCTAATAATTGTATATGTGATGAAAACAGTGAATTTGCCGATAATTTTTTGGCAAATCTGGCTAAGAACTGGGAAAAAGAGGCTTTGAAATGCAATAAACCGACTTCAATTCTTAGACTTTCCGTAGTTATTGGAAACGGCGGAGCTTTAAAGCAGATGCTTTTTCCTTTTAAATACGGTTTTGGTGCTACAATAGGCAGAGGTTGCGGTTATATGAGCTTTATTGATATAAAGGATTTAGTTAGAATTTATAAATTTTTAATAGATAAAAAAATAACGGGAATTTTTAATGTTTCTACTCCTTATCCTACTACAAACTATGAATTTAGCATAAATCTTGCAAAAATATTTAATAAAAAAGTTCCTTTTATAATTCCACCGTTCTTCTTTAAAATAGTTTATGGTGAAGGGGCTGAAGTTTTGCTTTCATCTCAAAGGGTGTATCCTAAAAAATTAATGGAAAATGGTTTTGAGTTTAAATATCCCACTATCAAAGATTCTTTAAGAAGTATTAAAGAGATTTTATAAAATATTATGAGTTTAAGTATAATTTTTTTGAAATAAAGCAAAAATTAAATTTTTAAAGTTATGATTTTATAGGGAGTTTTATGAGTAATTATGGTGCGGCGAGGGGGATTTTAAAAATGCCTAAATTCAGGGGCTTTTAGATAATTAAAAATTTGGGGGCAAAATTGGGGACAAGTTACATTAGGTAACATTTTGTATTGTTTTTAAGGTGTGTTTTGAGTATTATTTTTTGGCAGAAAAATGAAAGAAGATAAAGAAGATAATTGGAGATATTTGTAGGTTTTGTTATAGGAACATTTAAAAAAATGTAAAACATCTAATCTTCTAAAAAAGCAAATCTAAAACTTAATTTAATACCTTCTTTAAAAATTTTTAAGCGAATGAGAAAGCTTTTATTGTTTTCTCTTTTGGGGTCATAATAGTTTGGGAATTGTCTTTCATCTTCAATACTTTGCGCTTTTACAGGTTTATTTTTTCTGTTGAAAATTTTTGGAATTAATATAAAAAGCAAAAGAAAAACAGGTGTGTATGTAATTATAAAATTTATAAGCATAAAAGCAACTTTAAATCCGTAGGCGTTTTCCGGTAAAATTTCAAGATGTGGTGTATTGAATAAAAAGGAAGTTAAAGGATTTGTCGCTAAATTATAGAAAAAATGTGCAATATTTTGCATTTGTTCGCTTTGTGCATTTTGCATTGCTCCTTGCAAATATTCAGGGGTTATGTTGTTTAATTTAGAAAGTCCCATAGAGGCTAAAATAGCTAAACCTAGCTTAAATTGAAATCCGTCTAATTTTTTATCTCTCATGATTTATCCTTTTTTATTTATTTGTTAAACGTTATAAGAACAAATAAGAAAAAATAAAAAGAGGGAAAATTATTGAATAGGACAATGATTAAATAAGTAGATTGAAAATGCAGTTCTATCTTGATTTGTATAAATCATTATTGCTACATTTTTGTCTTTATTTAAAAAATTTCTAAAGCTTTTTTTACTACATATGTTTTTTAAAGTTTTTTGTAAAATCTGTTTGCTACTTACTATTTCTCTTTTTAAATTATCAACTATCTTATAGTAAGCTATTATTGTTTTACCGGTTTCAACTTTGTTATTGTTAACGATAATATAATCGTTTTTGTTTAAATTAGAACAACTTACATAGTGAATTATTGCAAGCTGTGTTAAGTCTTTATTTGTAAAAATATCTAAAACTGTTTTGTCTTTAATATCTTTTTTATATGTAGGAATAGAACAAGAATTTTCTACATCTTTTACTAAATCATCTTTACTATATTTTATTGTATGCAAATCTTTTACATTTATGGGTCTTTTATAGTTAATTATTAGCTGGTCTGTAATAATGCTATTATTCGGTACAGTCGGTACAATTACATTTGTATTTGCAAAAATACCGGTAAGAAATAAAAGAAGGAATATTATTTGTTTCATTTTTATTTCCCTTCTGCAATAAGATTTCTAAGCTTTACTATTCCTTCTATATATTTTGCTCTTGGTAATCCTTCTTGTTTGTATGTATTAGGTAGCTTTTCTAATGCTTCATCTGCTTTGTTGTATATAATTTTTGCAAACTTATCAGGTAGAGGAATGTAAATGCTATCAAGCTTTGCAGCTGCTGCTAATTCATCTCTATAAAAATTTCTTTCTTGTTCAATTCTTTTATTATTTAAGAATAGTTTTGCTGCTTTTTCTTTTTCTCCCGCTAATACATAATTTACAAATTTTCCTATTTCTCCACGTCCAGATAGAAAAGTTCTGCTATATCCCCTATAATCTCCGAATATCATGGCGACAAAATCAAGCGGTGAGAAAGGGTCTTCAACAATTCTATCAGTTAAGCATATAGCTTTTACGGTTTCTTTATTAATTACTTTCTCTAATGGTTTGTAGTAGCTTAAACCGTCGTTATAAAATAGAAATACTGCAAATCTTTGAAAAATGTCGTTAAATTTTTGAGGATTGTTGTTGCTTAAACTTTTTAAATACATTAGAAATTCTGCATACTTTGCTAAAATTTGTTGTATATTTAAAGTAATAGTTACTGCTGTTTTACCAACAATTTTTTGAACGGTATATGTTAAATTAGTAGGTATACCTTTTGCTTGCAAAATTTCTATACTTGTATCAATAAATTGATATTGCAACAAATGAGAGTATTTTAACTTATTAAAACTGCCGTTATCATCATAAAGCAGCAAATCATTAAAAATTGTTGTAGGCAGAAAATCGGTAGTACCTTCTTTACCAAATTGTTTTGGTTTGTGATATACTAAAGTATCATAAAAATTAACAAAATGTTTATAGCTAATTACAGAAAAATTTTTTTGTTTCCCTAAATACGTAAACAAATAATGTTGCACTCCCGCCGTTATTGCGCCTATTTTGACAAGTTTTTTATTATTAACTTGTGCTTTTATATCGTAAGAATTTGTAGTGTTAAAATTGTTTGCACTTGCACTTATTGCTAAAACTGATACTATCGCTAAACTTGAAATTAGTTTTCTCATAACTGTCTCCTTTTATTTTTTATTTTTGCAACTATGCGAATAAAAACCTCTGCTACACTTGTTTAACAACCCTGTTATAGGAAGAAAAAGAAAAAAGCAAAATTAATGGTTAAACTTTAACCAATCACGCATACTAAATTCAGCTTTGTTGTTTTGTTCTGTGTTGCTTGTTGCTTTTTTGCTAACAGTTGTATCTAATGCAGTTGTGTCTGTATATCCTTTCTCTTTTGATTTTTGCATTTCTAATGCAAGTCTTGTGCTGTAAGTTATACTTTTACGTGTTGTGCTTGTATAAGCATAAAACGTATGTGTATTTGTATCAAAAAGTTTTACTCCGTTCATTTCTAGGACGGGGTCGTAAGACAATTTTACAAAAATATTTCTGCAGTTTATTGTATCTGTACTGCCTGCAAATCTGCAACGTGCTCTTGCGAGATTACGTTTAAATCTGTTGTATTGTCTTTTTATTTGGGTGTCTGTTATTTTTGTGTTTAATTTACCGCTTTTTAAAGCCTGTGCTGTTATAGCGCCGTAATAGCCTAGGCAATTGAGATAATCTTTAAGTCTGTAGATATCTTGTCTGTCTAAAATTACGCTTAAAGGCGCATTGCTTTGTGCTGCTTTATTTAGCAGTTCTGCGTATGTTGGATTATAGATACCGTCTGCTTCTTCACTTGTAATTCCAAAATTTTCAGGAAGTTTTGGATTTGTTAATACTTTACAAACATCAAATGGATATACATTTGCATTTTCTAAATCTTCTAATTTATACAAAATATTTGCGGCTTCAAATGTACTTAATTCTACCGTTTTTTGTTTTTCTTTTGATTTTGTTTTAGTTTTACTTTTTCTTACATTTTTACTGACTTTGCTTTCTGTACCTTGTTTTGCGTTAATATTTTTTTCTGCGGAATTTCCTAAATTTTGGCTACTTCCTGCACTATAATCGTTTGCAAAAGCAATACCTGTAAAAAAAAGAAGAGAAGCGGTTAAGATGATTTTAATAAGTTTCATTTTCGCCTCCTAAAATTTCTTGGATTTTTTGTTTTAATTGATGTAATGATTCTTCTGTTAAGCCCTTGATAAACGCTTCTCTTGCTGCTTTTGCAAGTTTTTTGTCTTGCTCTATTTTTTCTTGTTCTTCTATTTTTTTAAGCTCTTGCGCAAGTTTTTTCTTTTCTTCTTCAATTTTGCGAAGCTCTTGCAGTTTTTTTTCAAGTTTTTCTTTGAGCTTGTCTTTTTTGCTTTTTTTTCTGCGTGTTGTGCGTTGCTGCTGTTGTGCATGCACACCACCTGTGTTTTCTTCATGTGCGCTTTCAATTTTTACCGGGTTTTCGGTATTTTGAAAGCCGTTAAAATGATGATTGAATCCGTCCATATTACCTCCTTTATTTGTTTTTTTTTAATGGAACATAGTGTTATAGGAATGTTTGAAAAATGTTGAGAAAAAGAGAATTAGAAGTTGAATTGTTTGTCGAAATCGTCAAATTCTTTATCGAAGTTTGGATGACTTTGTTGTTTTTCTTGTTGCATTTCAAGGGCTTTTTCGTAATTTTTTAATAACTGTTTTGATTTTTTCTCTTGTTCTTCTTGTTTTCTTTTGAGCTCTCTTTGCTTTTTCTTTTCTTCCGCAAGTTCTTTTTGTTCCTGTAAAGCAGTTAAACCGTAAGCTCTGCCTGTCGCTTTGTTAGACATATAACCGTTCATATTTGCTTTGTCTAAATGTATATCTGCTTGTATTTGCTTAATCTGCATATCTACGCTATTGTTAAAAGTTGCCTGTTTTGCCGAAATTTCTTGGTTTTGCTGCATAATTAAATATAAGACAAACGCTCCAATCAAGCCTGTTGCGATAAGAAATTGGATAACTTTTGGATTCATAATTTACCTCCTTTTTTTATAAAACTTCTTCTTCGTCCGCTTCTTCTTGTGCAGCTGTTAATAAAATATTGTCTGCAAAAGATTGTGCTTTTTGAGAACTGAAATTGATGTTAAATGTATCTACTAGCTGTAATTTAGGTTGTGTTAAAGGATATTTATCCTGGCTTGGAATAAAAGCATTTGGAACGTATGTCCATTCCGGCAATTCAAGCGTTTTTAAATAAAAATGCAAGGTTGGCAAGGTTGTAATTTGACTTGCTAAAACCGCAGGTCTGCGCTGGATTTGTGTACTGTAACTTACGCTGTCTCTGTCAAAAGGCGATACGCTGTGTGATTTGTTTACTATTTTAACTTCCTGTTCGCCTATTAATTTACTTAAGTATTCTGCAGTTGAAACATCTCCAACCCTCAAAATTATTTTATTTGCAGTGTTTGCAACAATTGTTTCTGCACCTTCTTTGTCGTAAATTCTTTCAAGTGCTTTTACGTCTTGAAAACCTAAAAATGCCGCTCCTCCCTTACTTCTTGCAAGTGTAAGGAAGTCTAAAATTTTGTCAATTTTTAGCAGGTTTGTAAGTTCGTCCAGGAAGAGAAACATTCTTCTGTCTAAGTTTTCTTCTAAACTTAGGAGCTCTCTTACAAGCGCATTTACAAAAAGGCTTAATAAAGGCGCTACAAAATCTTTAATGTTGTTGTAGTTAGCAAGGAAAATCGTTGCTCCGTTTTGTTTTTGTATAAATTCTTTTAAATCAAGTTCAGGGTTTTTGTTTTCTGCAACAACGTCAAACAAGGTCATATAAGATAGAAAATTTGAAAAAATATTTGCAGGCTGAGAGCTTGTTTTGTAAGCTTGCAAGTGAGCATAACCTCTGCTGCATTCTTTTAAATCTTTAAAGTTTTCTACTAAAAATGCAATACCTTCCTGTATGTAATTTTTAATTACAGTATTATCTAATTTTTCAATTTTACCTGTTTTAAAATTGTGTATTGCAAGATAAATAATGCTTTCAAAAATGTCTCTTGCGCTATTTACCCAGATGGGTTCTTTTGCTTCTTTTGCTTCCGGTATAAGTGCAGCTACAACTGCTTTTATGTCTGCTTTTGTTTTTATTAACTTAAATATATTTAAGTTTATACTTCTTGAATCTAACGGATTTAGAATGTAATCTGTTTCGGGATTGTAAAACTGTTGAATGAAGTCGCCCTTAATGTCGTGAACTACGAAGACACCTGTGTTTTGAGTTTTTAATTGAGTGTAAATTCTTTTAAGTAAGACTGATTTACCAACCCCTGACTGCCCGATTATTAAGGTATGCTGATTTAAGCTATTATAGCTTAGCATTATTTTTTTATTTTTACTTAGCATTTTTAACCTCCTCAATTGCTTTTTTAACTTCTTCTGCTTCTAGGTTAGTTAAAACAACACCTTCAACTTTTCTTTTACCTTGAAGCTCTGCATATTTTTCTACATCTATTACATTTGTACCTCGTAAGAATTCAGGTTTTTGAAATTCTTTTGTATGTTTTGTAACTTTTTTTGCAAGCAATTTATAGGAAATAATAAACGTTGCAAAAAAGCTAAACATATAAGCTGCAAGTATTTTTGCTACTATGAATTTTTCCTGTAAAAGTAAATGCTCATAAAATTTTCTTGCTTCTTGTGCGGAAACGTTTGCGTTTATATCTTGTATATAAATAGTTTTACCTGCAAAAATGCTTTTAATAAACATTGTTAAAGCGTGAGCTTTTACAAACCAATCTTCTTTGAAAATAATTAACAATAATGTAAATACAAGCCCTAGAATTGCGCTTAAGGTTAGAATGTAAGTGTAGAATTTGAGATTAATTGTAAAGTCTGTGAGCCACAAACTAAAAGATTTTGCGCCTTGTAAATCTTTGTTATAACTTTTTTCTGTCATTTTTTATCCTTTTTTTAATGGAATGAAAGGGATTAAAATGAATAACTAACCCCTAATAAGAAAGTGTTTTCTGTTGTGGATGTAGGCTCTTTTATAGTTGTAGTTGTTGTAGTATCTCCTATACTGTTATTGTCTGTAGTTGTTACAGTTTTTGCAATTTTATCTGTTAGGAATGTTTTACCGACCTGAAAATATGCTGTAATATTGTCTTGTAGAGGCACATTTATTTTTACAAAAAGGTTTGCGTATTTATGTGTGCTTTTATCAAACAAACTTTTCTCTCCGCCAATTTCCACATCTGCAATTTTTTCGTTTTTGTATTGTAAAACAAGATTTGTGCTTAAACCGATTCCGCCAAAATTTTGTTTGTTTTTAGTGTCTACATTTTTAATTCTGCTAACAAACGGATAAACGTTAACACCTGTGAAATCTAAAAATCCGTTTGCGTTTTTATGTGCAAAATCCCCGTAAAAATTAAATGTAAGAGGTGCTGAAATTGATTGATAATCTTGTGTTGCTGTAAAATCTAATGCACCTGTTAAAAATAAATTCTCGCTTGTTTTTAAGATTTCTGAATGTTTTAAATTAATACCTACCTGACTTGAATTACCTGCAATTTCTCCGACCACAAATGTTGCTGTTGTACCTACAACTTGATTGCTAACTGTTGCTGCACTTGCACTTATTGCTAAAACTGATACTATCGCTAAACTTGAAATTAGTTTTCTCATAACTGTCTCCTTTTATTTTTTATTTTTGCAACTATGCGAATAAAAACCACCGCTTCACTTTTGTTTAACTTTGTGTTATAGGAGGATTTAAAAAAAATAAAAAAACGAAAAAGTGGAGAAAATTAGGGGTTAAATTTTTCTATAAATTTGAAGAAGAGATAAATAATGAACTTTGTTTGTAAGGTCTATTGTTATTTTTTCTTGTTCATTTTTTATGTTTACTGCTTTAATATTATTGTAGGATTCTGCTTCTAAAATTTTGTAAATTTTTAATTCTGCTGTTTCTTGAAAAGAGTCTATTGCTGCGATTAAGTCGTTTTGCTGCAAGAAAGGTTTTTTATTTTGTTCTGCAAAATTTTTTACAGCTTCAAACACTAAAGGTCTTTTGATTGTTAGATAATTTGTTATATTTTTCGCAAAAATTTCTTGTATTTTTTTAGCTAAAACATTTGCAAAAATTTTAAAGTCTTCTAGTATTTCTTTTTGCATTTCTTGTTTGATTTCTTCTTTTAATTTTTCTTGTTGTTGTAAAAGGAAATCAACTTTGTCTTGTAGTATTTCGAAATTTTCGTTGTTATCTTTTTCGCTTTTAATATTCTTATTGCTTGCACTTTGATTACTATTTTTTAGTTTCTCTTGTAAGGTTTCTGTTATTAAGGCATTCAAAGTTGTGTTGTGTTGTTCCGCAAATTTTTCTAAATTGCTTTTTAAATCGTTCGACATTCTTACTGTTAATCTTGCAATCTCATTCATTTTGTTCTCCTTTTTTTGCTTCTATAACAAGCAGGTTATCTACAATTTTTTGTTCAATTTTTACGTTTTCGTTTGCTTGTAATTCAATACTGTCTGCTATAAAAATTTCTACAATTGTTTTCCCATTTTCGTTCAACATTTTTTCTATTTTTAGCTCTTTTCCTTTAATCAATAAATACATTTTTGTCTCCTTTTTTAAGATTTTGAAGTTTGTTTTGCATAGTTAGACGTATAAAATCGCTTAAAGATACACCCATTTTTTTAGCAAACTCTTCAAGTTCTTTTTTGAAACTTGCATTCACTCTTACTCCTATTATCTCCACTTTTTTTGCTTTATTTTCTACAAGTTTAGGCATTTCTATCTCCTTTTTTTGTTGTTTTTTTGATAGAGATTTTGCAACCTCATTTGTGTCTTTTTTTACCGGTAATTGAAAAAGTTGAAAAAAATGAAAGAAATGAGGTGACGTCACAATGACGTCAAGTTTTTCCGCCCTTGATTTCAAGGTTTTTGCGTAAAACAAAAATTACTGACGTCACAATGATGTCACTGTTTGATGTCACTTTGACGTCACATTTTGCAGACCTGACGTCACTGTGACGTCACATCTAAAGCCCCTAAATCTCGGGAAGTTTTCGATTTTGCCGATTTTTGCACGATAGCACACTTGTGGGCGTGTCGTGCCCCCTCTTTTTTAGGGAAAGGAAAAGTTATTTTTGTTATAGGCGAAGCGGTAGCGGAGCGGCAGGAAAAATAAGTTTTAAGAGATTGTACGGCTTTGTTGGTTTAGGTGTTATATTTAAAAAAAGACACAAATCAAATTGCAGGTTGTATTGTGGATTTTTTTTGAAAAGCAGGAACATAGAAGAAACAGGGAAAATGAAAAAATGTTAGAATGCTTTTTGTTTTTCTTGTTCTCTAATTTTTTGAAGATGTTGTTTAAATTTAAAATCAACAACTAATATTAAATAGCACATAATACATACGATTGATATAACTTCGTTTAAAGTCATTTTCTCTCCTTTTGTATTTTTTTTATTGAATTGTTAAACGTTCCTGCTTTTTATATTTTTGTTTTATAGTAAGTTTATGTAGTGTTTAAATATTTTTCATTTTGCTCCATTTTTTTACAGATTGTTATAGGAAGTTTTAAAAAAAAATAAAAAATGTAAAACATTAAAAATTTGGATAAAAATTTTTTTATATTTTTATTCCGATAAAGTAAAGATTATTGATTTTTGTTTGAAACAATAACTGCTGTGTTAAACATTGTTTAGATTTTTTTTGAAGGAAATTTGTTTGCAGGTTTTTTAGGAGATTGTTTTTTTTACAGGGGAGAGACTTTGTTAAACGTTATTTATATAGCAAAGCGTTCTTCTAAATCTTTTTTAACATATGCATAAGCATTAGGGAATTCATTTTTTATTTTTTTAGCTGCTTTTACAATTTCTTTTAATTTTTGTCTTAGCATTTTAAGTTCATCTTTATTTTTGTATCTTTTATATTTTATAGCTGAATTACAATCATCAAATTCCCAAAAAAGATTTTCTAAATCATTTTGCGCTTTTTTTTCTTTAAAATAATTTACAATGTTTTTTGTTTTGTGTTTTATATTAACAACGATAAAATCAAATTTGTGTGTGTAATTTACTATTATAAATTTATTATCTTTTTTGTTATTTAGAAAAAAAATGTTAACAACTTCTTCTAACGTGCTTGCATAATCTTTTATTAAACAATTGTTTGTATGTAAAGTAAGTGTTCCGTTTTTTTTTGGTTTAAATGTTAAAGTTAAAAGCATTTCTATCTCCTTTTTTATTTTTTTGTTAAAGTGATTTTGAATTTATTGTTAAAAACTTTTTGTATTTTTATTAGAAAATCTTTTGAATTAAGTTTTAAATCTTTTTCTAAAATTTCTATTGCAAAATCTTTTGCTCTTTTTTCGTTTTTTACAAAAGCTATCATTTCTATTTTTTTACTCCTTGTTTATTTCTATTATGTCTAATTCTGATATGTTTTCTAATTCTATTTTGTGAAAATCAAACAAATCTGCTGCGTCTTGTTTTTGCAGGTATGCTACAAGTGTATTGTTTTCTTTTTTTATTTCAACTATGTTATTTTTTACAAGATAAACATCTACTGTAAAATCATTTACAACAGATTTTGCTTTAACAAGGTTTCCTAAATTTTTGTTCATAAATTTTTCAAATTGTTTTTCATTCATTTTTGTAAGAACTTTATCTTTAAAATCTATTACAACATATTCGTTTACAAGTCTTTTATAACTGTTATAAGTTTTTGCAACATAGATGAATTTAATTTCATTTAGTTTCATTTTCTCTCCTTTTTTTAAGCGTATAACGCTTTTCTTACAAAAAATGCTAACAGCATTACACCTAACACTACACTAACTCCGATTCCGCACATTGTGTAAACTTTTGCGAAAAACAAATTTGCTGCTGCCATTTTTTTCTCCTTTTTTTGTTGATGTCTTTATTAAAGATATTATATCTAAATTAGAGATATAAGTCAAGCGTTTTTGTCTTTATTTTAGATAAATTTGTTTTATTTTGGATATTTTTGATATAATTTTAAAAAAAGGAGTAATAGAAATGAGAGATATTGAAATTAAAGAACTTTTTGGGATACCCAACGCAACATTATATGCTTTTAAAAAAAAGGATAAAAATGATTGGAGAAGAAAGATTGTTGATTTTTTAAGGGCAATAACAAGAGAAGAAGCAGAAGATGTTTTTAAAAGAATAAAAAAAGATTGAAACTGATTATAGATTTTTTTATCGGAATTTTATAACTTTACTTAGTTTTTTAGCATAATCTTAAAGTCTTGTACTTGTATTCTCTTCTCTTCTTTTTTTCCGGTATAAGGAGATTTTTGTTTTTATCGGAATTTAATTAAGTCTAAAACAAAAAACTTAAAGTCTTGTACCGATTATTTTTTTACCGGTATAGAGTGAGTAAGTGTACAGGGGGTTGTTTTTTTGGCTATATACAATCCCCCGACTTAAAACGGGGGTTGTATATATATAGCCTTTATACAGGCTATATATAAGAATATATACGAAATACTCAAAAATTATCACAAAATTGGTTCCCTTTTATCACAAAATTAGTTCCCTTTTGTCACAAAATAAGTTCCCAATTATCACAAAATTGGTTCCCTATTTTTTTTGATAATAAAATTTTATTTGAGGAAGTCGTGTGTATTTAATTGTGATGTCGCTGTTTTTTCGGCTATCATCTGTCGTTTTTATAAGTTGTATGTTAAAGGTTTCTTTAACTTCTTTTAGTTCATTTAGTAATTTAGCTTTTTGCTTGTTTAGATTTCTTTTTGTTCCATTCACCCCTATTTTTTTTAGTAGATTGTTTATATTGATTTGATGTCCTGTTTTGTGCGTTAGTAAATACCTAATACACGCTTTTGTTATTCCATTTTTTAAACTAAGTATATTTTGCAAATAGTAAGAGTAATTTATGCTGATGTTTGATTGAAAAAAGTTATAATAAAGTGGGTGAATCACAATTGCATAAGTATTGAGCTTTGTGCTGTGTTTTGCTGTATGTATAATTGCGAATTTCCATTTTTCTGCTGTTTTTTTATTTGCTACTTGAATTAGTGTTTGTTGCATTTCGTCAATTTTGCTCTCTATCCATTTTATGTTGTTGCTGCTTGTGTAACCTAAATGTTGTTTAATCTTGTATAAACTAATAGTTCTAACAAAACTATTATCTTTTAGCTTTCCGTCAAATTCTTTACCACCATGATACAAAATAATATCTAATATGTCCTTATGGATTTGATTTAATTTGTAGCCTTTCAATTCAACTTTGAAACAATCATCTTCGTGTATAAGGGTTTCATCCTTTTTAAACTCTACCTTGTTTTTTGTGTAATAGCTAAATATATTAGCTTTAATTTCTGTAATATTTGTTGGGGCGGTCGAAAATCTCGTAATATCATTCATTTTTTACTCCTTTTGGCTTATATAATGTCAAGAAATGTCAAATCTTTTAGATTTTCTTTATCGTGTTTTTCTGTTACACTTGTTGCACTTTTTTCTTGTTTTTCAAACTCCTCTTGTGTTAATGTTATAACTTTTACCGGATTAACTGTAAATCGTTGTTGCAACTTGTTAAAAATTAATTTGCTGCTAAACAATTGTCCTATACGATTTTTTACGCAATAAGCATAAAACTCTAGTTCATTAGCATTTCTTTTTTCTTCATCAATTTTTAATGTATATTTACCTTTATCATTTTTAAATGCAAATAATATAGCTATATCGCTTGTATATTCAATCATGCTGCTGCCTATAAAAGCGCTCATATCTACATAATTATTTTTTATTGCATCTCTGTTTAACGCAGAAATTATAATTGCATTTGCTTTGTTTTCTATTACGCAATCTTTAAGTGCTTTTATAGCTCTATTCATTTCGGGCAAACTATCAACTTCTGCTAATAATAGCTGCAAATAATCTATTACAACAAAAATTCTTTTATCAGGATTTTTCTTTCTTGTTTTTTTGATTAATTGCATTATGCTATTTAAGTTAAATTTACTTGCATTTAAAAAATAAAACGGTATGCTGCCTAAAATGAACTTTGCTTTATTTTTGTATTCTTCAAGTTTTTTTGGGCTTGTAAGTTTTTTATTAAAAATTTTTCTTACATTAAGCATGTTTACATTTTCTAATACCTCCTGGTTAACAATTAATCTCATAGTTAATTCTTCAATCATCATTTCTGCGCTTGCGTAAATACCAATCACACTGTCTTCCCTGTCTTGATTGTCTCTTACTAATTCATATAACATTTGTAAAACGAAAGCTGTTTTACCAAGTCCGCTACCACCACCTACTGTTACTAATCTACCTTCATCTAACCATTTTAAGAAGTCGAATTCTGTTTTTAAAGGATGTGTCATCCTGTTGTTTTGCTCTACAAATAAATCGATTGACCTGTCAATGTCGAATGTTTCTTTTCTTAATTCTTCGTCAATTTTTGTGTTTGGAATTATTGTTTGCATAATTCTTCCTTTCATTTTTAATTTTTTTTGGAGAACTGTAGGGGGAGAGACACACTAAAGAGCTTTTTAGTGTTTAACGTTATAGGAGCGTTTAAAAAAAAATAAAAAACACAAAAAATAGACAGAAGTTCCGTAATTTCGGGGTTTTGAAGGATTTTAGCTTTAAAACAAATAAAGTTTTCCTTCTTAGAAGGAAATAAAGTGATAAATTATTTTTTCAGCTTTTTTCCTATAACAATAAAAAAAATGAAAGGATATGCATGAAAGCTTTAAAAGTAACAGCAAAAGCAGCGAAAAACTATTACTACGAAAAAGACCCAATCTTTAATGCGAATGGAGAGGGGAAAAATATTGAATATGGCGGTAAATTAGCGGAAGTTTTAGGTCTAAGAGAAGGACAAAAAGTTGATAAAGAAACATTTGAGCGCCTATTAGAGGGTAAAGACCCTTTATCGGGAGCAGAACTTGTACAAAGCGGTGGGAACGATAAAAGAGTTGCAGTTGTTGATATGCCTTTTGCCGCTCCTAAAAGCGTATCTCATGCTGCTCTAGTGCTCGGGGATGAACGTGTTGTGCATGCACACCAAAAAGCAGTAGAAGCTGCACTTAAATACATAGAAGAAAATGCAATTCAAACGAGAGAATATAAAAAAAATGAAAACGGAGAGCTTATAAAAGATGAAGAAGGCAAATATGTAAGAGAGCGTGTAAATACAAACAATATGCTTGTTGCAAAAGTGCAACACAGTACCGCTCGTCCGATACCGGGAGAAGCGGAAGACCCGCATTTGCACACACACGCTCTTATTTTTAATATTACTTATAACGAAAATAAAGATAAATTTAAAGCAGTCGAATTTTTAGAAATATTTAAACAACAAAGCAAGATAGATAAAATTTATAAAAGTGAACTTGCTAAAAACCTTAAAGAATTAGGATACGCAATTGAAGCGAAAGGGAACGGAAAATTTGAGATTGCGGGATATACAGAAGATGTTTTAAATAATTTCAGTAAAAGACATATGCAAATAGAACAGGCGAAAAAAGAGTTAAAAAGTAATGTAAATTTTGAAAATTTGAATGAAGAAAAATTAGACGTAATTGCGCAGCATAGTAGTAAAAGTGATAAAAGTGAACTTATTACAGGAGAAGAATTAAAAAATGAATGGAAAGCGCAGCATGAGTATAAAGGTATTACAAGTTTAGAGGAATTACAAAAAAACATACAAGCAGCTGCAGAAAAACAAGAAGAGTTTAAATATAGTACAAAAGAAGTTTTAGAACTATCTGCAAAAATTTTAACGCAAAATGAATCTACGTTTACAAAAGACGAACTCTTACAACAAGCATTAGAAATTGGTTTAGGAAATTACAGTATAGAGGATTTAGAAGAAGAACTAAACAAAGTTAAAAAAACAGGACAAAAACACGGGTATGAAATAAAAAAACTTAACGATAAAAATTTCACAACAAAAGAGATGCATGGCTTAGAAAAAGAAAATATAAAAATACTTAAACATCAAAAAACTTTTGAGAATTTAACAGACAAAGATACAGCAGAAAAATTAATAGACAATTACGAACAAGGAAAAGGTTTTAATCTAACAAACGAGCAAAGAGAAGCAGTGGTGGGTATTTTAACAAGTAATGAACAATTTATAGCAATACAAGGGAGTGCGGGAGTTGGTAAAACAACGTTATTAGACGCATTAAGAGAAAGTTTAGAAAAAGAAGGTAAAGAGATTGATATACAGGTTTTAACTCCTACCGGAAAAGCGGCTTCTGAAGCAGTTAAAGCAAGCGGTATACAAAGTAAAACGATAGACAGCTTTTTATTAAGTTTAGAAAAAGAAGCAAAAGAAGAAAACGAATATATAGCAAAAAACGAAAACGGATTTGTAGATGTAACTAATAAATATATAGACGAAAAAATAAAAGAGCTTGAACAGCAAAAAAGCGGTGTGCATGCACACCAAAATGATAACAACTCTTCTTTATCGGTAAATAAAAAAGAAGAGCCTGTAAAAATAGATATTAACAAATTAAAAGACTTAAGACACAATTCAACCACTCCTAAAACAACAAAAAAAGAAACAAAAGATAATATTGTACAACAGCAACAAAAACAAAATGGTGTGCATGCACACCAACCTGCACAGCAAAAACAAAATTACAACAAAGATGATTTTAGTTTAAAAAGAACAAATATTAGACGTTTAGACAGCAAATACTATGTAAAAGCAGAAGACTTTAAAAACAGAACACCTTTTGCGTTTTTGACAAGATTTAAAGATGTTGATTTTATAGGCAATAACTTTACAGGATACAGACAAATAGATTTTAAAAAGGGTTATAAAGATAATGCAAAAGGCGTAAAAAGAACAGAATATCGCAGTTTTAAGGGAGATACATTTACCTATAAAAGTGTAAGTAAGTTTAGGGACGGAACAAAAATCGAATATGAATTTGAAGAGTTTAGCCCCTTAAGATTCAAATTTTTAGGAAAACATATAGCTTTAAGTAATATTTTAGGTTACAAGACACACACAAACAATATTTTAACAGCAGATAAAGAAAGATTGTACAGCAAAAACGCAAAAGGCAGCGTGTTAGGATTGCTTAATTACAAACAAGAAACACACAAGGATAAATATACAAAACAAAGCAGATACAAATTAAGTGTTGCTGCAATTTTAAGTCTAAGTTACAATAGTAAAACTGCACAAACAAAAACGGGTGGTAAATATAAAAGAAGAGCGTTAGAATTTAATATTTTAGGATTTAAAATTACAAAAGAAAGTTTAAAAATTACAGATAAAAAAGGCAATGTTCTTAAACATATTACACATACAAGAAAAAGCTTTTTAGGTAAGGAAATTAGCAACAATTTAATAGATAAAACAAAAGAAACAGGACTTATTAAAAACTTAACTAAAAATTTGCTTGTAAAAACAAACTATACAAAAGATGTTTACAAAAACAAACAAGATAAAATCTTGCAGGTAAAAGCAAAAGATATTAAACATAATGTAATAGAATTAGATAAAAGACTTAAAACTACAAAAATTTCTTATCGGTTAGAAGAAAATAAATATGTTACTGCGACAGTTACAAGAGAAGAGATTTTTAACAAAAAAACAAGAACAGTTGTAACAAGCAAATTGATAGACGCACATAAAAAAGAACAGACTAAATTAGAATTCTTTTTAAACAACAATAAACATACAAACCAAGCTCCTAAAAATTATAAACAACAAAGCGGTGTGCATGCACACCAGGTGGAAAAAGACTTAAAAGCGGCAGAAACTCTTACAAAAGAAGCAAAAGGCTTAAAAGCTTTAGCAAAAGTTACAAATTCTAAAAATCTGCAAAAAGAAGCTGCAAAAAAAGAATTACAAGCACTAGAAAAAAAAGCGGATGATATCATTTTACAGGAAAAATTAAAAAAACAAAATCTATTAAAAGAAGTAGAACAAGTTAAAAAAGATAAAAAAGTTATTGCAGAACTAAATAGTTATGCACCTGTAAAACAAGCAAAAGCAGAAAAAATACAAGATATTGCAAACAATGTAAGCAAAAAAATAGATAAAGAACAAAAACAAACACAAAAAATATTGATAGTAGACGAAACAAGCTTGTTAGACGCAAGAAAAGCAAATAAGCTTCTTAAATACGCAAAAGAAAACGATATTAAAGTGGTTTTTATGGGAGATAGCAAGCAGTTAAAATCAATCGGAGCAGGTAATTTTTTTGAAGATTTAAAGCAAAATACAAAAGTATTAAAGGTTGATGAGTCTGTAAGACAAAGAAACAACAAAGTAATGAAAGAGATTGTAGACACAATTGCAAAAGAAAAAAATGTTTCAAAAGGGCTTGATATGCTCGATAAGTTGAATAAAGTAAAAGAATTTAAAGTTGAAGTTGACGCAAAAGATTTTAAAAATATAGATGAATATAAGCAAGCATACGAAGCAGCAAGGGCGGAGAGTTTAGAAAAAATGACAACTTCTGCAGCAAAAGAAATTGCACGAGATGTTAAAAATACACTTGCAGTTGCAGCAACAAGAGAGATTGTAAATAAAATAAACGAAAAAGTTAAAGCAAATCTGGGCTTGAGAGAAGACGAAAATACATTTAACATTAAAGTTATTAAAAATTTATCTCCTTCTGCGAAAATGGTTGCAGGAAATTACGAACCTGGTAAAGACGTTATTATTCCTAACAAAAATATAAAAACACTTGAAAAATTTAAAGAATATGAAATAAGCGAAATTGACGAAATTAATAATAAAATTATTGTAAAAGACAAAGATAATAACGAAGTAAAAATCGACCTAAAAGAAAATGCACTTGATTTACAAATATATACAAAAGAGACACAAAAATTTGCAAAAGGCGACAAAGTTGTATTCTTGCAAAATAACCGAGATTTAGGGGTTTTTAACGGAGAATTAGGGTATGTAAAAGAATATGATAAAGAAAAACATATGTTAAAGGTAGAAAAAGAAAACGGAGATGTGGTTGAATTTAATCCGAAAGCATATGATAAATTTGATTTAGGTTATGCAATAACTGCGCATAAATCACAAGGAACAACAAGTAAAAAAGTAGTTGCCGTACTAGATACAAAATACAAAGATATGAACACATTTAACCTTGCATATGTTGCTTTAAGTCGACACAAAGAAGATGTACAAGTTTTTACAACAAACAAACAAGAATTAAAAGAGCAAGTACAAAAAGAACAACAAAAACGTTCTACATTAGAATATACACAAGAAGATTTTGACAAAGAAGTTTTGATAGAAGACCTAAAAGATTTTGAAAACTTAACAAAAACGCAAGAAGAAAAAGCATACGAAATAGCAAAAGCTTTTGCAAATACACAAGAGCAAAAACAACAGTTGCAAAATACAAGCGGTGTGCATGCACACCATGATAAAGAACAAAAAACCGATAAAATCGAAGATAAACAAATAAAAGAACAGCAAAAAAATGCTATTAGTACACGTTAAAAAAATTGAGGGAGGACATTAAATAATAAGTCTATCATCTTCTCCTGCCCATATGGTTGACCTTAATTCAATAATAATAAATACACATGTCATTATGACAATATATAAATAATTAATGAACGTCAAATTATGGATTATATATGATAAAAATTTTATTGAATTATCAATATTATTGATAGATAATTCATGATTTAAATGTTGAAGTTTTTTTAAACTATTATTTATATGTATTAAATGAAAAAACATAAAAGAAGAGAAAGACAAAATTATAGAATTAATTAACACAAGAAAAAATCTAAAAGGGGTTAATTTCCCATTCCCAGGTTTTCCTAAAATAACCATCATTGTTAGTCCTTTATTTATTGTTTCTTTTTTTTCTTTTGTTTATTTTAATATTTATTTTTTCTTGACTAGATTGAAATGGTGTAGTTTGTTCATTAAAATTATTGTAATACGTATTATTTGTAACATTATCATTATATTGGTCTTGATATTCATAATTTCTTCTATTATTAAAATTTTCAGAGTGTTGATTGTTATAATTATTGTTATTATAATCAACTTCTTGTTCGTGTTTATTCGCAAGCATATTAATCAATATAGGTGTTATAAAAGCAAAAATAAGAAAAATAATTCCCCACGTAAGAGATTTTGCTAATAAAATGCTTTCAAGATGTTGATGCATGTTAAGAATATAATTTGGTGAGTAATTATTCATTCTATCCCCTTTTTTTACATAAAAATACATAAAGAATTATAATAAAAATATTGCTTGTCAACAAATATATAGCAAAATTTATAAAAAATATCTCTACTTTTTTTATTTTTTTCAAAATTCTCCTATAACTTAATATCCTCCCCTAACCGGGGAGGGCAATCTTTAAAACGGTGTATAAAATGTTTTTTATTTTTTTTAAATCCTCCTATAACAAAAAGTCCTAAAAAAAATAATAGGACAAAAATTTAAAATGGTGCAACATGTTTTCCTGCTTTATCAGTTTTTCCCCTCATAATGTCCTTTGCTTATTAAACAAAAGCACAAAACAATAAAGTTATAGCAACTTTAATTGTTAATGATGTAAATAACTATTTAACTTACACATTTAAACATAAAAATGCGGTAAATGCGTTAAAACAAGCGTTACAAAAAAGACTTACAAAAGAATTTTGTCAAGATAAACATTTGCTAAAAGCCCTAAATAAAGGTGTTAAGTATGAAGTTGATTATGTGCAAAAAAGCAATAATAAAGTCTTTTTAAAAGTAGATGTTAATAAAAATACCTGTAAACAAGGAGGTGAATTATGAGAAAAGCATTAATTGCAACATTGCTTACATTTGTTTGTACAAATGTGTTTGCAGCAACAATTAGCGTAGCTAGCTTTAAAAAGCTTGATTATTCTTTATTAAAACAACAAAAATTAAGTGTAGCAGGGTTTAAAAAATTAGATTATCAGTTGTGTAAAAATATTAAAAATATGTAAAAAAGGAATAAAAAATGAAAACAAAATTAGAAGAAATACAAGAGCAGCACGAAAGTAATATACAAACAGAAGCGGAAAATAAATTTGATGAAATAGTTAAAAATAAATTTGAAGAAGTAAAACAAGAAGCCCACGAAATCTATTGGGAAGAGTATCACAGCAACAGCGACATGGAAAATCTTAATCTCCCAAAAGTTGAAGTTAATGGCGTGTTTAGAGCTATAAACGAATATACAGAAAAAGTGAAAAACGGAGAGCTTGAAAACATCGGAGCTGAAAAGGTTACAACTATTCTTAACAAAAATTTAAGAGAAGAAGGAAAGCTTGAATATTTAGATTTTAATTTAGAAAAAGCAGTTAAAGAAGAGTTTGAACTAAATAAAATAGAAATAGAGCCTTCTTCAAAAGAATACAGTACAGAAGAGGTTGAAGAAATACATAATGCTTTAGAGGATATAAATGTAGAAGAATTTGATAAAAGCGAAGAAAAACCGGTAGAAGAGGTAAAAATAGAAAAAATAGAAGAGAACCCCGATGAAGAAGACAAAAAAGAAGACAAACAAAGCTTAATTGAAAACATTGCAGAAGACGCTTTCTCGGAGCTAACAGAAGGATTAAAAAATTCTGAAAATATTTTAGACGCAGCGACAGGCGAAATGTACGACAGGTGGAGAGAGGAATATTTAGAAGAAAAAGAAGCAGAAAAAAAGCAAGAGGAGATAGAAGAAGCTTTTGATAAAGATGAACAAAATGAACAAGAAGCTGATAAAAATATCGAAGAAAAAGCACAAGAAGAAGGGCAAAAAGAACAGCAAAATAAAGGTGAATTTGCAGAAGCTCAAGCAAAAGAAGCTGTAGAATCTATCGAAATTGATGCAGGTATGAGTATGTAATTTTTTTATTCCTTCTTTTCCTTTACAGGAAAATTTATAAAAAAACAAAAAAAGGATATGAATTGCTTAGAAAAATTGGTTTAAAATTTTTGCAAAATAAATTAAAAAAATATGATAAAAGTATTGAGATAGCAGTGTTTTATGATAATAGCTTACAAGCATTAAAAAAAACACAAAATAATAGTTATTATGTATTAAGTATGCCTTGTAAAAATATATTTGAATTAACAAAAGAATTAAAAAAAGGAGGAATAAGATTATGAAAAAAATTATTCTAATTTTTTTTGCTTTTACAGGTTTGTTTGCTAATAACACTTTTGATTTTCTTAAAGCTTATACACAAATAACACAAGACAGTATTTTAGCTTATAAATGTGTAAAAGAATTAAAAGAAACCGGGCAAGGAGATAGAGGAAATTGTCAAAATTTTAGCAGAAAAATTAATTTAGAAAGTTATAATTCCTTACTTAAATTAAATATCAATAATTTTGATTTTAGTAACTTTAAAGTATTAAAAAGAAGCGACATAGACAAAAACGCTACGAAACAAGCATTATTCAATATTTTTATTCAAAAAGCAAAAGCTAATTTAGAACTAAATAATTTGTTAAATAAAATTAATGCAGTAAGCATAAATTATTAAAAAAAGAAGACCTAAAAGTCTTCATCGTCTTCAAGCTCATCTAAATCAATACCTTCTGCGTCTGCAATATCTAAAAGAATTTGCCTATAAGCAATAGGGTCAACTTTTTTTAAAACATTTACTACATCATAAGTCAGATTTCCAATTTTTACATCTTCATTTGTTTCTCTTAAAATTTCATTTGCATACTCAATAAATTCACTAACTTTTGTAAATCTCATTTTCAAGCTCCTTTAATTCTTTTAAGCTTTCGATAACCGAGAGAGTTACAGTCCCGACCAACGGGAGGACGATAACCTTCCGCAAGTTAAAAGACTCTCTCCAATTATCAAAAACTTTTTTCTCTTTTGCTGCGACAAAATAAATCAAACAAAACTGCGTAAGAAAATTTGTCAAGAATTTCGCAGAAACCTGTAGAAAAATTTTTAGAAAGTTTTATTAAAAAGTTTTTAAAAATTTTTGCGGAAGGCTTGTTCTTTACAAATTTTTAGCAGTGTGTAGAATTTTATTTTGTAGCAAAAGAGAATGTATGTAGCAAGAAAAGAAAAAAAAGATTAAGAGATTTCTTCTTTAGTTTGTACTAAAATTTTGTAGCTATCACAGTTCTCTTCACAAAAAAGTTTAAAATTAAAATTATCTTTATAATATAAAATGCGATACACAATATTTTCATCAATTTCGTCAAATTCAGAAATTCTTGTTAAATAATCATCATCTGCAATTACTAATACTTCACCGTTTTTTTCTTTTTCTATCAATTTTTTAATATAATTGTATTCAAATAAACAATCAAAACTGCTTTCATTTTTTCTCAAATCTTCTTCAATCACTTTACTTTTGTTGTCTAATACATCATTCACAATTTCGTAAGAAATTTGCTCATCAATTTTACTAATAAGATTATACACTTTGTTATAATCAATATTGTCTAATTCAATGTTTTTAATTTCATCAATCACCTCATTCAAAGTATCAATATCAATATTAATATCATATTCTTTTACCAAATTTTCATCTTCAAGCTTTTCAACAAAAGCTTCCAGTATTTTTTTTATATTTTCTTTATTTATTAAATATAAGCGATTTATTGCACCAAAATTAGTATATTTGTCTATACTGTAAACTTTACCACAGTTATTTTCATCTTCTTCGTCTATCAAGTAAAAATTAAAGTCTTTAGCGTTGTTTGAATTAAACATTTCATAAGCTTCTTTGATTGTTAGTTTTTTGTTTTCCATAATATCTCCTTTTTTTTTGTTTTTTTTGTTTTACGTTTTGTTATAGGAACATTTAAAAAAAAATAAAATAGAGAAAAAACTTTTACTTAAATGTGAAAAGTTAACGTATCTTCCGCACTTTCCGTTAAGTTTTCTTCTTTTACCGGTTTTTCTTTTTTTACATTCTCAACATTTGTATCAAAATCAATTTTAATGTTCCACTTTTCATCAAATATTGCATATTTTTTGTAATTATTTCCGTTTTTGCTAACAAGTTCTACCACAACTTCTTTTTCTTTTAGAAACTTTTTCATCTCTTTTACTGTCAATTTATTTTTCCCAAATCTTCTAAAAGTGTCTTTAAACACAATAAAATCACAACCTTCCGTATGCCAGTTTCCGTTTTCATCTTTTATTGCTTTTCTGTTTTCACATACATAGTATTTCTCTTTTTCTATAATATTACCACCGCATTTTATACATTTTCCTATAATCTTTTCATCCATTTTTTATTCCTTCTTTTAGCAGTATTTCTAAAACTTCTGTAATTTCGTTGTAAATCAAATGCGATTTAAGACCTAAATTTGCTTTATAAAATTCACAAAGTCTATTTTGCATATCACAAACTATAAATCCTTTCATCTTTCCCAACAAAAAGGGGATTGAGACATCGCATTCAAGACAAAGTTTGCTACTTAGTTCTATAAAATTATTGTTAAGCGTTTTAAAAAACACTACTTCTTGTGTGTTAAAAACAATGTCTTGCAATTCTTCAACATAGTTGTTATAAAATAAAACAAGCTTTACAAATTTGTTGTTCTGTCTTAAGAGTTTTAAAATAAGCTCTTGTTTTAGTTTATGTGCATTTAAGATTACTAAATAAAAATTACTCTTAGCTTTGTTTTTTATTAAATATTTTAAATACAAGTTCATAAAATCTGTATTATTTGTCACAAAAATATTTTTGCTGTTTGCAAGATTTTTAAATAAATTGTATGCGTCAAACACAATAACATTTTCCATAAACCTGTAAAAGCTAAAAACAAAGTCTGTTGCTGCTTCTGCTAAAATTCTTTTGTTATCTCCTATTATTGTTATGTTATTTGTGTAAGGAAAAATAGGGAGATTATAAACCGTAGTTCTTGCGTAAGTGTTATTAAACATTTTTTAGCTCCCATAACTTGTTCATAGCTTCTCTTAAGTTGTCAAATCTCCCAATTTCCCTTTCTTTTTTATCTACTAACACGTAATTATTATCTAAATCTAAAAGAATTTTAGCCTCTATTTCGTCGTTTTCTTTGTTAAATAACGCTAAATCCAACTCATCACAAAAGTCAATCATATATTTAAAATTTTCAAAATTTTTAAGCTCTTTTAAACAAAACATCATTCACCTCCTTTCATTTCTTTATCAAGTTTCTTTTCTGCTTCTTGTGCTTTAAATTGCTGCCACAAAGCTTTTTTATCATTAAAGCTGCTTGTTATTTTTTGTTTTATTTGCTTTAAATTTTGCTCTCCAGGTACAGTTACAAGCACATACATATTGCCTTCATTGTCAAACCACATATCTTCAATTTTGCTGTTTTTTAATGTAGTCGTATAAACAATTTGCTTCGTAAATTGTTCTATTGCTTTATCTCCCACACCTTTTTCACCAATCTCACTTAAATAGTTTGTTATGTAGTTTGCGATTTTTACATTTATTTGTCTTGCGATTTGCGTATTTGCGTCTAAAACTGAGTTGTTTCGCATAAACCCAAACCCCCAAGCAGATTTTTTTGCAAAACCGGTAGCTGTGTAATATCCTTTTTTTATAGGTGTTTTGCAAATCCAAGAAGGTGCAGTTTCTCCGTAAATTTTGCATTCAATCGTATTGTTTTGTTTTTCTATTTCCTGTAAAGGTTTAGGATTTTTTGTACTACAACCTGTAGAAAAAAGTAAAAATGTTGCAGCCGTAAATAAAAGTAATTTTGTGTACATAATAGCTCCTTTTTTTATTTTTTTTGTATGGTAGGAGCTATGTTATAGGAAGAAAAGAAGAAAAATAAATAAGCAGAAGAAAATGTAAAAAATTTAGTAGAATTTATTTATTTGTAATATTTTTTAATTTGTTCGAAAGCTCTGTTAATTAATTGAGTTCTGTATGTAGCAAAAGCAACAAAATCTTCATTAAGACCAAGCGCTCTAATTTTATCGGGATGAAACTCTTTTATAAGCTTAAAATATTGTTTCTTAATTGTTTGAAAATCATCATCCCTGTAACATCCTAAAATTTCGAACGGGTCGGTTGAATCAAAGTTACTTTTATGTGTTTGTTTGTTGTTATTATTATCATTGGTTTTGTAATCATATGAATAATTGTAAGAATTGTAAGAGTTATTGTATGAATTATTATATGAGTCGTTATTATACGATTTATGTTGATATTCTTCATTGTTTTGTTTGTTGTTCTCATTATCCCGGTAAAAATGGTAATAATACCTGTTCTTTTTATTAGTGTTTGTTTTGAAATCATCAAAGTCATAATTGTATGTTTCTCTTTCATATTTTGTATACTGGTAAGTGTCAGCTTTATTTTTTTTGAACAAAAATATTAAAAATGCTAAAACAATTCCTAAAATTAATACAATAAAATTAAAAGAATCTTGTGAGAGATTAAAAGGTAAGCTATGCATATTTTGCCTTTTATGTTTTTTATCTAAAAGAAAAGAAAAAAAAATTAGAATCTATATCCAACGTATCCGCCGAATGTTGTTGTTGAATAAGATTCAGTATCAATGTATGTGCTACCAACTTCCGCTTCCGCACCTACAACGATATGTTTTGTTACCGGATATTCCGCTCCAACAATACCTGCAAGTACATATCCGTTTTTACTATCATTGCTGCTTGTAATGCTGTCACTAAAACCTACATAACCAACTTTACCACCTACATATGCTCTTGCTCCGCAATTAAAAGTATAAGTCGGTGCTATTTGCCAACTAAACTCAGTATAAGTTGTGTCTCCCGATTTATCAGAGAAATCCATTTTTCCGTAGTTAAATTCAAAACCATACTTCATTCCCCATGCACCTTCTTGTCCGATGTCTTTGTGTATTGTGTAACTTAAACCGTAAACAACTCCTGCGTCTAATCCACTGTCGCTAATATCTACGTGTTTTACTTGAATTGAAAGAGTATTTTCTTTTTGTCCAAGATATGTAATTCCACCTGCAAATGCATTTGTTCCTAAAACTGCACCAAGTAATGCAACTGATAGAATCTTTTTCATTTTTTCTCCTTCTTAAGTGATTTAATTTAAAATAAAATTATAACTAATTATTTTTTTGTGTCAAACATCAAAGAGAAGCAAAAAAGGCAAAATTAAGCCTCTAAAAACTCATACCACCATTTTAAAAGCTCTCTTCTTTCTTCTAAAAAATCACTTCTCATATATGCCTGAACAACTTTATTTCCGATAATATGTGCTAATTGTGCTTCAATAACTGCGTCAGAAAAGCCGTGTTCTCTTTGTTTTTCATAACAAATTGTTGAAAAAGAGCTCCTAAAACCGTGTGAATGATGATTGTCATATCCTAATCTTTTAAGGGCAAAATTAAGCGTATTTTCACTCATTTTTCTTGCAGAATTAACAGGGGAAGGGAAAATGTAAGGGGTTTGCTTTCCTGTAAGTTCTTCTTGTTTTGCTATAATATCCAGGAGATTTTTTGTAAGGGGTAAACGAAAATCTCTCTTCATTTTCATGTCCGCTGCGGGGAAGTAAAGAATTTGGGCGTTTAAATCTAAATTCTCCCAGCGGGCATTTCTAATATTGCCGGGTCTTAATGCCGTTTGGGCTAAAAACAATAATGCGTTTCTTGTGTATTCGTTAAGAAATGTTGCTTCTTTAATTAATCTATAAAGTTCTTTAAATTCTTTTTCGTCTGTTATTGCTTTATAATGCTGTTTTTCGGGGGTTGGAACTAACTTGTTTATATCAACAAGTTCTGCAACATTTTTATTTATATAATCAAAATGTACCGCATATTTTAGGATTTCTTTCAATGTATTAAAAACCACTCTGTAAGTGTAATGTTTTGTTGTCTGTTTTGTATTGTTTTGTGTTCGTATATTTTTAAATTTTTTAACAGTTTCAATTACATCTTTTTTTGTTATGTCTTCAATAAATTTATTTCCAAGAAAAGGTAATAAATAATTTTCTACACGTCTTAATAATTTAAAGTAAGTAACATCTGCAATATTTTGTTCTTTGTATTCAAGCCATTCATATGCAACATCTTCAAACTTGTGCTTATTTAGGTTTTCTTCTATTGCAAGTTTTTCTTCTTGTTCTTTTTTTATTTTTTGTTGTTGTTTTTCTTCCAAAGGGTCAATACCGTTTGCAATTTTTTCTCTTATTTCTAAATTCATCTTTCTTGCTTGTGCAAGTTTTAAAGCGGGATATTCTCCAAGCGTTATTTTTTTGTTTTTATTGTTAAAAGAATATCTGCTTACAAAATATTTTTTACCCGTATTTCTAATGCGGATATACAAACCTTCTTCAATTCTAATCCATTTTTCTTTACCGGTAGTCTTCAAAGACTTAATTACGCTATCCGTAATCTTTTTTGTCCCCAGATTTGTCCCCATTTTTTGAACTCCTTTTTGCGTATTTTCGGGGGTTTTAAGACTTTTATACCCCTCAAAAAAATTGTATAAAAATTTTGGGGCAAAAACAATGCGATTTTGGGGGCAAGATTGGGGACAAATTTTTTAAAATAACAACAAAGATTTCAAGGGAGTTTTAATGTTTAATGTTTAACAGAATAACGAATTGATGGGATGTTTAACATTAAAGTGTTTGAGGTTTAATTGTTTAAAAGTTTTAAATGGTGCGGCGAGGGGGATTTGAACCCCCACGGGCTAACGCCCACAAGGCCCTCAACCTTGCGTGTCTACCAATTCCACCACCGCCGCGTGGAATAGAATTATATCAAAAATAATTTTAAAAACAAA
>JALVWY010000061.1 GCA_027023105.1 Campylobacterales bacterium | reverse complement strand
GCAATAGTTCAACAAAGAGTAGAAGGAATAGATTTTTATGCAAAAATTATGACCTCTTTTTCGCAAGACCATTTGGATTTTCATAAAAGTATGGAAGAATATAAAAGAGTAAAAGAATCTTTTTTTCAGGATGAAGCTATAAAAGTTATAAATGGAAAATGGAAAATGGAAAGTGGAAAATGGAAAATTATTAATATAGGTGGATATGATTTTAAGATAAATAAGAAAAATTTATCTATTTTAGAAAAACCTATTGTAAATGATATTCCAATGGCGGGGGAATTTAACAAAATGAACTTTTCTTTAGCCGTTAAATTGAGTGAAATTATCTCAAAACAATTTAATATTACCTGGAACTTGGACCTTGGAACTTGGAATGCTTTTAAAGGAGTTCGGGGCAGGATGGAAATTGTTTCTAAAAATCCTTTGATAATAATTGATTTTGCACATACTCCTGATGGCATTGAAAATGTGTTAAAATCTGTTAAAGGCAAAAAAGTAGTAGTTTTTGGCGCAGGCGGTAATAGAGACAGGGGAAAAAGAGCTTTAATGGGAAAAGCTGCCAGTAAAAACAGTGATTTTATAATTCTTACAAATGATAATCCAAGATGTGAAGATGAAAATCAGATTTTAGAAGATATTGAAAAAGGTCTTGTTCATCAAAATTATTTAATAATTCCGAATAGAAAAAAAGCTATAAAAAAGGGAATTGAATTGGCTATTGAAAAAAAAGACGCTCTTTTGGTTTTAGGCAAAGGAGATGAAAAATATATAGAAAAATGTAATGAAAAAATAGATTTTAATGATAAAAAAACTATTCTTTCTCTTCTTTAAAACTTCTTATAAATTCTATAAAAAACACTAAAAATATAGATAAAATAAATCCGGTTATAAATGCCACAATCACAATGAGTTTCTTTTTAGGTTTTATAGGATAAGGTGATTTTTTAATAGTTCCTATTATATGAGTTAATGTAATATTAGCAGGTGATATTTTATTTACTAAATTTGTTATTTTTAATTGATTATTTGTTAATTGGGTTTGTAAATCGGAAATATTATTTAATATAGTGGCATATAATCGTGGGTCTTTTGTGGTTTTTAATTTTTGATTTAAGATATTTAATTCTTTTGTAATTCTTTTATTTGTGTTTTTTAAAATATTAATTTGTTTAGTTAAATTTAATTTTATAGAGCTTAATTTTTTATTTTCTTTATTTTTTAAATCTTTTAAAATTTTATTTAAATAATTAATTGCAGTTTTGTTTGAATAAGCTTGAATATTTAAATTATAAATATCATTAATATGTTTTGGTAAATTTATATTTACTGTAGGATATTTGATTTTATCATAAGAGTCTTTTTTATAGATATTATTTATATAGACTTCAGTTGAATACGGATCTAATAAATATAATTTAGAATTAGAATTAGAATTAGAATTAGAATTATTAGAATTAGAATAAATATATCCTAATTGTATGGATGATTTTATTTGATAAACAGGGTTTTTTAAAAAAGCATAAAGAGCCGCTAAAATTGTAATAACAGCTGTAAAAACAATAATAAATATTTTGTGTTTTAAAATAGTTTTGATTAATTCTTTTAAGTCAATCTCATCTTCTTGTGATTCTACAGGAATATATTGAACGGGAATTAGTTTTTGTTCATTCGACATAAGTTTCCTTTTTGGTAAAATTTTATCAAAAAATAAGAGTATTTATATATAATTGCAATATTATAAAAAATATGTTATATTAAATTAAAAAAGGAGTGTTTATGCAAATGCCAAAACCGAAAAATATAATTTTTATGTGTCAGGTAAAAAGACCGCCAAATTTTCCAAAACCTAGTTGTGTAAGAGAAGGAAAAGAGGATTTATTTCCATATACTCAACAAAAAATGATGGAAATGGGACTTGACCCTATGACAAACTGGATAGTTCCGACAGGATGTTTAAACAGATGTAATTTCGGACCGGTAATGCTTGTAGAACCTGGCAGTTATATGTATGTTGATTTAGATAAAGACAAAATTGATAAAATTTTAGAAGAACATATTAAAAACGGAAATCCTATAAAAGAATATTTAATTCCGGAGGAGTTTTGGGCGTGAAAATAAAAATGCTTTATAGCAAAATCCATAGGGCAACCGTAACGGATGCTAATCTTAATTACATAGGTTCAATTACTATTGATGAAGATTTAATGGATAAAGCCGCTTTACTTGAAGGTCAAAAAGTAGATATTGTAAATATTAACAATGGAGAAAGATTTTCTACTTATGTAATAAAAGGTAAAAGAGGCAATAGAGATATTTGCTTAAACGGAGCAGCAGCTAGAAAAGTTCATAAAGGTGATAAAATTATAATTATTGCCTATGCTTCTATGGATATTGAAGAAGCAAAAGAATATAAACCGAAAGTGATTATTGTTGATGATGATAACAATCCTATAAAAAATACTAATAATTTAAGGGAAGAATGATGTTTGGGAATTTAGATTTAAATGATATGATGCAAAAACTCCAAGAGGGTATGGCAGAGCAAAACAATAAAACATACACTGCAAAAAGCGGTGGCGGACTTGTGGAAGCTACTGTAAACGGTCAGTTTGAACTTGTTGATTTAAAAATTGATGATTCTGTTTTAGAAGATAAAGAATCGTTGCAAATTCTTATTATGAGTGCTGTAAACGATGCAATAAAAATGGCGGTAGATGACAAAAAAGCTCAGGCTATGAATATGTTTGGCGGTATGAATTTAGGTCAATGAAAAAACTTATTTTTTTCATTCCTATTTTTTTATTGGCGGTTATTCCTAATTTTTCAGTCTGTTATAAAAAATACTCTTTTATAAAAGCTTCAATTCCTGTTACAAAAACAAAAAGCGTAACTTTTTTAAAACCTAAACATTATCTTTTTTATGATGCTTTTAGCGGAATGTATGTAATTTCTCATAAAAATAACAAAATAATTAAATTTAATGAAAATCCCCGTCTTGGCTGGTGGATGGGCGGGATTAAAAAAAACAGCGTTTTTGTGGGAAGTTATGCAAGCAAAGGTTATTTTCTTAATTTTTCAAAACTAAGTGTAA
>JALVWY010000060.1 GCA_027023105.1 Campylobacterales bacterium | reverse complement strand
CCTACATTTCCTTTTACATAAAGTTCTGTGGTTTCCACTTTCATATTATCTGCAATAGCTTCTTTTAAAGCATCACTTTCTTTAATTCTTAATTTTATATCGTTTTTATCGGCATTTTCAACACTTCCGGTTTTAATATCTATTTGTTTCACTTCCATTTCATCTTTTATTATAAATTTACCGTCTTCTTTTGTAATATAGCCGTCTTTTTTTGCAATAAATAAAACTTTTTCATCATCTGCTTTTTTCTCTATTGTTTTTTCATCAAACTCTATATTTTCAATATCAAAATTTTTTAATTTTTTAATTTTAATTATTTCACCTTTGCAGTTTCTACCGTTTTTACCCTCTTTTGGTAAAACAATTTCAATTAAAATTTCTTCTTTTTTTACAGGATAAATAAGTGCTTTTTGTTTTGTCTCGTTTTTTTTGAAATGGTAAATAATCTTTGCCGGGACTTCATTTACAGCTTCTATACCTTTACAAAGGCGTATTTTAAAATTATCGTTTAATTTTTCATCAATTAAAATAATACTTTGAAGCTTTTTGATATCTTCATCCATTAAATCAAAAAAATTAATTAATAAAGAGTTTTTTATCTTTTTTTTATTTAATTCGGCTTTTATTTTTTCATAAATATTATTAACCTTTAAAAGAGAATTTTTAGAAACTATAAATTCTGCTTTTGTATAGTCTTCATTTACATTTATTGTTCCTAAAAGCTCAAAATTGTCAGACGATTTAAATTTATCTGTTTCTATTTCATAAACTTGTTTTATTTTATAATTTTCGTTTACTAAATTTTCTTCAAGTTTAAATCTTTCCAAACTCTCCTCATCCGCTTCCAAAAAAGCAGTATCGGGAAATTTAATATATGTTTTATATGAAAGAAGATTAAAATCAAGGGAAGAAATAGGTAAATCATACTCTTTTGCGACTTTTAAAAGTTCTTCATTTACATTTTCCGTTAAAACAACTTCCGGTTTAAACTCTTTTTTTTGAATTTTCTTTTTTTTAAAATTAAATAAAGCCATTTATTATTTTCCTTTTTGATACAATTGCACTTATGATTAAATCAATTATAATAAATTTTCTGGGAATTTTTAATTCCAGAATACTTGGATTTATACGCGATATGTTAAGTGCTTCCGTGCTTGGGGCAAATATTTATTCGGATATATTCTTCGTGGCTTTTAAATTTCCTAATCTTTTTAGAAGAATATTTGCCGAAGGCGCTTTTACCCAAAGTTTTTTACCTTCTTTTTCAAAATCAAAATATAAACCTATATTTGCATATAAAGTTTTTGTATATATTTTTGTAATTATACTTATTTTAAGCCTGATTGTCACACTTTTTTCCTCTCAAATTACCGATATATTAGCTTATGGCTTTAGTAATTATGAAAAAAAACTGGCAACTCCTCTTGTAGCTATAAATTTTTGGTATTTGGATTTAATCTTTATTGTTACATTTTTGGCTTCATTATTACAATATAAAAGGCACTTTGCAACTACCGCCTTTTCTACGGCTTTACTTAATATTTCATTAATAGCAGCTCTTCTTTTCAGTATGCATAAAAGCAAAGAGGAAATTATTTTTTATATGAGTATCGGTGTTGTTGTCGGAGGAGTTGCTCAGGTTATTGTTCATTTGATAATGGCAAAAAAGAAAAAAATTCTAAAACTTTTATACATAGGCTCAAAAAGCAAAAAAAATGCTGATATTTCTACATTTAAAAAGCATTTTCTACCTTCCGTCTTTGGAAATTCAACAGCTCATATAAGTGCATTTCTTGATACCTGGCTTGCAACATTTTTGGTAAGCGGAAGCATTAGCTATTTATATTATGCAAATAGGCTTTTTCAGCTCCCGTTTGCTCTTTTTGCAATAGCTACATCAACCGTGCTTTTCCCTCATATTACAAAAGCTCTCTCTCAAAACAAAAAAAAAGAAGCCGAAGAACAGATGAAAAAAGCTTTTTGGTATCTGTTTTATCTTTTGATACTTGCTTTTATTTTTACACTTCTTAATTCCAAAGAAATAGTTAAAATACTTTTTCAAAGAGGTGCATTTACCAATAAAGACACTATAATAACCGCGCAGGTTTTAATTATGTATATGATAGGACTTATTCCTTTTGGACTTAATAAACTTTTTTCTTCTTATCTTTATGCAACACACAGACATCTTAAAGCCGCTAAATTTTCTGCAGTTTCTCTTGGAATAAATATAATTTTTAGTCTTGTTTTAATTTTTCCTATGAAAGTTTTCGGGCTTGCACTTGCTAGCAGTATAAGTGGAATCGCTCTTTTTTATTTAACTTTAAAAGAGTTTGGATTTCGGGAATTTTTGGCTTTTTTTGAGAAGAAGTATTTATTTTATTTGATTTTTGTTATACTTGTTAGTATATTTTTAAGCATCGGATTTAAAGAAATTATATATTTAATAAAGGAGTAAAATGTATATTTACGATTCCCATTTAAAAGAAAAAGTTAAATTTGAACCTATAAAAAAGGATGAAGTTAGAATTTATGTATGTGGACCTACCGTTTATGATGACGCACACTTAGGACATGCCAGAAGTTCTATAAGTTTTGATTTGCTTAGAAGAACTCTTGAAAATTTAGCTTATAAAGTAACATTTGTTAAAAATTTTACAGATATAGATGATAAAATTATCAATAAAATGAATAAAACCGGTAAAAGTTTAGAAGAAATCACAACCCGTTATATAAACTCTTATCTAAACGATATGAACGCCCTTAATGTAAAAAGAGCAGATATTGAACCAAAAGCGACCAAGTCTCTTGAATCTATGTTTGATTTGATAAATAAACTACTTGAAAAAAGATACGCTTATAAACTTCCTAACGGAGATATATATTTTGATGTCAGCAAAGATGAAGAATATTGTCAATTATCTCACAAATGCCAAGAGGATGAAGTAGTCCACAGAGTTGATACCGAAGGTAAAAAAAATGCAGCTGATTTTGCTTTATGGAAAGCGTGTAAGGGTGAAGATGATGTATGTTTTGAATCTCCTTTTGGAAAAGGCAGACCCGGATGGCATATTGAATGTAGCGCTATGATTAAAAAACATATAGCATATGACGGGGAATATGAAATTGATATTCACGGAGG
>JALVWY010000059.1 GCA_027023105.1 Campylobacterales bacterium | reverse complement strand
ATATTATCGTTATAAGCGCTATGGGGATTTTTTCTATGCCTTATGGCAAAAATCCTTTTATTGAGCTTAATGAATTTATAAAAGAGACAAAAAAGTTTGTTTTTATAGATTTTCACGCAGAAGCTACGGCTGAGAAAAGGGCTCTTTTTGCTCTTTTAAAAGGCAGAGTTTCGGCGATAGTCGGAACGCACACGCATATAGGCACAGATGATTTGGAAATTACGGATAATACGCTTTATTTAACGGATATCGGTATTACCGGTTGCAGGGATAATGTAATTGGAATGAAAAGCGATGCACCTATAAAACATATGTTAAGCGGTCTTAAATATCATTTTGATGTTCCGGATAAATGTAAAAGCATAATGCAGTGCTTGGTAATTGAGAGTGAGGGTAAAATTCCAAAAAAAGCTTTTAAAATCAAAGCGGATGAAAACGGATATGAGATTACGCAAGAGGTAAAAAATGGAGTTTAGTAATTCTTATGAGCTTTTGATGTTTTTAAGAGAAAAAAATCTTCTAAAAAATTCTCCGAAATATTGGTGGCCGAATTATGGAAGTTTTGAAGTGGTAGTAGGTGCGATTTTAACACAAAATACCAAATGGGAGAATGTGGAGAGTGCGCTAAAAAAATGGAGAATGGAAAATGGAAAATGGAGAATAGAAGATTTATTAAAAATAGATGAGTTTTATTTAGCTGAGCTTATAAAACCTGTCGGATTTTACAATCAAAAATCAAAAAGACTAAAACTCTTAGCTAAAAATATTTTAGATGATTTTGGAAATTTTGAAACTTTTAGGGAAAATGTCAGCCGTGAGTGGCTTTTGGCTCAAAAGGGAGTAGGATTTGAAACGGCGGATTCTATTCTTTGTTATGCTTGTGGGAGAGAAATTATGGTGGTAGACGCCTATACAAAAAGACTTATAAAAAAAGCCAGGTATGAATTTGAAAGTTATGATGAATTAAGGGAGTGGTGCGAAAGAGGAATTGAAGAAAATTGGCATAAATTAGCTGAATTTTATGAAAACGATTTGAATTTATGCTTTGCAAGGTTTCACGGCAAGATTGTGGAGTATATGAAAAAATGAATGAAGCATTGAGAATTGAAAATGAAGTTATTAAATACAAAATCATAAGAAAACCGATAAAACATCTCTATATGGAAGTAAAAGAGGATTTTGTTGAGGTGAGATGTAATAAATTTGTAGATGAAGAATATATAAAAAAGTTTATTTTAAAACATAAAAATTTAATTTTAAAAAAACTTGACAAAAAACACTATTTTTTAGGTGAAGCTGTTGAAAAAGAGCTAGATTACAAAAAAGAAACACCAAAAATAGTTTTGCCTTTGGTTGAGAAATATTCAAAAATTATGGAGTTAAAACCTAGTAAAATTTCTTTTAGATTCAATAAATCCAGATGGGGAAGCTGCAGCAGCAAAAATTCAATAATTTTTAATTATTATCTTGCCAAACTACCGGTTGATTTGATTGAATATGTTGTGATTCACGAACTATCACACATAAAACACAAACACCACCAAAAGCCTTTTTGGGATGAGGTGGCAAAGATTTTGCCTGATGTCAAAGAAAAAAGAAAAAAACTAAGAAAATTTGAAAAGGAGATTTGATGTTTTATTTTGTTATAGGGGTTTTAATAATATTTGTGCTGATTTTGTCTGTTTTATTGCTAAGAAAATCAAAAGAGAATAAAGAACTTAACAATAAACTAAATTACGCAAATATGCAAAATGCAAAAAACGAAGAAATTTTAAAGCGGTTTGAGGAAATAAAGCAGGAATCTAAAAATTTGGAAAATGAAAAAAATAATATTTTAAAAGCAAAAAACGAAATTGAAAAAGAGCTTGTCTCATCTCTTCAAAAGCTTGAAATTTTAGAAAATATACAGCAGGATTATAAAACTCTCCAAGAGATAAACGCAGCGGATAAAGCCACAATAAAAGAGCTTGAAACAAAACTAAAAGAAAATGAAAAATCTTTTGAAGAAAAACTTAAAATTCTAAAAAAAAGCGAAGAAGAACTTAAAAACACATTTGATAATTTAGCTTCTAAAATTTTGGAATCAACCCAGCAAAAAGCCGAAAAAAACATAGCAACTCTTCTAAATCCTCTAAACAGTGAGCTTAAAGGTTTTAGGGAAAAAGTGGAAAATTTAAGCGAAAAAGAGCATTTGAGTATTAATCTTTTGAAAAAAGAAGTAGAAGATTTGAAAAATTTGTCTCTTAAGCTCTCGGACGATGCAAATAATCTCACAAAAGCCTTAAAAGGAGAAAAAAAACTTCAAGGAAACTGGGGAGAGTTGGTGCTTGAGAGAGTGCTTGAAATGAGCGGGCTAAGAATTGGAATTGAATATGAAAGGGAAGTAAGTCTTAAAAACGATGAAAATAAAACTTATAGACCCGATGTAATAGTTCATCTTCCAAATAAAAGAGATGTAATTGTGGATTCAAAAGTTTCACTGATTTCATATAGCGAGTATGTTAAAGAAAACAGCGAAATTGATTTGAAAAACCATATAAAAGCCCTTAAAAATCATATTGATACACTGGCTGAGAAAAAATATGAAAATCTAAAAGGCGTTAATTCCCTTGATTTTATTTTTATGTTTGTGCCTATTGAAAATGCCCTAAATTTAGCACTTGAAAACAGTGATTTGTTTGAATACGCCTTTAAAAAAAGAGTGGTTTTGGTTTCGCCTTCTACTCTTCTTGTAAGTCTTAGAGCCATTGAAGCTTCTTGGAGATATGAAAGACAAGCACAAAATATCCAAGAAGTAGTCAAATCGGCTGAAAATCTTTATGATAAAGTCAGGGGATTTTTGGAAGATTTTGAAAAAGTGGGCAAAAGCCTGGACACGGCAAAAGATACTTATGAAAAGGCAAAAAACAAACTCTCAACCGGAAGAGGAAATGTCATAAGACAAATAGCTATTTTGAAAGAAAAAGCGGGAATAAAGCCGAAAAAAGAGATATCGGATGAATTTAAAACATTGGCTAATTTGGGAGAGAAGGAATGAAAAAAAGATTTATTTACTGGATATCACTTTTGGTTTTAGCGATTTTGGCGGATATTTTTATGCCCGGGATTACGGAAAATGAAATTTTGAAAGTGATTTTAATTGTTTTTGGTGCGGGTGGGA
>JALVWY010000058.1 GCA_027023105.1 Campylobacterales bacterium | reverse complement strand
AGCATATTTTTTAGAGGAGAATTTGGCGGAACCATTGGTAAAACATCTTCTCTTCTGTCTACTTGAACATCAATAAATACAACTTTATCCGATGTAAGTGCTTTTTGTAATACTTCTATAAACTCGCCTTTTTTACTGACTCTGTATCCGACAGCCCCCATACTTTCAGCCAGTTTTACAAAATCCGGTTGAACATCGGCTAAATCCGTTTCGGATAATCTGTCGTCATAAAACATAGTCTGCCATTGTCTTACCATTCCAAGATAATTGTTATTTAAAATAATATTTATTACAGGCAAATTATATTTATACCCTACAAGAGTTTCTTGAATATTCATCATAATACTTCCATCACCCGTAAAATTTATAACCACTTTATCTTTTTTGCCCTCTTTTGCTCCAAGGGCTGCAGGAAAGCCAAATCCCATAGTTCCAAGTCCACCGCTTGTTAAAAACTGTTTAGGATAACTAAACGGATAAAACTGAGCCGTCCACATCTGATGTTGACCTACATCCGTGCTTATAACAGCATCTTCAGGTGCTAATTCTCCTGTCTTTTGAATAACCCATTGAGGTTTTATTACTTCATCATCATTTGCATACTTTAAAGGATAAAGTTCTTTATATCTGTCTAAAATATCTCTCCACTCTTTATATCTATCAGTATCAATTCCGTCAAACAGCATAGGCATCATATCTTCAAGCACTAATTTAACATCTCCGACAATCGGATATTTTGTTTTAACAACTTTTCCTATTTGGCTCGGGTCAATATCAATATGAATAATATCTGCATTTTTTGCAAATTCATCTATTTTTCCTGTAACTCTATCATCAAATCTAGCCCCTAGTGAAATAATCAAATCTGCATCATTCATAGCCATATTCGCAGCAAAACTTCCGTGCATTCCCACCATTCCGTAAAGATAAGGGCAGTCAAATTTAAGCACTCCTCTTGCCATTAGCGTTTCAACAGAAGGAATTTTAGTATATTCCACTATTTCTCTAACTAACTTGTAAGCTCCGCTTAAGACACTTCCACCGCCTACATAAAAAACCGGTTTTTTAGCTCTTTTTATTGCTTCAACCGCCCTTTTTATTGCTCTTTTGTTACCTTTATAAGTCGGTTTATATGTTATTAAATCTATTTTTGAAGGATATTCAAATTTAGTTTTTGCTATTGTTACATCTTTTGGAATATCTATATGCACAGGTCCGGGTCTTCCGCTTCTTGCCAGATAAAACGCTTCTTTTATAACAGATGCCAAATCTTCTACATTTTTAACCAAAAAATTATGTTTAGTAACAGGTCTTGTAACACCTACAGCGTCAACTTCCTGGAATGCATCCGTTCCTATTGCGGTTGTAGGGACCTGACCTGAAATCACAACCATAGGAATAGAATCGGTATAAGCTGTAGCAATTCCCGTAATAGCATTTGTAAGTCCCGGTCCGCTTGTAACCATAGCCACACCGACTTTTCCCGTAGCCCTTGCATATCCGTCTGCCATATGAACAGCGCCTTGTTCGTGCTTTGCCAAAATATGTTTGAATTTATCTTGTTTATAAATTTCATCATAAACATTCATAATAGCTCCGCCCGGATACCCGAAAACCGTTTTAACACCCTCTTTTATCAGACTCTCAATTACTATTTGTGCCCCGGTCAATCTCATTTATAGCCTTTTTTACGAAATTATATCAAAGTTATTTTATTTTACACCCTTCTAACGCAACTCCTTCTCTTAGCCCGTCATCACACACAATACATTCGTTATATTTTGCAAGTTTAAAAATCTCTTTAAAAATATAAATACCGCTTAAAATCAAATCCCCTCTTCCAACTCCCACTAATTTTTCTCTTTTTTTCATTTCCATTTTCATCAACTTATCAAGCCAATAATCCAAATCTTCAGGAGTTACAACAGTTCCGTTTACCCTTTTGGGATTATATGTTTTATACTCCATTCCAAGTTTAAGAGCCGCTATTGTTGTAGGAGTGCCGCTGCTAGCACTAAAAATTTTCGGTTTTTTGTATTTAGTAAATGCAAAATCCAAAAAGCTCTTGATTTTTGAAGCCTCTTTTTTTATAGCATATTTAATTCCCTCAGGAGTTTTATATTTTTGAGTAATAGTTACAATTCCCATTTTATAACTTTCGGATACCACATCATTTTTATGTTTCAAAATAACTTCCGTGCTTCCTCCGCCAATATCAACCAATAAAAAATTTTCGGCATCAATATTATCACATTTTTCAATACACTCTTCAACTGCCAAGGCATCATAATAAGCCTCTTTATCAGAAGAAATTATTTCAAATTCAATTCCTGTTTTTTCTTTAATCTCTTTTAAAACTTCGTCTTTATTTTTAGCTCTTCTCATAGCCTCTGTGGCAACCGCTTTTATTTTATCATCAAAATCTATTTTTTCTTTTGCTTCGTTTATTGCATTTATAATTCTCTCAACTGCTTCATTTGAAATCATTTTTGTCTCAACAAGCCCGTCAGCCGTTTTTACTATTTTTTCAAATTCACCTGATTTTTCTTTTGTTTTACAGTCAATTTTTACAATTCTTATTGTATTGCTTCCTAAATCCATACCTATCATTTATTTCCTTTTATTTTCTAATCTGTCCGTTTCCTATAATTTTATATTTATATGTTGTTAAATCATCAATTCCCATAGGACCTCTTGCGTGAAGTTTATTTGTAGAAATTCCAACCTCAGCTCCAAATCCAAATTCTCCTCCATCTGTAAATCTAGTTGATGCATTTACATAAACACAAGCACTGTCAACTCTATTTAAAAACTCTTCTGCTACACTGAAATTTTCCGTAATTATAGAATCACTATGTCCGCTTCCGTATTTTTCTATATGCTCAATCGCATCATTTACATTATCAACTATTTTTATAGATAAAATCTTATCAAGATACTCCGTATTCCAATCTTCTTCACTTGCAGGATTTATATCAATATATTCAAGTGTAATCTCACATCCTCTAAGTTCCACTTCGTTTTTTTCCATTTCTTCTTTAATTTGAGGTAAAAATTTAGCCGCAATATCCCTATCTACTAATAAAGTCTCAACCGCATTACAAACACCCGGTCTTTGAACCTTGGCATTAATAGAAATATTAACCGCTTTTTTTATATCGGCATCTTTATGCA
>JALVWY010000057.1 GCA_027023105.1 Campylobacterales bacterium | reverse complement strand
ACTTCAAATCCTAAACTTAAAATAAAAGGTATTTTGCCTACAATGTATACAAAACAAAATAACCTTTCAAAACAGGTCTTACAGGATTTAAAAAGGCATTTTAATGATAAACTATTTAAAGTCAAAAAAGGAATTATTGCAATTCCAAGAAATATTAAACTGGCAGAAGCGCCTAGCTTTGGTATCCCTGTAATGCTTTACGATATCAAAAGCAAAGGTGCCGAAGCTTATCAGGTTTTAGCAAAAACAATATTGGAGAGTGCTGAATGAAAAAATTAGGAAGAGGACTTGGTGCAATACTTGAAGATGTGGAAGCGGGATATTTAAAAAGTATACCAAAAAACGGTATCAAAGAAATTCCCGTTGAAAAAATAAAAATAAATCCCTATCAGCCAAGAAAGAATTTTAATGAAGAGGCTATAAACGAACTTGCGGCTTCTATTAAAAAACACGGTCTTATGCAGCCTGTAATTGTTATAGAAGAAAACGATGAATTTATACTTGTAGCGGGAGAAAGAAGATTAAGAGCTGTTAAATCACTTGGTCAAAAAGAGATAAAAGCAATTATTAGTGATATTTCTTTAAATGAGCTTAGAGAATATGCTCTTATAGAAAATATTCAAAGGGAAGATTTAAATCCTATAGAAATTGCCGCTTCTTTACAGGCTTTAATAGAAGAACACGGTTATACGCATGAAATTTTGGCAAAAAACATAGGAAAAAGCAGAAGTTATATTACAAATATTTTAAGACTTTTAAATTTACCGGATTTTGTAAAAGAAAAAGTGGCGCAAAATAAGATTTCATACGGTCATGCAAAGATTCTTTTGGGATTACCTAAAGAAGATATTGTAAAAGCCGTTAACAATATAGAAAAAAACAATTTAAGTGTAAGAGAAACGGAAAAATTTGTTAAAAATTTAAAAAATCCCGTTTTAAAAAAAGAAAAAGAAGAAAATTTTTTAGATGAGAGTGTTTTGGAAATTGCTAAAAAATTTAAAAATTTGGGCTTAAAAATAGAACTTGGCAGAGATTATTTGAAAATAAGTTACAAAAATGGACAGGATTTGCAAAATTTAAGAAAACTTTTAGATAAGTTAAATTAAATTTATGTTAAAATTTCATAAAAAGGAGATTTGATGCTTGATTTGAATATTGGCGTAATGCTAATAATGGCAGGTATTTTTTTTGTTACATTGATATTTTTGAAGATGTGGCTTTTTGAACCGTTAGTGAAGTTTATGGACGAAAGAGAAAAAAAACTGCAAGAACAGATGGAAATGATTTCTAAAAACAGTGAAGATACAAAAGAAATAGAAGAAGAGATTAAAGCTGTTTTAAAAGAAGCCAGAGATGAAGCTAAAAAAATAATTAATAAAGCAAAAGATAAAGCTTTAGCCGAAGCAGAGCAGCTAAAAGCTGTGAAAACAAATGAAATAGAAGAGGCAAAAGAACAATTAAGGGTTGAACTTGCAAAAGAAAAAGAAGCTTTTTTAAGTGAACTTTTAAAAGAAAAAGATAGCGTTAAAAGTTTAATAGAAAACAAAATAAGGAATGTGGCATGAAAAAAATCGTAGCTTTACTTGGTCTTTTCAGTGCTTTTGCATTTGCAGCTGATGCAGCCGGTCATACAACGGATATTATTCCAAGAACAGTTAACTTTTTAATTTTTGCTGCGATTCTTTGGTATTTAGTAGGAAATAAAGCTATTAACTTTTTTAAACAAAGAAAAGAGGGTATAGCTTCAAGACTTCAAAAAATTGAAGAAAAACTAAAAGAATCAAAAGCAAGAAAAGAAGCTTTAAAAGCCGAACTTGAAAACTCTAAAATAAAAGCAAAAGAAATTATTGAAGATGCAAAAAACGAAGCTAAGCATTTAGAAAATAAAATCAAAACACAAACAGAAGAAGAAATAGCTCTTTTGCAAAAATATTTTGAAGAATTTAAAGTGCTTGAAGCTAAAAAAATAAAAAAAGAAGCGATTGAAGAATTTTTAGAAGAAACACTAAAAGATATTCATATATCAAGCGATGAAGCAGCTAAACTAATCTTAAAGGTAGCATAATGGTTGTTGAAAAATATACAAAAGCATTGTTAAATGCACTAAAGGAAGATGAAGTAGTAGAAGTTTATGAAGCTATTGCAAAAGTTGCTTTGATTTCTAATGAGCCTAAATTTATTCTTCTTGTTAAATCTCCTGTTTTAAGTGAAGAAGAAAAAGTTAAATTGCTTTGTGAAATTGCAGGAAGTAGCAATCCTAAGCTTGTTAATTTTTTTAAAATTTTGCTTGAAAATAAAAGAATAGATTTAATAAAAGAAATTCATCAAAATCTTTATGCAAAAGTATCTGAAAAATTCAATACTTATGCAGGATTTGTGTATGGAAAAATAAATGATGAAACATTAAAAAAATTAGAAGAAAAATTATCCGAAAAATTTGACGCTAAAATTAAACTTCAATTAAAGGAGAGTGACATAAACGGAATTAAAGTGTTTGTAGATGTTCTAAATGTTGAAGTTGCCATAAGTGAAGAGAGAATTAAACAAAATTTAGTTTCACAAATATTAAAAGCAATCTAAAGAAAGGAGCATAAGTGGTACAAGAAATTACGACAATTATAAAACAAAAAATTGAAAATTTTGAGCTGAAAGTAGATGTTGAAGAAGTAGGTAAAGTTATCTATTCTGCCGATGGAATTGCAAAAGTTTACGGTTTAACTAATGTAATGGCAGGAGAAATGGTTGAATTTGAAACAGGGGAAAAAGGTCTTGTATTTAACCTTGAAGCCGATAATGTAGGTGTTGTTGTTCTTGGAAAAGGAACTGATATTACAGAAGGCAGCAGTGTTAAAAGACTTGGAAAATTAATTTCTGTTCCTGTTGGTGATGCACTTCTTGGAAGAGTTGTAAATTCACTTGGTGAGCCGATAGACGGAAAAGGTGAAATTGAAGCGGCGGCATATAAATATGTAGAAGAAAAAGCGCCTGGAATTATGGCAAGAAAATCTGTTCATGAGCCTCTTCAAACCGGTATTAAATCTATTGATGCGCTTGTTCCAATCGGAAGAGGGCAAAGAGAACTTATTATCGGGGATAGACAAACAGGTAAAACAACTGTTGCAATAGATGCGATTATCAACCAAAAAGGTCAAGATGTCGTATGTATTTATGTTGCAGTGGGTCAAAAAAATTCAACTGTGGCAAATGTTGT
>JALVWY010000056.1 GCA_027023105.1 Campylobacterales bacterium | reverse complement strand
TTCCGTGAATTTGGAGATTAAAATGATATTCAAGCTCTTTTCTCATCTCATTTGATAAATCGTATAATTCTTCATAAAAAGCATCTAAGGGAGAGAAATTATCCCTTAAAAACTCCATTTTTTTAAAAATTTCTTTTATCTCTTTTTGATGATTAATAATCGGTTCTATCATTTTTAAACTTAATGTAAAAAGTGTCTTTTACCTGTAAAATACATAGCAATTCCGGCTTCATCAGCAGCCTCGATAACTTCATCATCTCTGATACTTCCGCCAGGTTGAATAATAGCTTTTACTCCGACTTCCGCAGCATAATCCACACTGTCTCTAAATGGGAAGAATGCTTCGCTTGCTAAGCTGCTTCCTGTAATATCAAGTCCAAGAGATTTTGCTTTTTCAACAGCACATCTAGTAGCATCTACCCTGCTTGTCATTCCCATTCCGATTGCCACCATTTGAGAATCTTTTACAAAAACAACACAGTTAGATTTTGTAAGAGCCGCTATTTTCCAAGCCATTTCAAGGTCTGCTCTGTTTTCAACTTCTGTTTTTGTTACGCATTTTGCATTTGCTACTTCTGTATCTTCCACCCTGTCGGCATCCTGGAATACAAATCCACCTTCTATATGTTTGAAATCCCATTTATCTCCCGGAATTTCCAAATGAGGCTGACCTATATCAAAAAGTTTAATTCTTTTTTTCTTTTCAAATACTTTAACAGCTTCATCTGTAATTTTACCTGCAATTAAAACCTCAACGAAAATTTTATTAATCTCTTCTGCTAATTCTTTATCTACAACTCCATTAACCGCTACAACACCACCATACGCACTAATCGGGTCACATTCAAGAGCTTTTTGCCAAGTAGTTACTAAATCTTCTTTTTTAGCCGCACCGCAAGGATTTGCGTGTTTAATAATAGAAATAGCACCTTTACCCAAACTTACGGCAATTTTAACAGCCCCGTTTATATCTGTCAGGTTATTAAAGCTGGCTTCACCTTTAATTGTGTTTAAATTTTTGTAAAAATCTTCAAATTCATACAAAGCGCCTCTTTGATGAGGATTTTCCCCGTATCTTGTATTAAATACTTTACTTCCGACAACAAATCTCTTATCTCCAAAACCTTCATTAAATCTTTCATTCATATAATTCGCAATCATAGCGTCATAAGCGCCTGTATGCTCAAAAGCTTTTATCATTAAATCTCTTCTAAATTCAAGTGTATTTTTACTGTTTTTAAGTGCTTCAATTACTCTTTCATAATCAGCCGGGTCGGTTACAATCATTACATCTTTAAAGTTTTTAGCCGCACTTCTAACCATTGTAGGACCGCCGATATCAATATTTTCTATAATTTCATCAAAATCATCGGTTCTTTCTATTGTCTCTTTAAACGGATATAAATTTACACAAACCAAGTCAATTCTTGTAATTCCAAGTTTCTTAGCCTCAGCGTCATCTATTCCGCTTCTATATAAAATTCCTCCGTGAACGAAAGGGTTAAGAGTTTTTACCCTTCCGCCGAAACATTCCGGAAATTTTGTAATTTCACTTATATCAATAGCTTTAATTCCGTTTTCTTGTAAAACTTTTTTAGTTCCGCCTGTTGAAATGATTTCAAATCCAAGTTCTTCAAGATTTTTGGCAAATTCCACAATACCTGTTTTATCCGAAACACTTAGTAATGCTCTCATAAAATTCCTTTTTTATGGAATTTTATCATTTTTCTATATATTATTTCCAATAATATTTTGAATTTCCTTTTAATTCATCTTCAATTTCAAGAAGTCTGTTGTATTTTGCAAGTCTTTCGCTTCTGCTTGCAGAACCTGATTTCAAATGCCCTGTTCCCATTGCCACTGCAAAATCAGCCAAAAAATCATCACTTGTTTCACCTGAACGATGAGAAATAAAAGCCCTCCATCCGTGTTCTAAGCATAATTTCACAGCTTCTATAGTTTCTGTTACCGTTCCTATTTGATTAAGTTTAATCAAAGAAGCATTTGCAGTATGCTCTTTAATACCTCTTGAAATAAATTTTGTATTTGTTACAAAAATATCATCTCCTACCACTTCTATTTTATCTCCGAATTTTTTAGTAAATTTTTTAAATCCTTCCCAGTCTTCTTCTGCCAAAGGGTCTTCCCAAAGAACAATAGGATATTTTTTTAGCCATTCACCGGCTAGATTAATCAAATCATCACTGTTCATCTCTCCCATTCCTGACCATTTTAGATTGTATTTATCTTTTTTATTTAAACTAAAAGAAGTAGCAGCGCTGTCAATGGCTATTGATATATCTTCTCCCGATCTGTATCCGGCTTTTTCTATAGCCTCAATAATAATTTCTATAGCTTCTTCATTGCTTTTTAAATTAGGGGCAAATCCTCCCTCATCCCCCTACACTTGTTGCTAAGCCTTTATCTTTTAATATATTTTTTAGAGTATGAAAAGTCTCGGCAACATATCTTAATCCTTCTTTAAAGCTAGGAGCGCCTATAGGCACAGCCATAAATTCCTGAAAATCCACACTGTTATCCGCATGTTCCCCGCCGTTTAAAATATTCATACAAGGAACAGGAATTCTGTTTGCTTCATTTCCTCCTAAATATTGATATATTTCAATATTATGAGACGCCGCAGCAGCCCTTACGGCAGCCATTGACACACCAAGTATCGCATTTGCGCCTAGTTTGCTTTTGTTTTTTGTTCCGTCAAGTTCTATTAGAGTTTTATCTATTTCAAGCTGATTTGTCGCATCCATTCCTTTTAAAGCCGGAGCTATAATCTCATTTACATTTTCAACCGCTCTTAACACACCTTTGCCGTTATATCTGCTTTTATCCCCGTCTCTTAATTCATATGCTTCATATTCTCCTGTGCTAGCTCCGCTTGGAACCGAACTTTTTACCTTTGTTCCATCTTCTAATTCCATAAAAACCCTAACGGTAGGATTTCCGCGGCTGTCTAATATTTCAAGTGCTCTTATATCTTTAATTGCCGTTTTCATTTTTAACTCCTTCATTAATTGATTTAAAATCATTATACATCATATTTGTTTAATTTAAATTAAAATATCAAATATTTTTAAGAATTTCTAACTAAATTAATATAAATTAGTTATAATAATAAATATCAACTATAAAGGAGACAAAATGAAATTTGAATTATTATTTAACACTCAAGACAACTCCAAAGAAGAAAAAGCATATGAAAATTTACTAAAAGAATTTAAAAG
>JALVWY010000055.1 GCA_027023105.1 Campylobacterales bacterium | reverse complement strand
TATCCGATAAACTTCCAAAACCTCTTGAAATAAGATTTGATAATCCGAAATTAAATTCGGAAGCTTTTAAAGTGCCTTACAGTGCCGATAAAACTGATATTGTTTTAAACGGTAGCAAAAAAACGGTTATTTTAACTCAAAATCTTCCCGGAGAAGTTGTTAAAAAGATTATTACGATTTATCCAAACGGCAGATACGATATAAAAGTAAATCTTTCAAAAAATGCAAAATATTTCATAACACCCGGATACAGACCGAGTGTTGCGGTTGACAGACTTACAGTTCACGGCTCACTTGTAAAAAAGGCGGATGATACGCTTGATGTTATAAAAGACGGAGATGCAGAGCAAAAAACAGTTAAAAAAGCAATAATAGCAGCAGGTTTTGACAGATATTATACAACTTTGCTTTTTAGCAAAAAACCTTTTGAAGTTATGATATCTCCTGATAATGAGCAAAATCCGGTTCTTTATATAGTTTCTGATTCTAATTTAAATCTTACCGGTTATATAGGTCCTAAATATGTGGATAGCCTAAAAAGTATTAATCCGAGTTTAGTGGATGTAGTTCAATACGGAGTTGGAACTTTCTTTGCTAGAAATCTGTTTTTACTTCTTGATTTTTTACATAAAATCGTAATAAACTGGGGAGTTGCAATTATCTTTTTGGTGGTAATTGTCAGACTTGTTTTATTCCCTCTTACATATAAGGGAATGGTAAGTATGTATAAACTAAAAGAACTTGCCCCTAAAATGAAAGAGATTCAGCTTAAATACAAAAAAGACCCTCAAAAGCTTCAAATGCATATGATGAAGCTTTATAAAGAACACGGAGCAAATCCGCTTGGCGGATGTCTGCCTTTAGTTCTTCAGATTCCAATATTTTACGGAATTTATAAATTGCTTTTATATTCAATTGAATTAAAAGGCGATTCGTTTTTATGGATACACGATTTAAGTGTAATGGACCATTATTTTATTTTACCTGTTTTAATGGGTGTTAGTATGTATTTCCATCAAAGACTGACTCCTAGTAATTTTCAGGATAAAATGCAAGAAAAAATATTTAAATTTTTGCCTGTAATATTTACATTTATGATGGCGACATTCCCGGCAGGTCTTGTGCTTTATTGGACGACTAATAATATTTTATCTATTGCACAGCAGTGGTTTATCAACAGAGTAATGGCTGCTAAAAAGGCTAAAAAGTGAAAATAGAAGCAAAAACACTTGATGAAGCATATTCAAAAGCTGCTGAATATCTTCATTGTTCGGTAACGGAAATTAATGCTAAAATAATTCAAAATCCTTCAAAAGGTCTTTTCGGGCTTTTTGCTAAAAACGCTGTTATTGAGATTGAAGATTGTATGAATATTGAAAAATTAACGGAAATTATAAAAAATGATTTAATAGCTCTTTTTGAAAAATCCTGTTTTAATGTGGAAATAAGTGAAGTTTCAAAATATAATGAAGAGACTGTTTTTGTAAAAATAGAAGGTGAAGATGCGGCTTTGTTGATAGGAAAAGAAGGCTACAGATATAATGCTCTAAATTATATGCTTTATAACTGGATACATCAAAAATACGGATTTAAAGTCAGACTTGAAATAGCAGAATTTTTGAAAACCCAAAAAGAAAAACTAAAAGATTATCTTGATTTTTTCGTAGAAGAGAAAATAAAACCAAGAGGTTATGGTCGGACAAGGGCACTTGATGGAATTTTGGCGTTTTTAGCGTTAGAGATTTTAAGAGAAAAGCTTCCTGAAAAATATGTCGGAATAAAAGAAAAAAACGGTGAAAAATATATTATAGTCGGAGAAAGATATGAACACAATAGCGGCAATAGCGACGCCTAAAGGTGTCGGTGCCATTTCCATTGTCCGGATTTCCGGAGACGAAGCTTTAAATATTGCAAAAAAACTTACAAAAAAAGAACTTCCTTTAAGAGTTGCTACACTCAGTAAAATTTATGATTATGAAAATTCTTTAATTGATATAGCGCTGGTTATTTATTTCAAGGCTCCAAATTCTTTTAGTGGAGAAGATATTGTTGAATTTCAATGTCACGGCGGATATGCGGTATCAAAAATGATTCTTGATACACTTTTTAAATACGGTGTAAAACCCGCAGCTCCGGGAGAATTTAGCAAAAGAGCGTTTTTAAACGGAAAAATAGACGCTTCTCAGGCAGAAGCCATAGCAAAACTTATAGAAACGCGCTCAAAAGAAGGAGCTAAACTTTTAAGCAGACAGCTTGAAGGTGAGCTTAGTGAGTTTGTAGATGAAGTCAGAAACAAATTAATAGAAATTATGGCTTACAGCGAGGTTTTTATAGATTATGCCGAGGAAGATTTGCCGGATACTATGAGTAAAGATATTTTAGATAGACTGACAAATCTTAAAAATCTTCTAACAAAAACGCTTGAAGCTTCAAAAAGAAGAGAGGGAATGCTTAGCGGATATAAGATTTCCATTGTAGGAAAACCGAATGTCGGAAAAAGCTCTATTTTAAATGCTTTTTTAAATACAAACAGAGCGATAGTAAGTGATATTGCAGGAACTACAAGAGATACCATTGAAGAAGATATTCAAATAGGCTCTCACTTAATAAGAATAGTTGATACGGCAGGAATTAGAATTGCCAAAGACGAGATAGAAAAAATAGGTGTTACTAAAAGCCGTGAAGCTGTTGAAAAAAGCGATATTGTTTTGGCTGTTTTTGACGCAAACTCTTTTGACGGGGAAGACGAAGAAATTTTAGAGCTTATTAAAAATCAAAAAAAAGATGTTATTGTTGTAATTAATAAAACAGATAAGGGAATAAGTATTGATTTAGATAAATTCAGGAATTTTAAAGTAGTTAAAATAAGCGCAAAAGAAGATATTACTCCTTTAGTTAAAAAACTTGAAGAATTGCTTGACAATTATTCAAGCCAAGAAGATTATATTCTTATTTCCACAAGACAGATTAATGCGGTTGAATCTTCCCTTAATGAAATAAAATTTTCAGAAGAGTTTTTAGAAACAGGGGAACTTGAACTTTTTAGTTACCACATTCAAAATGCAATAAGAGAAATAAGTTCTATTACAAAGAGATTTGAATACGATGAAATGCTTGAAAAAATGTTTGGAAGTTTTTGTGTTGGAAAATAAAAATTAAAAGGAGTGGATATGACAATTACAGAACTTAAAAAAATGATGATAAAAGCCAAAAGAGAAGATAAAACAAAAGCAAACGCTTTAATGATGTTAGTTGATTCAGCCCAAAAAATAGCAAAACAAAAAGG
>JALVWY010000054.1 GCA_027023105.1 Campylobacterales bacterium | reverse complement strand
GATGATTTTGGAAGTGGATATTCAAATTTCATTGTTGTTTTGGATTTATATCCTGATTATTTAAAAATAGATGCTTCTTTGGTTAAGAATATAAATGAGCCTAAATATCTTGATATCGTCAAAATGATAATAAATTTTTCACACAGATACAATATGACCGTAGTTGCCGAATATGTTGATTCAAAAAATATTTTTGAAAAATTATTAGAACTTGGTGTAGATGAGTTTCAAGGATATTATTTTTGTGAACCTCAATCTTTGGAAAATATAATAAAAGAAGATAAAATTTCATCTAAAAAAGACGAAAATGAAGATTGAAACGAAAATAGCCAAATTTACAAAGCCTTTATATCTTGAAAGCGGAAGGATTTTAGAGCCTTGGCAGATTATTTATGAAACATACGGCGAACTTAACGAAGATAAATCAAATGTGATTCTTATTACTCACGCTCTTAGCGGCTCTCACCACGCAGCGGGGAAGTATGAAAACGATACAAAGCCCGGATGGTGGGATGCATTAATAGGTGAAAAAAAAGCTATTGATACCACTAAATATTTTGTAATAGCTACAAATGTAATAGGCAGCTGTTTTGGTTCAACCGGTCCGATGAGTCATTTGTATCCGGGAAGCGCTGAGAGATACAGGTTAAAATTTCCGGTTATTACCGTTAAAGATATGATAAAAGCACAAAAAATTTTGCTTGATTCTCTTGGAATTAAACATATAAAAGCAATAATAGGCGGTAGCATGGGCGGAATGCAGGCACTTAGATTTGCAGTGGATTATCCGGGATTTAGTGAATATATTATTCCGATAGCCACAACCTATCAGACAAGACCTTATGTGATTGCCATAAATAAATCTATGACAGAAGCTATAAGAGCGGACAAGGAATTTAACAATGGAAATTATAAACCAGGAGCCTTGTTAAAAGGTCTTTCAGCTGCCAGAATGATTGGCTATCTTAATTATACTTCACCTGAAACCTTTGAGAAAAAATTCGGAAGAGAGTATGTGAAAACTGACGGAATGTTTGAACTTTTCGGTAGATTTCAGGTGGAATCTTATCTTGAATATAACGGGGCGAATTTTCCTAAATGGTTTGATGCCCTAAGTTATATTTATATATTAAAGGCGATTTCACTTTTTGATATAAGCAGGGGATTTAATTCCTTGGAAGATGCTTTTAAAGTTATAAAAGATAAACTATATTTAATCGGTTTTAGCGGAGATACTCTTTTTTATCCGGAAGAGATGAGAAATATTAAAAAATATATGGATAAAGTTGACGGAAAATGTCAATATTACGAAATAGACAGTAATTACGGGCATGACAGCTTTTTAGTAGAAACTCAAAAATTTGATTTTTTAATAAAAGATATTTTAAAAGGAAAGTTAGATGCAAGATTTTGAAAAAAAATTAAAAGAGGCAAAAGAACTGCTTGATAAACTGAGTAATTCTGAAATAACCCTTTATGATGCAATGGAGTATTATAAAAAAGGTATAAAACTTCTAAATGAAGCCACAAAGATGATAGAAGAAGCAAAATTGGAATTTGAAAAGATAAAATGAAAATAGCCGTTATTCAAAGTGACAATATTCCTTACGATAAAGCAAAGCTCAGTTTTTTTATGCAAAATGCAAAAAAAGAGGGTGCTAGGCTTATAATTTTACCTGAATATGTTTTGAACAGATTTTTTAAAGAGATAGAAAAAATGCCTATCTCTTTTGTAAAAAATCAATCAAACCGGCAGATAAAACATCTTAAACATCTTGCAAATATCTATAATTTAACAGTAATAGCCCCTGTTGTAAAAGTGATTAACGATAAAAAATATAAGACTGTTGTTAAAATTGATAAAAATATAAAATATTACTATCAACAAGCCCTAATGCCTTATTCTCACTGGAATGAAGAGAAATTTTTTGATAAAAAAGAGATGAAACCTATGGTGTTTAAAATAGGAAATTTTAAATTCGGTGTTATGTTCGGGTTTGAAGCACATATAAATAAATTTTGGAAATATTTTAAAGAAAAAAAAGTGGAAGCCGTTTTGATTCCGAGTATCGGGACATTCAATTCTCATAACAGATGGCTTGAAATATTTAAAACAAAGGCATTTTTAAATCATTTTTATGTAATAAGAGCAAACAGAACGGGAAGTTATAAAGAGTGGAAATTTTACGGGAAATCCTTTGCCCTTTCACCTGAAGGGGAAGTTTTGAATATACTTGGAAACAAAGAGGAAATAGCAATTATTGAACTTAAAAAAGAGAAAATAAAAGAGGCAAAAAAAGAGTGGAAATTTTCGGATATTGAAAAATCAATCAAACATTTCTAAAATTTCATAAGCGGTATTTCTTTTTGCCGGGATTTCTCCGGCGTCTTTTATCAGATTTATCATTTCCTGTTGATTCATAGAATTTTGGGCACCTGCACTTTTTACTACATTTTCTTCCATCATTGTTGAGCCTAAATCATTTGCTCCGTATTTTAATGCAAGCTGACCTATATAGCTGCCTTGTGTTACCCAAGAAGATTGAATGTTTTTAAAATTATCCAAAAACAGTCTCGCAACCGCTAAATATCTTAAATATCTGTTTGGTGATGTTTTTGTTGTAATGATGCCTTCTTTCATTAAAGCTGTATTGTAAGGCTGAAAAGACCACATAATAAATGCTCTAAATCCGCCTGTTTCATCTTGAAGCTCTCTTATTAAATTCCAGTGTTCCACCACTTCCTCAACCGTTTCAACTGTTCCGAACATCATTGTAGCGGTTGTCTTCATTCCTATGTTATGAGCTGTTTTATGCACTTCAAGCCATTTTGCGGAATCTATTTTTTTTGGAGCAATAATATCTCTAACCCTGTCGCTTAATATTTCAGCCCCGGCACCCGGAATGGAGCTAAGCCCTTTTTCTTTAAGACGGACTAAAACTTCTTTAATAGAAATTTTTGAAACTTTTGCAATATAATCAATTTCCGGTGCGGAAAATCCGTGAATGGTAATAGAAGGATATTTTTTGTGAATATGTTCCACTAAATTTTCGTAAAAATCTATTTTTAAATTCGGATGAACTCCTCCTTGAAACAAAATCTGTGTGCCTCCTATTTCAATTAACTCATCTATTTTTTTGTCTATTTCTTCAAAACTTAAAATATAAGCGTCTTCATTTTTTTTGTGTCTGTAAAATGCACAAAATTTACAATCAACCCAACATATGTTTGTATAATTTATATTTCTGTCAACTATAAAAGTAGTGATTTTTTTCGGGTGTAATTCTCTTTTTTTTGCCAAAGCCATTTGCCC
>JALVWY010000053.1 GCA_027023105.1 Campylobacterales bacterium | reverse complement strand
TTTTATCTCTTTTAAAGGTTCTGTTTTGTAGATTGGATATTTTTTTTCTTTATCTATGATGTTTAAATTTATGGGGTCGTTTCCCTGTTGGGTTACATCAAATTTATTGTTTGTATTTATGGAAAAGAGTTTTGATGCAAGTGAGGGATTGATTTTTAATAAAGCTTTTATATTTTTGTCAAAATTTTTAGACATTAACATCCTTTTTTATTTTATATCGGCTATTTGAAGCAAAAACTATACCTAAAATAAAAAATATGCTAAAATAAAATAAAAAGGATAATGATTGTTTGATTTTATAAAAAAAAAGAACCATATAAAATCTAAAGATATGGTAACTCCAAAAAAAGACCCGTTTCCGGATTATGAAGAAGTTAAAAATTCTGTAATTATTGATATAAGAGACACAGAAGATATTGAATATTACGGAAAATATGAAAATTCCATTTATATTCCGTTTGATGAATATTTTGCCAGTAAATTAATGATACTTGATAAAAGTAAAAATTATGTAATTATGGATTTAAGAGGAAGTTTAATTTATGAAGCCGAAAAAATAGCAAAAGAAATCGGACTTAATGCAAAAGGTCTTAGAGGCGGTTTTTTTTATGTCAGTGAAGTGTTGAATTATAAGCCGATAAAGGAAGAAAAATGAAAGTTTATGGAATAAAAACCTGTGGTAGTGTAAAAAAAGCTTTAAAATTTTTTAAAGACAAAGGAATTGAATATGAGTTTGTAGATTTTAAAAAAACGCCTGTCGGATGTAAGAAAATAGAAGAGTGGCTGGAAAAAATTGATATTGATACTCTTTTTAATAAAAGGGGGACAAAATACAGACAACTTAAATTAAAAGAATTAAATCTTGATGACGAAGGTAAAAAGAAATGGCTTTGTAAAGAAAATATTTTGATTAAAAGACCTGTAATTGAGCTTGATAACGGAGATGTTATAGTCGGATTTGATGAAGAAAAATATAAGGAAATTCGGGGATGAATATAGAAGTTTTGGCAATAAGTGTGGGAGTTGGGGCAAGTATCGGGTATATTACAAATTATATTGCAATAAAGATGCTTTTTAGACCTTATAAAGCCGTAAAAATAGGAAATATTACTGTTTTCCCACAGGGTATTATTCCAAAAGAAAAAAAGACATTGGCTAAAAAAGTCGGAGAAGTTGTGAGAGATTATATTTTGAGTGAAGATGAGATTAAAAAGATTGTTACGAGCAAAGAAGTTCAAATTGAAATAGAAAATTTTTTGAATCAAAAAATAGAAAATATGCTTGATAAAGATATTCAGGAATTTATTACAAAAGAGGAAATGGCTGAAAAATTTGCAGAAATTATAGAAAAAGTGGTAAAAGAGAAATTTTCTATGTTTGCAAGTTTTATTTCTAAAAGTATGTTAAAAGATATTTTATTAAAACTTGAAATTCCTTTAAAAATTAATCAGATTATTGAACCCGGTAAAGTAAAAGAAATTTTAAAAAAAGAGATTTTTGAATTTTTGGAAAATGAAGTTCCAAAAATCTTCTTAAAAGCAAATATAGATAAAATTGTAGAAGAAAAAGTTGCTTCTTTTGATGAAAAGACACTTGAAGATATGCTTTTTATTTTAATGAAAAAACATTTTGGATTTATCAATTTTGCAGGGGCTGCCCTTGGGGCAATTATAGGATTTGTTCAGTATTTTGTGATAAGTTAATCCCTCAAAAAGAGGGAATTATTTTTTAGGTGGGCAGTTACCTTTGCCTTTTCCTGATGGTTTTCCAGTAGTGCTTGGCATATTTGGAACGCAATTTTTTGTTTTTGCCATTTTATTCTCCTTTGTTGATTTTTTCTAAAAGAGGATTAATTTCCTCAATCACACCATCTATCTTCAACCCATTCTTCATCTTGTAAATCTCTTTCTTCTACCCAACCAGGATAATTACAATCACAATAATATTTCATACTTACCTCCTTTTTGTGTTTTTGCACTATAATTATCTTAAAAAAATATTATTTAGAAAGGAAAAAAGTGGTTCTATTCCTAAATAGATATAAAAATATTTTTTCTCAAAATTTAATAGCAGACATATTTGCTAATTTATTTTCCTATGGAAAAAGCACTTTTAAAAAAGATTTTAGTAATAAAAATTATTCAAAAGTTGTTGAGAGAATTAGAGAAAAAGATGAATATAAAAATTTTGCGAGAATTTTTGAAAATATTATTCAAATTGTATTTGAAAATAAAGATAACTATAAAGGTATTGGAAATGGAGAAGTTTTTGAATTGTTACCTAATAATTTAAAAGATTTTAAAGATTTATGGATTATTCAAAAAAATATAATCGAAGAAAAAGAGATTAAAAATTGTGAAGTTTTAGAAAAATTTTTAAATAAAGAAGAAATTGATGATATTATAAGTAAAAATTTTAAATTAGAAAAAATAATTACTTTAAAATCTTTTCATTATCAGTTTTGCTTGTATGCTTCTCATTTTTTTCAAATAGATTACGAAAAATTTATTAAGAGTTTTTTTAATAAGAAAAATAATGATGTTTGCAAAGAAAATTTATTAAAGTTTTTTTTTAAAAGTTCTTATTGCAATGTTTCTAATTATGATGATTATAAAAGAAATATTAGAAATATTATAAATCAGAAAAATATTATGAAATATTCAACTTTTAGGAATTATTTTAATGGAATTGAAGGTGAGGGCAATAAAAAATTATTATATTTAATCTACTATGCTTTATATTTATATCTTGATTTTTTGGAGTTTTTGAAAAAAGAGTTTGAAATAGACAAAGATATTTTTTGTAAATTTATAAAAGAAATAAAAAGAAGAAATTAAAGGATTTTTAAATCCAACATTTTTTTAACTTCTTCTTCAGGAAGTTTGTGAAAATTTAGATATTTATAAACTTTATCTTCTTTTCCTGAAAGTTTTCTTTCTACAATTTCAAGGTATTCTTCTTTTGTAGGTATTCTTCCAAGAAGTGAAATTACAGCTGCAAGTTCTGCACTTCCAAGATAAACTTTTGCACCTTGACCGAGTCTGTTGTCAAAGTTTCTTGTAGAAGTTGAAAATACGATTGCATTGTCTCTAACTCTTGCTTGGTTACCCATACATAAAGAACATCCAGGAATTTCAATTCTGGCACCCGCTTGACCTAAAATTGAGTAATATCCTTCCTGGGTTAATTGCTCTTTATCCATTTTTGTAGGAGGTGCAATCCATAGTCTAACAGGAACTTGTCCTTCACCTTTTAAGATTTCAGCTGCAGCTCTATAATGACCGATATTTGTCATACAGCTTCCGATAAATACTTCTTCTATTTTTTTAGGTCTGTTTTCATCTGCTAATACTTCGCTGATTGTCGCAACATCATCAGGGTCGTTTGGACATGCAACGATAGGCTCTTTAATTTCATTTAAATCAATTTCAATTACAGCCGCATATTCTGCGTTTTCATCTCTTCTAAGAAGATTTGGATTTTCCAGCCATTCTTTCATTTTATTAATTCTTCTTTGAAGTGTTCTTTTGTCTTCATATCCGGCTTCAATCATAGCTTCAAGAAGTTTGATATTTGATTTTAGATATTCCGCCACTTGGTCTTCACTTACATCAACTGTGCAAGCCGCAGCACTTCTTTCTGCAGACGCGTCAGCTAATTCAAAAGCTTGCTCAATTGTAAGATTTCTAATAATATCGCCTTCAATTTCTAAGATTCTACCGTTAAAGATATTTTTTTTGTTTTTCTTTTCAACGGTTAAGAGTCCTTCTTTAATTGCTGCATAAGGAATAGCGTTTACTAAATCTCTTAGAGTAATTCCCGGTTGTAATTCGCCTTTGAATTTAACTAAAACACTTTCAGGCACATTTAAAGGCATACTTCCTGTAACTGCTGCAAACGCAACAAGTCCGCTACCTGCCGGGAAGCTGATACCCATAGGAAATCTTGTGTGGGAATCCCCTCCTGTTCCGAATGTATCAGGTAAAATCATTCTATTTAGCCATGAGTGAATTACTCCATCACCCGGTCTAAGTGCAACACCGCCTCTGCTTGTAAAAAAGTCAGGCAGAGTATGATGAAGTGTAACATCAGCCGGTTTCGGGTAAGCGGCTGTATGACAGAATGTTTGTAAAACCAAGTCCGCATTAAATCCAAGAGCTGCCAGTTCTTTTATTTCATCTCTTGTCATAGCTCCCGTTGTATCCTGGCTACCTACCGTTGTGGCTGTAGGCTCAACATACATTCCTGGTCTAACACCTTCTAGTCCGCATGCTTTACCTATGATTTTTTGAGCTAGAGTATAACCAACCCCTTCTTTGCCTTTTGGTTGAGCCGGTTTAATAAAAATATCTGTATCAGGTTCCATTTTTAAAGCAACTCTAGCTTTTTTAGTTAAGTTTTTACCTATAATTAAAGGAACCCTTCCTCCTGCTTGCACTTCGTCGCTAAGAGTGTTTGGTTTTAGTTCAAATTCGCTTACAACTTCTCCGTTTTTAAGGATTTTACCTTCATACGGTTTGATTTCTATTTCGTCGCCTGTTTCAAGAGTTGAAACATCAACTTCAATAGGAAGAGCTCCTGCATCTTCACAAGTGTTAAAGAAAATAGGTGCTATAACGCCACCTAAAACAATTCCGCCTCTTTTTTTATTCGGAACAAACGGAATTTCTTCTCCTATATGCCAGATTAAAGAGTTTGCCGCAGATTTTCTGCTTGAGCCTGTCCCTACAACATCACCTGCGAATGCCACAGGAAGACCTGATTTTTTAAGTTCTTCAATTTTATCAAGGGCATCTGGCATTTTTGCTTTTAACATACTTGTTGCATGAAGCGGAATATCACTTCTTGTAAATGCTTCGCTTGCAGGAGATAAATCGTCTGTGTTTGTTTCTCCCGGAACTTTGAAAACTACGGCTTTGATACTTTCTGGAAGTTTCGGTTTAGAAGTAAACCATCCGGCATTTGCCCAAGATTCCATAACTTCTTGTGCGTATTTATTTCCTTTTTTTGCCAATTCTTCCACATCGTGGAATGCATCATAAACAAGTAAAGTGTTTTTGAGTTGATTTGCAGCTTCTTTTGCAAGCTCGTCATCAAGTAAAAGTGCGTCAATCAAAGGTTTGACATTATATCCTCCAAGCATTGTTCCTAAAATTTCAATAGCTCTTTTTTTACTAATGGCAGGAGATGAGGTTTTGCCTTGAACGATATCGTTTAAAAATGCAGCTTTTACATAAGCGGCGTCATCAACTCCCGGATTAATATGATTTAAAAATAAATCCATCAAATATTCTTCTTCCGGAATCGGAACCATTTTTAAAAGTTCAACAAGTTCTGCTGTTTGTTTTGCTGTTAGAGGAAGTGGCGGGATTCCAAGTTCAGCTCTTTTTTGTGTATGTTTTTTATATTCTTCAATAAAACTCATAGCAATCCTTTTTTCTAAAATTATAGATGAATTTTTACAAATTGTTACATTATTGTTGTTTGTATTTGGTTTTGGTGTGTCTTTTAGTAACATTTTATATTTTAAAATTGGATATAATTCCAATAAAAAGGTGAAAAAATTTTTTTATGGAACGAAGAAAAAAATAGAAAATTGAAAGAAGAAAGAAATATATCTTTTGAAGAAGTGGTTTTAAATATTGAAATAGGAAATCTATATAGATATTTTAGAACATCAAAATAAAAACAGATATCCAAATCAAAAAATTTTTGTAATTTTTATCAGAAATTATACTTATTGTGTGCCTTTTGTTGAAGAAGGAGAAAAGGTTTTTTTAAAAACGATTTTTCCAAGTAGAAAATTTCATAAAATTTATTCAAAGGAGAAAAAATGAATGAAATCCAGATAAAAAAAATGATAGAAAACGAAGAATTTGTAAGTGTAAAAAATAAAGAAAACGAAATAGATAAATATATGAAATATGCTAAAAATTTTAATAAAAAAAATAAACAAATAAGCCTGGAAATCAGTGAAGATGATTTGTATAAATTAAAATTAAAGGCTTTAAGAGATGGGATCAGTTATAAAAACATTGTTCAATCTTTAATTCATAAATTTGTAAATGAAGAAATAAAAGTTATATTATAAAGGAATAAAATGGATTATAAAAAAATAGCAAAAGAGGTTTTGGAAATTGAAGCTAATGAACTTTTAAAAGCGGATTTAAGCGGAATAGAAAAAGCGGTTGAAATAGCTTTTGATACCAAAGGAAAAGTAATTATTACAGGTGTTGGAAAATCCGGACTTATAGGTGGAAAAATTGCTGCGACTCTGGCTAGCACAGGAACGCCTAGCTTTTTTATTCATCCGACAGAGGCACTTCACGGAGACCTTGGAATGATAGGCAAAGACGATAGTGTAGTGGCTATCAGTTATTCGGGTGAGAGTGAAGAACTTATTAAAATTTTGCCCCATATTAAAAGATTTGAAGTGCCTTTGATTGCTATGACGGGAGATATTAATTCAACTCTTGCAAAATATGCCGATGTGGTTTTAAATATACATGTGACAAAAGAAGCCTGTCCGCTTGATACCGCTCCAACCAGTTCAACTACCCTGACTCTTGCAATGGGTGATGCTCTAGCGGTATGCCTGATGAAAAAAAGAAATTTTACAAAAGAGGATTTCGCTTCTTTTCATCCGGGAGGAAGTCTGGGTAAGAAACTTTTTATAAAAGTAAAAGATTTAATGAAAAAAGAGTTTCCTATAGCCGGTGAGGATGAAAGTCTAAAAGATGCTATTATTAAAATGAGTGAAGGAAAGCTCGGGCATATTCTTTTTATGGATAATGAAAAAATAAAAGCTGTTCTCAGTGACGGAGACCTTAGACGGGCTATGATGAGTGAAGAATTCGATTTAAATGAAAAAGCGATTAAATTTGCAACAAAAAATCCGAAAGTTATTAATGAAAATATATTGGCAAGTGATGCTTTGAAATTTATGGAGGATAAAAAAATTCAGTTTTTACCTGTTGTAAACGATAAAAATGAAGTGGTAGGTGTTTTACATATACATCAGCTTATAGAAGCGGGAATAAAATAGAAAAGAAAAAGAGAGGGTAGAGATGTGGAAAAGATTGAGAAAGAATAGAAGTGAAAGAAATTAAAAAGGAAATGGATGAGATTAAATAAGTTTATAAGTCATCACAGCACTTATTCAAGAAGAGAAGCCGATAAGATTATATTTGACGGCAAGGTTAAAGTTAACGGTGAGGTGATTGATACTCCGGGATTTGAAGTTGAAGAAGGAGATAAAGTCAGTATAAATAATAAACCTGTTAAAATCAGCACGAAATATACCTGTGTTGTTTATAATAAACCAAAAGGAGAGCTTGTAACCAAAAAAGACGACAGAGGCAGAAAAACGATTTATGACTCTTTGCCTAAAAAATACAAGCATTTTATTTCTGTAGGAAGGCTGGATTATAACAGCGAAGGTCTTTTAATCTTAACAGATTCTCCAAAAGTTGCGACTACCCTTATGAAGAGTGATTTGCCAAGAGTTTATAAACTCAAAATTAAAGGTGAGGTAACTCCTGCAATGGAGGCTGCTATGCAAGAAGGTGTGGAAGTGGGGATTAAAGGCGCCCATAAAGATACACATATAGAAAAAATAGAATTAAAGCCTTTTTTATCGTATCAGATAATAAAAAACACCCCGAAATATTCAACCCTAAAAGTTGCAATCGCTGAAGGTAAAAACAGAGAGCTTAGAAGATTTTTTGCACATTTCGGAAGTGAAGTTGCGGATTTAAAAAGATTATCTTACGGTTGGGTTAGTCTTAATGCCCTGCCGGTGGGTAAAACCAGATATTTTGACAAAAGAGAATATAAACTTTTAAAAGAATTTTTAATAAAGGATAAAAATGCAGATTTTAAAAATAAAGACTAGTTATAAATCGGAAATTATGGATATTACAAAAGAGCTTAAAGAAGCCGTTATAAAAAGCGGAGTTAAAAGCGGAATTGTAAATATATTTTGTCCTCATACCACCGCTAATGTGATTTTATTTGAAAACAGTGATGCCAGTTTAAAAAGAGATTTGCTTGGAATGTTAAAAGATGTGGTTCCTTTTAGGGATTATAGTCATAATAATGCAAGAGCTCATTTAAAAGCCGCTCTTTTAAGAAATAATATAAATTTAATAGTTGAAAATGCTGAAATTATGCTCGGAAAGTGGCAGGGCATTTATTTGGTAGAGTTTGACGGTCCAAGAGAAAGAAATGTGTATCTTAAGGTAATGAATGGTTAGTCCTTTACTTATTGTTATAGCTGTTTTTTTTCTTGCACTTTTATTTAATATACCTTTTGCCAGATTTAAAATACCTCCTATTATAGGATATATTTTTACCGGGGTTATTGTTGCTAATATTTTTCATCTGGATAAAGAGCATATAGACGAAATAGCCGAGCTTGGAATTGTGTTTTTGATGTTTATGATAGGTCTTGAATTTTCTCCTGCGAAACTGAAATCTATGAAAAAAGAGGTTTTTGGATTCGGATTTGCCGAAATGGCTATTGTGAGCGGGCTTTTTGGGGTGTTTTTTTATCTGGTATTTAAAATAGATATAAAAATTTCACTTATTATAGGCTCTGCGATTGCCCTTAGCTCAACAGCTATTGTACTAAAACTTCTTAATGAAAACAGGGAAATTGCAAAGCCCTACGGGCGTAATTCTCTTGGTATTTTGCTTTTTCAGGATATTGCGGTTATTCCTGTTTTGATAGCTATTTCCATTATAGTAAATAAAGATGCGAATTTAAGCGAGCTTATTTTAAAAACCTTAGGCGGATTTTTTGCTTTAATTGTTTTTATTTGGGTGTATGGTAAATTTATAGCTCCTTTTGTAATTTCCCAGGCTACAAAAACCCATTCGGATGAGATATTTATGTCTTCTGTTTTATTAACTGTTTTAACTGCTGCGGCTATTGCTCATTTTTTCGGTCTTAGTTATTCTTTAGGGGCGTTTTTAGCGGGTATGATTTTGAGTGAAACAAAATACAAATATCAAATAGAAGCCGCTCTTGTGCCTTTTAGAGATTTGCTTTTGGGTATATTTTTCTTATCGATTGGTCTTATGATTGATTTGAAATTTGTTTTTTATAACTTTTTTTCTATTCTTTTAATGACGCTTGGATTTATGGCTTTTAAAGCCGGTATTATTTTTTCTATGCTTAATATTTTTGTAAGACATAAAAGAGTTGCAATAAAAAGCGCTTTTATTCTTTCTCAAATAGGGGAATTTTCTTTTGTGATTTTTGCACTTCTTGGCAAATATTCTTTGGTAAATGAAGTGCTTCTTCAAAAATTGATAGTTGTGGCTGTGATTTCAATGGTTTTTACTCCGTTTATTATAAAATATATTTATAAAATAGCGGATATTTTTGATAAAGATATACAAAACTTTGAAGAATATGAAATAAAAGCGGCTTTTGTAAAAGGGCATATTATTATCATAGGATATGACAAAATAGGAAGTAGGGTTGCTAAAAAACTGACACAGTTGAAAATTCCTTATATTGCTATTGACAAACAAATAGAGCTTGTAAAAAAAGGTTTGCAAAGAGGTGATAATGTAATGTTCGGAAATGCGGCTGATAAACATATTTTATCAGAACTGAATGTAAAAGATGCGGCATCTGTTATTATTACAACTCTAAATGAAGAGCATACGGAGCTTATTACTCAAAATCTGCTTGAATTAAATAAAAATTTAAATATTATTCTTTTAGTGGAAGATGATATTCAAAAAGAATTTTTTACAAGCGAAAATATATGTATTGTAGATAAAGCAAAAGAACTTGCCGAAAAATTAATAGAACTCGCTATGAAATGTGAAATAGTCAATAATAATAAAAAATTGGTATAATTTTGTAAAAAAAGGATAAATAATGTTTGAAAAATTAGTAGAGGATATTAAAGGATATAAGCAGCCTCTTGCTTTTGGTATAGCAAGGGTTGATTTAGGACAGCTTAATCACGATAAAGTTCTTCAGGCAACTTATCCGCTTATTAACTGGAATGAAAATTTCGGAAGTGCGGCTGTGTTTATTAGAAGTTTAGTTGAAAACGGTGTAAATGTTGATTTTAGCAAAAGTGAATTTGTGGCTCCCGTTACACCTGAATTTGTAAAATCAGCTTTAAATTATTTTGGAGAAGATTTAGTAGCCCAAGCTGTCGGTGAAAAACACAAAAACATTCAAGTGCTAAAAACTTTAAAAGATATTTTTGATGAAGAATTTTATGATAATTACAGAATCTGTTTTTTATTTGAAGATGAGGCACCAAAAAGTGTTGAAGCGGTTTATCTTAAATTATATGCACTTTCAAGCAAAAAAGCGAAACTCAGAAGCCTTAATTTAAACGGAGCTTTTGGAATTTTGACAAACTGTGCGTGGGTTGGAAATGTTCCTATTGAACTTGATTATTTAAGAGCTAATGAAATTGAACTGAAACTAAAAGACGCTTATCCCGAAGTTGAATTTGTAGATAAATTCCCAAGATTCCTATCTCACATTATTCCAGAAGACAATACAAGAATTTTGGATACTGCAAAAGTCAGAATGGGAGCTCAGCTTGCAGCAGGAACAACTGTAATGCCAGGAGCTAGTTATATTAACTTTAATGCCGGAACCGAAGGTGCCGTAATGGTTGAAGGTAGAATTTCTTCAAGTGCCGTTGTAAAAGAAGGTGCTGATGTCGGAGGGGGAGCTAGTATTTTAGGAGTGCTTAGCGGAACAAACGGAAATCCTGTAACGATTGGGAAAAATACGCTTCTTGGGGCAAATTCCGTAACGGGTATTCCTTTAGGAGACGGATGTATTGTAGATGCCGGAATTGCTGTTTTAGAAGGAACAAAAATTTGGATAAGCGAAGATGAATTTGTAAAAATAAAAGAAGTTAATCCTGAGTGGAATGGGGAATATAAAGAGTATTTCAAAGGACTTGAATTAGCAGGACTTAACGGCATTCATTTCAGATTTGATACGACAAAAGGGAAAATGGTTGCCCTTAGAAGCAGGAGAGAAGTGAAACTCAATGAAGAACTTCATTGATTTCCTTTTAAACAGGAAAAAATTAAAATAAAAAAAATAGATTTTTTTGATATAATTGCAAACTTAAAAACCTAAAAAGGATATTAGATGGCAAGAAAATGCGAAATTTGCGGAAAAGGTCCGCAGTTTGGAAACAGAGTTAGTCACTCAAACAAAAAAACAAGACATAAATTTAATCCGAACATTCAAAATGTAAGAGTGGAAGTTGATGGAGAAGTTAAAAAAATAAAAATTTGCACAAGCTGTCTTAGAAGCTTGAAAAAATCAGTATAAAGCCTCCCCTTTGCGGGGTAAAATGAAAAACAAACAAAGTTTCAATGAAAAATTAGCTAAATTACTTCACTGGCAAAGAGCCTCAAAGCCTGAAATTGATTTGAGCGGCGAAATTTGGGGTGAACTTAAACCTTTTAGAACTCCTATTATTCTTACTATTTTAATTACACTTTTCGGAACACTCGGTTATATTGGAATAGACCATTTTTCTTTACTGGATGCTATTTACCAAACGGGTATTACTTTTACGACGGTAGGATTTGGAGAAATTGCCCCGATATCATCTGTTGGCAGATTTTTTACACTTTTTTTGATTATTGCAGGATTTGCCGTTTTTTCTTATGCAATAGGAATTTTGGTGGATGTGGTAAATAAAGGGCGGTTAATTGCACTATTTAAGGAGAACAGAATGCTTTATAAAATAGCAAGACTTAAAAATCATATGGTAATATGTTATCATAATGATTATACGATAGATTTGACAAAAGAGCTTAGAAAAACACATATACCTTTTGTTGTAATAGATAATAATGAAAATCTGGAAGAAATTGCAAAAAAGCATAAATATCCTTTTTATATAAAAGGCGATCCTCATACGCTTCTTGCTATGAAAAAAGCGTTTTTAAGCAGTGCAAAAGGTGTTATAACCCTTTCTCACAATACTCCCGATAATATTGCGGTTATAAGTTCGGTCAGGCTTTATCAAAAAGATTTAGGAAGGCATCCTTATTATATTTTGTCTGTAGCAGCCGGTGATGAAGATATGGAAAAGCTCCAAAGATTAGGAGCAGATGAGGTTTTGTCTCCGACTAAGCTTATAGCAAAAAGAATGACGGCTATTACGGTTGACCCGGATGTTAAAAATATTTTGGAAGAATTTGTTTATTCTGTGGATACGCCTCTTGATTTGGAAGAAATTACGGTCTCTAAAAAATCCTGGGTGGCATATAAAAAACTAAAAGAAGCTCACTTAAGAGATTTATTGAATGTAACTGTTGTGGGCATAAAAGAGAATAGCGGTAGATTTATTCCTGTGCCTAAAGGGAGTATTACTATTAAACCCGGAGATGTTTTGCTGATTATCGGGACAAATAAAGATATGATGAAAGCCAGAAAAATTATAAGAAGTTCAAAAAAACCAAAAGAGATTGATTTTATTTAAAGGATGAAAATGAAATTTAGAATTACACCAATAAATGGCGGAGTTTGTGCGGTTGATGGAATTTATGCAAGCGGGGTAAATGCCGGATTTAAAAAAGATGGGTTTGATTTGGGATTTATTAGAAGTGATGAAGAGATGGATATTGTTTATACATTTACAACAAATAAATTTCAAGCAGCCCCTATTAAATATGTTTTAAACAATGATATCAAAAAGACAAATTTTATTTTGGCAAATTCAAAAAATGCAAATGCTATGACAGGAATTGAAGGTATAAAAGACATTGAAGAAATTTTAGGATTTTTAAATGAAAATATAGAAGTGAAAAATCCTATAATGAGCTCAACCGGGGTAATTGGAGTTAGAATTGATAAAGACAAAATAAAAGCCGGTATTGAAAAATTTGATTTTAATGAAAAAAATTCCGATAAATTTGCCAAATCCATAATGACTACGGATAGTTTTAAAAAAGAGATAGCTTTTGAAGTTGAGGGAGAGTTTGGAAAATTTAAAATAGGAGGAGTTGCCAAGGGTGCCGGGATGATAAATCCGGCAATGGCTACAATGCTTTGTTTTATAACAACGGACGCTAATATTCCAAGTGATGAAATGGATGAGGTTTTAAAAGCAAATTTGGAAGAAAGTTTTAATGCAATAAGTGTTGACGGGGATACTTCTACAAATGACAGTGTATTTTTGATGAGCACTAAAAAAGGCGGCTATGAAAAAGAGGCTTTTAGGGAAGCTTTGAAAAAGGTTATGCAAAAACTCTCCCTTGATATTGTAAAAGACGGAGAAGGAGCTACAAAAGCGGTGGCTTTTGTTGTAACAGGGGCAAAAGATGATAAAGAAGCAAAAAAAACGGCAAAAGCGTTTACAAATTCTCTGCTTGTAAAAACGGCAATTTTCGGAGAAGACCCTAACTGGGGGAGAATTGCATCAACTGTGGGTGCTAGCGGGGTTGAATGTGATGAAAATAAACTTAAAATCTCTTTTGAAAATGTTGTCGTTTATAACAGGGGTGAAATTTTATTTGATGAAGAGACAGAAAATAAAGCCCATAATGTTATGAAAAAAGATGAGTTTAAAATTTATGTTGATTTAGGAATGGGAGACGGAAAATTCACAGCTTACGGGTGTGATTTGAGCTATGATTATGTAAAAATCAACGCAGAATACAGAACTTAAATTTTATATAAAAAACTCTTTTTTTCTTACTTTTTCATCAAATTTTTATTTTTTTTCTTAAACGGACTTAAAAACTCTTGATTTCTCTTTTCTTTTTGTATATAATTTCAAACACATTCCGGCATAGCTCAGCGGTAGAGTAGGTGGCTGTTAACCACTTGGTCAGAGGTTCGAATCCTCTTGCCGGAGCCATTTTTATTTGTCTTAAATTCTCTCTGACACCTTTTGAATCTAAAAGGCAATAAATTACTTACTAAATAATAATTTAATAGCATAAGTTAAAATTTTATTCTTTTTAATGTAATTGAAATTCATACTTGTGTTAAGTCTGTGCCGATAATAATATTTCTTTACATTTTGTTCAAAAAAATATATAATAAATAAAAAGGTTTGCTTATGGAAACAAAAAAAGAATTTGAAAACTTAAAAGA
>JALVWY010000052.1 GCA_027023105.1 Campylobacterales bacterium | reverse complement strand
GGCAAAGATGCACTGAAAAATCCTAAATATTCTTCATATCTTCTATATCCCAAAAAAAGTTCATCACTCCCCTCCCCGCTTAAAACAACCTTCAAAGGAATCTTTGAAGCCAAAAAATTAGCCGGGAAAAAACTGCTGTCGGCTATTGGCTCATCTATATCATTCAAAACTTTATCAAAATGAGAAAAGAAGTTCTCTTTTGTGTAATTTATTTCATAATGCTCAGATTTTATATGCTTTGCAACCATTTTTGCATATTTTCTCTCATCGTAATTACTAAACCCGTCATACCCTATACTAAATGTTTTTATTTTTTGATTTTGAGACATAATAGCAGCAATTAAAGAGCTGTCAACTCCACCACTAAGTAAAGAGCCTATTTCAACATCTCCTTGAAGTCTTTTTTGAATGGAATTTATTAATAACTCTTCTAATTTCCAAACTGCCTCTTCCTTGCTTCCTTTTTTCTTTTCCCTATAAAAATCATACCACCTCTTAATTTCCCCGTCATAATAACATCCAGCCGGAAGTTTAAAAATCCCTTTATAAATAGTATTAGGAGCCAGTGAAGAGTTATATGCAAGATATTCGGCTAAGGCATCAAAATTAATCTCTTTTTTTATAAAAGGTAAAATCGCTTTAATTTCACTTGAAAAGATTCCGTTTTTTGTAAAATAAAGAGGCTTTTTACCAAATTCATCCCTGAAAAGATATAATTTTTTATCAAAAATAGCAATGGCAAACATTCCATCAAGTTTTTTGACAAACTCTACCTCAAATTTTTGCCATAATTCAAAAATAACTTCTACTTCTGTTTTGGCGTTTAGGTTATATTCTTTTATTAAATTTTTATAGTTATAAATTTCTCCGTTAAAGGTAACTAAAATATCATTTTTTAATAAAGGCTGAGAATTGATATCAATATTTTCAATCCCAAGTCTATTAAATCCAAACGAAACTTTGGAATTATCTTTAATTCCCTGATAATCAATGCCTCTATGGAGCATTAAATCAAGAGCTTTTTTTACTTTTTCGTGATTTACTTCACAAATTCCGAATATTGCACACAAATCAAGACCTTTTTTGATAGAATTTTATCAAAAAGGTTTTTTTATGAAAGAAGTTTTTAAATATACATTCGCAACTATAGCCGAATGGAAGAAATTTTTGATTTTAGTTGTTTTTGTTTCCATAATCACTTTACTTGAAGCAATGCCTGTTATTAGCATTGTATCTTTTATATTTGAAAAACTTATTTATTTAAGTGTAGGAGTATTTTTAATTTATATGGTAAGACATTCATCAACTTTTGAAATTTATCTTGAAAATCTGAAAAGAAATGCAATTTCCACTTTTCTTTTTCATTATATTCCAAGTGCAATAGGTGTAATGTTTGGTCTGTTTGTAATAGCCGCTTTTTGGTTGTTTTTTATGATTATTGTTTTAAAATTTACAAATTCAGTCTTTGTTTTAGCAAATCCACATGATATTTTAATGGCATTAGCTCATACAACTTTCATAGCAAAAATATCTATAGGATTTTATTTGATTTATTTCTTATTTTTCAGTTATGTATTTTTAGGAAAATTTGGAGAAGCATTAAGCAAAACAAATGCCAAGGGAGCTTTTTTAGCAATTATTATGTCTTTGATTGATTTTAAATTCTGGATTAAAACATTTAATTTCAGATATTTTTTCATTTATATCATCTGGTATTTAATAGCTTTTTTTGTCTATTCTGCAATTGTTTTTATTTATAATATCCAAATAATTCCAGCACTTGCAATGCATCCGAATTTAACACTTGCCATAATTCCACTGTTTGTTGCAATTACTACGATTCTTACTTTTTATACATATTTTAGTGCTTATTTTGCATACAAAACAACTATTTAAGTTGTTTTTTTGCTATCCATATATACATTAAACTAACCGCCGGAACGATACTTACACCGAATATAAAACTTATTTCATCAAATCTTTTTGAATATGCAAGCCATAAAAATCCGCCAATCAAAAAAATATATCCGAAAATTCTGATAAAATTAAATCCGCCTTTAAATGAAAAAAGAAGTGCCTCATACCATTTAAGTTTCGGTTTTTTAAATTCTTTTAACTTTTCTTTGTCAATTTCTTCTTCATCATCCATATCATAAGGGTCTTCGTATTTTTTTAGTATATCTTCTCCTACATTTCCGTTTTGAAGATTAAATTTCACCATATTTGAATATCCTATAAAAGCCCCGATAATAATCAAAGAAGTGGCAAAAAACGCCACTTGGGTATTAAAAAGCCAAATCATATTATCTTCTAAATAACAAAAAACCACTATTCCTATATCAACAGCTATTAAAATTCTTACTAAATCTAAAAACATATTCCTTTTTTGCATTCTCATTTTTTCCTTTTCTTTACCTCATCTTTTGCCTGTTTCATACATATGCTTTATAAAATTTAATACCGCCGACCCATACTTCTTCAAGCAGATTTTCTTTCATTAAATCATTAAAAATTCTTTCGGTATGCTCATCTAAAATATTTTGAACATCACTGTCGCTAAAAGGTCTTTTTTTAAGAGTATTTAAAAGCTCTTCTTTTGTAAGATTTTCTATTTTATAATCTATTTTTTCACGGGTAGGAATAAAAATATTTTGATTTTTAATATTTTCCGCAAGTTCAAAAAGTCTCTCAATACTAACACCTTCCACTTTATATGCAGGTGGTCTGTCAATAGTAGAAATGTCAACCCTGTCAGGATTAATACTTGTCAAAACTTCATTTAATTTTTTAAACTCATCTTCTTTGTCATTAATGCCTTTTACAACTAAAATTTCAATAACAAGTTCCCCTTTATAAACTTTTCTAAATTCAATCATTCCGTTAATAATATTTTGTAAAGATATAGTTTTTGAAGGTCTGTCTATTTTTTTGAATGTTTTTTCATCTACGCTATCAAGAGAAAGCTTTACAATATCAAATTTTTTTAAAGTTTCTTGAATATCTTTTTTATAAATTGTAGAAGAATTACTAAGAATTAAAAGTTTTTTATTAAGAGTTTTGAGTTTATCCATAAGCTCATCAAGATATGGATATAAAGTAGGCTCACCGTTACTCGTAACAGTCAAAACATCAAAATCAAATTCATTTATAGCTTTTTTTACTTCTTCAAATATTTCATCAATCCTAGGAGCGTTTTCATAAACATCTATCGGTTTAGCCGGTTCTAATTCGCAGTAAATACAGTCAAAATTGCATCTTTTTTTATCAGGACTAAGGTCTATTCCAAGACTCATCCCAAACCGGCGGGAAGCTACCGGACCAAAAATGTATTTATACATTAATGACTTCCTTTATGCATAAAATATAAAGCCAATGCCAAAGCTAAAATACTTCCTGCAAGATACAGCATTTCAAGAGGAGTTGAAAAATTCATATTAATAACTTTTTTGAAAAAACTAACAAT
>JALVWY010000051.1 GCA_027023105.1 Campylobacterales bacterium | reverse complement strand
ATTTACCCTCAAGTGTAGCATCATAAATTTGAATAAATTCATTATTATATTTATGATTTATTTTAGGAAGTGGAAATATGTTTTTTAAAACATAAAATTTAACAAATCGCTCCATTACCTCAAAAAGAGCATTAAAAATAGCCTTTTTTTTATCAAAATGAAAAGCCATTCCATTGCTTGCATATAAGTTTTGAATTAAATTTATAGGAAAATAGATGATTTCTTTTTTATTGCTTTCAAACGGAATAGATAAAACTTCAAAAGAAGAAGAATTAAAATCTATTAAATCTTCTTTTTCCAGATTTTCTATTTCATAAAATTCATAAAGATTCTTATTTAAAAATTTTGTATTTTTTGCATCTGAATAAAGATTATCAATAAAATAATCTTCAAAAAAATTTTTACATAAAAACCTTTCATAAAATTCCCCGTAAGCTTTTTTTCTAGCTATTTCTAAATCAAAATCTTTTCCATTAGAAGTAAATAGAGTGTTTTTATGGATTAATGTTATAGTGTAGATTTTATTTTTTAGAATTTCTTCTTTAAAATCGGAAGTATTAAAAAGGAATCTCTTCATCAGTTTCATCTAAATAATCAGCTTCTTTTAAAGATGCCATAAATTCATCTTCACTCATCCCGCTTTCTTCAAACATATCAATATCTCCATATGGATATGAAGGATAAGGTAATTTTTCTATATCTTTTTTATCTTTATTTGCAGAATTCATTTTATTTTCTTTAATCTAAGATGGCAACCCCGACGCGATTCGAACGCGTGACCTTCACCTCCGCAGGGTGACGCTCTATCCAGCTGAGCTACGGGGTCTTGAGATGAAATTATATCAAAATTATCAAATTTCAACAATTACCGCAGCTATCGCAAAACCTCCGTCATGAGAAATAGAAACATCACAGTTTTTTATTTTTATTTTAGAAGAATTTATTTCAATAAAAGGTTTTCCTTTTTTATCTTTAAGAACAGATATGTCTTTAAATGAAAATTCTTTTCCGATACCCGTGCCAAGAGCCTTGGAAAAGGCTTCTTTTGAAGCGAAAATACCGGCAATACTCTGAGGCTCATTGGTATAAATCTCATCTTCATTTAAAAATTTAAGTTTTTTTATATCAAATTTTTCAATTAATTTTTCTATTCTTTTAATGTTTACAATATCAATTCCTATTTTTATCATTGAATTACAAATTCCGTAAAATAAACATTTCTGATTTCACCTGTTGTTAAAAAGGAATTGATTTTTCTTTTTATTTCATCTTTTAATTTTTGTTTACCTTGTGCCGTTTGAATTTCTTCTATTGATTTTGACGAAAGAATTGAAATAATCATATCTCTTATTGCAGGAAGCTTTTTATCAACTTCTTTTTGAAGGGCAGGGGAATCAAGCTCAAAATCTATTTTGCATTTTAGATATCTGTCTGCATTTGAACTGACTAAATTTACCGTAAAAGGGTCTAACGGATAAATAGGTCCCATTTTTGTAAGCGAATTTACTTTGTGTTTTTTTATTTGTTGTTGTGTGGGTTGCTGCTGCTGCTGTTGTTGTTTAGGAGGTGAACTTAGCAAAAAGTAAGCGACCAATCCGCCAATTACAAGCAATAAAAGCAATAAAACAATAATTACAATTAACAGTAATTTACTTCCGCCTTCTTTTTTTTCTTCTTTTTCTTCTGTTTCTATTTCTTTTTTCTCAGCCATTTTAATCCTTTTTGAATTGTTTGATATAATTTTATCAAAAAAGGCAAAAATTGATATCTAAATTTTTATATTTTATCGGTAAAAGCACAATAAACTTTATTTATATGCTGGGTGATTTTACAATTTTTCAAATAAAATTATTTTTTTTACTCTTTAAGCCGCCTTATAGAATTAAACTGCTTTTAGAACAAATTAAATTTATGGGTTACGGAAGTGTGGGTGTTATATTCTTGACCTCTTTTTTTACCGGTCTTGTAGAAGCCGTTCAGCTTTATCAGGGATTTCATAAGTTTGGAGTGCAGGATTTTATGGGGTATACCATATTTATATCAATCGTTAAAGAACTTGGACCTGTTTTTGCAGCATTAATGGTAGTAAGCAGAGGTGTAAGTAATTATGCCGCAGAACTTGGGAGTATGAGGGTAACCGAGCAAATTGACGCACTTGATGTAATGGCGGTTGATTCTAAACAGTATCTGATAGTCCCTAGAATTTTAGCTACTATTATTTCTATGCCTCTTTTAATTTTGTTTTTTGATGCGGTTGCAAATTTAAGCGCTTATTTTATTTCAACCGTTTCTTTAGGGGTAAACGGATATAAATATTTGGATAATATAAGACATTTCGGAGAATTTAAAGACATAAATCAAAGTATTACAAAAGGAATAGTATTCGGATATTTAATAAGTGCCATAGGAACATATATAGGCTATTTTACAACAGGCGGGGCAAAAGGAGTAGGGCAAAGCACTACAAAAGCCGTTGTAGTTGCTTCTATTGCCGTATTTATGGCAGATTATATTTTATCTACAATTTTTTTGATATTAAGTTAATTAAGAAGTTAAAAAGAAAAGTTAAAGATTAATCTTTGGCTTTTCTAAGATATGTAGGAATATCAAGAGTATCCGTATCAAGTTCTATATCACCGCCGACAACTTTTCTGCCTGTTAAAATATTATTAATGTGATTTTGTTTAATTTCTTTATTTTCCGTTTTGTTTACGGCTGTTTGTTTTTCAAATCCTGTAGCAACAATCGTTACTTTTATTTCATCTTCTCCTAAAGAGTTATCGGTTGTTGTTCCGAAAATTATATCTGCATCTTCATCTGCTTTTTCTTGAATAACAGCCATACTTTCTTGAATTTCTACAAGAGGATAATCTTCATGCATTGTATAATGAACAAGAACACCCATTGCTCCATCAATAGAAATATTATCAAGTAAAGGCGATTCAATAGCCATTTTGATAGCATCAAATGCAGCATTTTCACCTTTCATTTCACCAACCCCCATTAGTGCTAAACCTTGATGTGACATTACTGTTTTTAAGTCGTTAAAGTCAACATTTATATCGTTTTCTCCATAGCTTACAACCATATTAGAAATACCGCTTACAGCTTTAAACAAAACATCGTCAACAAGAGAAAACGCTTCTTTTCTTCCGACTTTTCTGTCTATAATGGTTAAAATTTTATCATTTGGAATAACAACTATTGAATTTGCTTCTTTTTTTAGTTCATTTGAACCTATTTCTGCAAGTTTTTTTCTCTTAGGACCTTCAAACATAAAAGGTTTTGTAACAACACCTATTGTCAAAGCTCCAATTTCTTTTGCAGCTTTTGCAATAATAGCAGCGGCACCTGTTCCGGTTCCTCCTCCCATTCCTGCTGAAATAAATACCAAATCAGCTCCGTTTAAACTCTCTTTGATTTCTTCAAAACTTTCTTCCGCAGCTTTTGCTCCTATTTCAGGTCTCATCCCCGCACC
>JALVWY010000050.1 GCA_027023105.1 Campylobacterales bacterium | reverse complement strand
TTCTTTTTTAAATTACCCTTTATTTAGTGTAGGGAAAAGAACGATTACACCTGTTAACTTCTTTTTGTTTATTTTAGTTTTATTTATAGGGTGGTTTATTGGTAAATATTATAAAAAATTAATTTATAAAATTAGAATAAGATATGAGCTGTCTCATGCTACTTCTACGCTTCTTGCTAATATGGGATATTATACTATTTTGACACTTGCCTTTTTAATAGCTCTAAAAGCCGTAGGTCTTGATTTAAGCTCACTTGCAATGATTGCAGGAGCTTTGTCTGTAGGTATCGGTTTTGGTCTACAAAATATAGTCAGTAATTTTGTAAGCGGTATTATTATGATGTTTGAAAGAACAATAAAAGTAGGGGATTATATTCAAATAGATGAAAATACAAGAGGGGAAATAATTGATATTTCCATGCGTTCGACTGTTATCAGAACAAATGATAATATAAATTTGATTATTCCAAATCAGGCTTTTATTCAAAATAATGTTATAAACTGGACACTTGGGGATGATATTGTCCGTTTTAGGATTCCTTTTGGAGTGGCTTACGGATGTGATATCGATAAAGTTGAAAAAATAGTGCTTGAAGCTCTTGAAAAATCAAATCTTCCTTATGTGAAAAAAAGCAATAAGTATGATGTTACGCCAAGAGTTGTTTTTTTGGAAATGGGGGACAGTTCGCTTAATTTTGAACTTTTTGTATGGGTTAGGGGAAATTATGCAAAAGGACCAAGAAGAACCAAAAGTAAATTTTTAAAATTAATTTACAATGCCCTAAACCAAGCCGGAATAGAAATTCCGTTTCCTCAACAGGATTTGCATATAAGAGATTCTATTCCTTTTGAAATTAATATAAAAAAAGGGGAATAAAATAGGAAAAGAGGGGGAAAAGAAAGGGAATAAAAAAAGTTAGTGAAAATATAGTTGATTTTAAAAAATTTATGATATAATTCCAATGCCCCAGCCCTGTGCAAGGGTGGTAAGAGGCAACGCTTCAGGCCCGGAAGGGAGCAGAGCACTTCTTATCACCCTGTGCCGCAGGTCTCTGGGGTGCTTTAAAATACTTCATAAAACCCTCTGGCACTATTTTTCAATATCTGATTATATTTAATATTAGTTTTATAGTATTTTGTAATATTTTAATAACATTAATTATATTTTGCTATTACTTTATAAAAAAGGAGAAAATTTTGAGATATGCACCATTGATAGATGTATTAAAAAATCTAGGAGTTTGAACACTCTTTTAGAGGAAATTCAATACTAAATTCAACTCCTTTTTCACTTTTTACTTTTATTTTGGCTCTGTGGGCTTTTAGGATGTTTTTGACGATACTAAGTCCAAGACCAAAGCCTTTTATGTTTTTATTGTGAGATTCATCAACTCTGTAAAATTCATCAAAAATAAAAGGCAGTTTCTCTTTTGGAATTCCCATTCCGTTATCTTTAATTATTAAAATAATTTTATTTTTTGTTTTTTTAAGGGTTATATCTATTTTTTGGGCTTTATATTTAATAGAATTTTCTATTAGGTTACTAATTGCCATTTTAAGCAGGGTTTTATCCCCTTTTATTATGTAAGTGTCATTTTCGTCTATATCAAGAGAAATGTGGATTTTATTGGAATATTTTTCAAAAAGCTCAAAAATTATATCTTCTAAATCAATTTCCTGTAAATTTAGGTTATTTAAATCGTTTTTTGTTAAAAAAAGCAGTTTTTCCGTTATATCGTTTAGATAATTAATCTCCTGTAAAAGTGAGCGAAGAGTTTTATCACACTCTTTATTTTCACTCATAAGTCCCACTTCTATTTCACTTTTCATAATGGCAAGCGGGGTTTTTAGTTCGTGCGATACATTTGAATTGAAATTTTTCAGTTTTTTAAATGAAATTTCTATTTGGGCAATAATAGTATCTATAAATTTATATCCGAGCATTAAAACAATAAGATAAATTACAAAAGAAATTAAAAGAGAAATTGTTTTTATTATCTCTATTTTGTCATCATTTGAAGAATAGATAGTTGAAATCTTAATAATATAGCCGTTTTTTTGAGTAATGTAAGAGATTACTTTTTCTCTTTTATAAGAATTGTAAATATAGCTTGCTTTGTATGTCGGTTTTATAGGTTTATTGTTTATTATGATTTCCTGTTTTGTTTTGATTATATTTACAAAAAGAGGAAAAATTTTATCTTTTTTTTGAATTTCAAGCAATTTTTGAGATGAAAAATGCTCGGGGCGTATCTGACTTGCAACAAGTGCTAATTTATCTTTTAGGTGCATATCAAATGATTTTTTAAGTGCAATCATTAAAGCGCCTTCAAAAAGAAGGATAAGTATAAAAACAACTAAAGCAAATTTATAAAAAAGTTGATTTTTTAAATTATTCATTGCTTATTTTAAAGCCCATTCCCCTTATTGTTTTAATAAGTTTTTTGTCTTTGTTTTTGTCTATTTTTTTTCTTATGTGTGAAATATAAACATTAATTACATTTGAATTAATTTCATCATCCATTTCCCATAAATTGTTTGCAATCATTTCAGGTGTTACGATTTTGTTTTTATTTACCATCAAATATTTTAGTAATTCAAATTGTTTTGCTGTAAGCTCAATATATTTTCCACCTCTTTTTACCTCTTTTGTTTCAGGATTTAGCTCTAAATCGGCTATTTTTAAAACATTTTCATCAATATTTTGACTTCTTCTGTAAAGTGCTTTTAGTCTTGCCACAAGTTCTTCAAAATCAAAAGGTTTTGTTAGATAATCATCCGCTACTTGAAGACCTTCCACTTTATCGTCAATTCCGCTTTTTGCCGTTAGAATTAAAACAGGAGTTTTTATACCTTCTTGTCTTAATTGTTTAAGCAAATCAATTCCGGAGAGTTTAGGGAGCATCCAGTCAACTATCATTACATCGTATTTATTGTTTTGTGCAAGATATAACCCCTCTTCTCCGTCTTTTGCCGTATCTACTCTAAAACCGTAAGTTTTAAGCCCTTTTTTTATATTTTCTAAAAGTTTGGCATCGTCTTCAATTAATAAAATTTTCATATTCACTCCTTTTTATTATAATAATAAAACATTAATGTTAAAATACGCTTAAAAAAAAGGGAAATTTTATGATTTTAGCGATTGAAAGCAGTTGTGACGATTCAAGTATAGCCGTAATGGATACAAAAACAAAAAAACTTCTTTTTCACAAAAAAATTTCACAGGAGCTTGAACACGCAAAATACGGAGGCGTTGTGCCTGAGCTTGCAAGCCGTCTTCACGCAGAAGCACTTCCTAAAATTTTAGAAGAGACAAAAGAGTTTTTCCCTTCTCTTAAAGCCGTAGCCGTTACAAATGCTCCCGGGCTTTCCGTAACGCTGCAAGAGGGTGTAATGATGGCAAAGGCTTTAAGTATTGCTTTAAATATTCCTATAATTGCCGTAAATCATTTAATAGGTCATATTTATTCGCTTTTTATTGACAAAGAAGAGATTAAACCTAT
>JALVWY010000049.1 GCA_027023105.1 Campylobacterales bacterium | reverse complement strand
AGGGTTGTTTTGAGTAAAAAGTTAATAATTGTGGAATCTCCGGCAAAAGCGAAAACCATTAAAAATTTTTTAGGTAAAAATTATGTCGTAATTGCAAGTAAAGGGCATTTAAGAGATTTGCCGAAAAGTTCTTTTGGTATAAAAATAGAAGATGATAAATTTGAACCTCAATACAGAGTTACAAAAGATCATCAGCAGCTTGCTAAAGAAATTAAGGAAAAAGCAAAAAAAGCGGATGAAATCTTTATAGCCACAGATGAAGACAGAGAAGGGGAGGCTATCGGGTATCATATTGCAAAAGTAATAGGTAAAAATCCACAGGAGCTTCCAAGAATTGTTTTTCACGAAATTACAAAAAAGGCTATTAAAAACGCACTTGAGCATCCAAGAAAACTTGATATGAATAGAGTCAATGCACAACAAGCAAGAAGACTGCTTGATAGAATCGTCGGATATAAACTCTCTCCTTTGCTTAACAAAAAAATTCAAAAAGGGCTAAGTGCCGGGAGAGTCCAAAGTTCGGCTTTAAAAATAGTAGTTGACAGAGAAAGAGAAATAAAAGCGTTTAAGCCTCAGGAATATTGGACAATAGAGGGGGTTTTTAAGAAGATTGAAGGAAATTTGATTAAATATAACGGAAAAAAACTTGATAAATTTGATATTAAAAATAAAGAAAATGCTACAAAAATAGTAGATGAATTAAAACCGTTAACTTACAAAGTTTCCAAAATAGAGAAAAAAACAACAACTGTAAAATCACCTGCACCTTTTATGACTTCAACCCTCCAGCAAACCGCCAGCAGTATGCTCGGATTTTCTCCTAAAAGAACTATGCAAATAGCCCAAAGACTTTATGAAGGTGTAAAAACTCCAGTAGGAGAGACGGGGATAATTACATATATGAGAACAGACAGCTTAAATATTGCAGATGAGGCACAAAAAGCCGCACTTGAAATTATTGAAAAAAATTTTGGTAAAGAGTATGCAGAAGCTAAAACCTATAAAACAAAATCTTCTTCCGCACAAGAAGCTCACGAAGCAATTAGACCTGTTGATGTCAGATTAACTCCCGATGAGCTTAGAAATTATTTAAAACCTGATGAATTTAAACTTTATAAGCTTATTTATGATAGATTTTTAGCAAGCCAAATGAAAGACGCCAAATTTGAAACTCAAAATATCCATCTTTCAAATGAAAAAGGTGAATTTAAAATAAGCGGCAGAAAACTTGTGTTTGATGGATTTTATAAAGTATATTCAAAACCTAGTGCCGATACGCTTTTACCGGAATTTAGTGAAGGCGAAGAGTTAAAATCAGAAGATATTAAAGCAACTCAACATTTTACAAAACCGCCTGAAAGATACACGGAAGCCAGTCTTATTAAAAAACTGGAATCTCTTGGAATCGGAAGACCTTCAACATATGCCCCGACTATTACACTTCTTCAAAACAGACATTATGTTGAGGTAAAAGATAAAAAACTCTATCCTACAGAAATAGCATTTACTGTTATTGAAACGCTTGAAAAATATTTTCCGGATATTGTAGATGCAAATTTTACGGCAAATATGGAGAATATGCTAGATGAAGTGGCTGAAAACAAAAAAGAGTGGCAAGATGTTTTAAGAAATTTTTATAATCCTTTTATAGATCTTATAAAAAAAGGTGATAAAGAAATTCCATCTCAAAAAATAGCAAAACCAACCGGAGAGCTTTGTCCTAAATGCGGAAGCGAACTTGTTATTAGAAAAGGCAGATTTGGGGAATTTATTGCGTGCAGTAACTATCCGAAATGTAAATATACCCGCCCACTTGAAGAAAAAGAAGAGAAAAAAGTTGATGTAAAATGTGATAAATGCGGGGCGGATATGGTGATTAAAAGAGGAAGAAGGGGAGAATTTTTAGCGTGTAGCAATTATCCTGAATGTAAAAACACAAAACCTCTAACACCTCCTGAAAAACTTGAAGATGTAAAATGTCCCGAGTGCGGAGGGGATATAATTAAAAGAAAAGGTCCAAGAGGAGAATTTTACGGATGTGCAAATTATCCGGATTGTAAATTTATTTCAAAATTCCGTCCTGTGAATAAAAAATGCCCTGAGTGCGGTTATTTAATGTCTGAGAGGACTTACAGAGGCAAAGAAGTTTATGAATGTATAAAATGTAAGCATAGAGAAGCAAAGGAGAGTTGATTTGAAAATAGGAATTATGTCCGATACGCATAAAAAACTAGGAAGAGCAAAAAAAGCTATTGATTTACTTATTGAAAACGGAGCTGAATTTATTGTCCATGCCGGGGATATTGTGCGCGAAGAAGTGCTTGAATATCTTGAAGAAAAAAAGATAAGATATGTTGCGGTTCTTGGAAATAATGATTATCATTTATATAAAATTACCGATAAATACAATGTCGTAACAGAGCCTTATTATTTTAAACTTGCAAACAAAACCTGGAAGCTTATGCACTATCCGAAATATATGTTTCCTCTTGATACCGATATCATTGTTTACGGGCATACACACGATGTTGATATGAGCTTTAACGGTAAAAATTTAATACTAAATCCGGGAGAAGTCTGTGCAAGAGACCATGGATTTTCCAGCTGTATGATTCTTGATATAAAAGAAAACGGCTATTTGGTTACTCTTTTTTACAGGAAAGTAGGAGAGATTGAATGGAAGAGTAAAATTAAGGAATTTTTGTTTTGATTTATTTATGTGCAATATCAAACATTCGCTCTGGAGCTTGCAAGGAAGACTGTAAATTTTGCACTCAGAGTGTAAAATGGGGAGCGGATATAAAAAGATTTAAGCAAAAAGATATTTCTCAAATTGTAAATGAAGCAAAACTTGCTAAAAAAAACAAAGCCTCGGGTTTTTGTCTTGTTACAAGCGGAAGGGGGCTTGATGAAAAGACGCTTGAATATGTTTGCCGCGCGAGTAAGGCAGTTTTAAAAGAGGTTGATATAAAAATTATCGCCTGTAACGGAACGGCGAGCAAGGAGGCGTTAAAAGAGCTAAAAAATGCAGGTGTTAGTATTTATAATCATAATCTTGAAACAAGCCGTGAATTTTATCCTGAAATCTGCTCGACTCACAGCTGGGATGAAAGATTTGAGACCTGCGGAAATGTAAAATCAGTAGGTCTTAGACTTTGCAGCGGCGGGATTTTTGGTTTAGGGGAGAGTGAGAGTGACAGAATTTCACTTTTAAATTCCTTAAAAAAACTAAATCCTGATGGAATACCTCTTAATTTTTTTATAGAAAACAAAAAACTGCCACTAAAAGCTACTCACAATAAAGAAACGGCACTTAAAATAATAAAACTTTTTAGACAAAATTTTACAAATTCCATTATAATGCTTGCAGGTGGAAGAGAAATTGTTTTTGGCAATGATTTTACCCAAGGCTTAAAAGCCGGTGCAAATGCGATAGTAATAGGGGATTATCTGACTACAAAAGGCGAAAAAGTGGATAAAGATATAGAAATTTTAACAAAAGAAGGGTTTGAAATAGCCAATGAGTGCTGAGCTTATATTGATTTTTACATTAGCGGGAATTTTACTTATCTCTCCGTTTTTAAGCAATATATTAAAACTTCCTATTGCAATGGTGGAAATAACATTAGGCGCTGTCGCAAAGCTTTTAGGACTTTTGCATCATAACGAAATGTTCAGTGTTTTGGCGGAAGTGGGATTTTTGTATTTAATGCTTTTAGCCGGAATGGAGGTTAATTTACGGACAATTCTAAAGCTTGATAAATCTGTTTTTATAAAAGGTTTTTTATTTTTATTTGTGTTGTATGCCCTTAGTATCGCTTCGGTTTTTGTATTTAAATATTCCGTTATTTTTATAGTGATTTTGCCTTTGATATCCATAGGTCTTATGCTCTCCATCCAGCAGGAAATCGGTAAACAGCCCTGGCTTGATTTGGCTATAAAAATAGGTGTTTTAGGAGAGCTTTTGTCTATTTTGGTTTTGACTGTTGTGAGTGGATATTTTGAATTTGGATTAGGTAAAGAACTTATTTTTAATATAGGTATGCTTTTTTTGTTTTTGGCTGTTCTTGGAATCGGATTTATGGCTTTGAGGACTCTTTTTTGGTGGTTTCCAAAGCTTAAAATTTATATTATGCCGGGAAGTGATAAATATTTTCAGGATGTAAGAATTGCTATTAGTATGTTTTTTATTATGATATCAATTATGCTTTTATTACATCTTGATGTTGTTTTGGGTGCTTTTATAGTGGGTGTGTTTTTAAGCACATTTTTTGAGCACAATAAAGATTTGGAGCATAAACTGGCTCCGTTTGGATTTGGATTTTTGATTACTATATTTTTTGTGCATGTGGGAAGTGCCCTTGATTTAAGTATGGTTTCCTTAAAATTAATAGCAGATGCTCTTATTTTGACATTTTTGATGATTTTTTTAAGAATTGTAAGCTCGTTTTTGTTTTTTAAAGAGCTTAAATTAAAAAATACCATTCTTTTTGGATTTTCACTTTCAATGCCTCTAACACTTTTGATTGCCATTGCCACTTTGGCATATCAAAATGATGTTTTGGATGATTATTGGTTTACTGTTGTTGTTGCGGCTGCTGTTTTGGAAGTTATCGTTACAATGCTTGGAATTAAATATATTCAAAAAAAATTATAGCTTTTGATATAATTTTATAAAAAAGGAATCTAATGGTAGTTACTCGTTTTGCGCCGAGTCCGACAGGATATTTACATATAGGAGGGCTTAGAACGGCTCTTTTTAACTGGCTTTGGGCTAGAAAAAATGAAGGAAAATTTAGACTGAGAATCGAAGATACCGACCTTTTGCGAAATAAACAAGAAGCGGTTGAAGCCATTATAAAAGCTTTTAACTGGACAGGGCTTAATTATGATGATGAAGTTGTGTTTCAAAGCGAAAGATTTGATATTTATAAAAAATTAATAAATGAACTTTTAGAAAAAGGGCTTGCTTATAAATGTTATTTGACAAAAGAAGAACTTGAAACTATTAGAAACGCCAAAATGAAAGGTGAAGAGCCTTCTATTGATATTAGAAAATACAGAGATTTTGAAGATGAGCTTGATTTGCCTTTTGTAATCAGATTCAAAGCGCCTTTAAGTGGAAAAATCTGTTTTGAAGACGGGGTTAAAGGTCTTCAGTGTGTTAATGCCGACGAAATGGATGATTTGGTAATTGCCAGAAGCGACGGGACTCCTACATATAATTTTGTGGTTGTTATTGATGACCACGATATGGGAATGACAGATATTATAAGAGGCGATGACCACTTAAAAAATACATTTAAACAGATTTTAATTTACGAAGCGTTTGGCTGGGAAGTGCCGAAATTTTATCATGTGCCTATGATTCATAATGAAAAAGGCGCTAAAATGAGTAAAAGAGACGGCGCTGTTGATGTAATGGAATATAAAAAAGAAGGCTATCTTCCGGAAGCTTTAATTAACTTTTTAATCCGTCTTGGATGGAGTTACGGTGACCAGGAGATTTTCAGTATGGAAGAGATGATAAATCTTTTTGACCCAAAAGATATAAATAAAGCTCCAAGCAGATTCAACAGGGAAAAACTTGATTGGTTAAATAGCCATTATATTAAAAATTCTCCAAATGAAAGAATAGAAATTTTACTTAGAGATGATTTTGGGATTGATATTATAAATCACGATAAAAAAGAGATTCTAATAGATGAGCTTAAAGATAGAGTAAAAACCCTTAAAGAAATGGCACAGGAAATAGAAAAAATATTAAATGAGCCTCAAGAATATAACGAAAAAGCCGTTAAAAAATTTATTAAAGATGAAGTGATTGTAAATCTTAAAGAGTTTTTAGAATTTATAAAAGATAAAGAACTTAATATTCCAACTTCCTGGCACGATGCAATGCACGAATTTTTGGAAATCAAAGGAATAAAACCGAAATTTTTAATGCCTCCACTTAGAATTGCAACGGTTGGAGATACAAAAGGAATTGATTTAGCCGCACTTTTAAGTGTGCTTGGAAAAGAAGAAGTTAAAAAAAGAATAGCAAGTTTAATTGCTAAATTTGAGGTTTTTTAGAGTAAAAAAGTGAAAAATAAAAAAAGAGGTTTAGCTGAAATGACAGGTGCTACCCTTATTTGGGGTAGCACTCCGTTAGTGGGGATTCTCTCAAACTTGCCAAGCGGGGTTTTTGTATTTTTTAGAGTGTTTTTTGCGTTTCCTTTTATATTTTATTTTGCTGTTAAAAAAGCGGGGATAAGGGAGTTTTTTTATTTAAAGCCTTTTTGGCCTTTATTTCTTAGCGGAATATTTTTAGGAATTAATTGGATATTTTTCTTTTGGGCGTTAAATATTACCGATATTTCCACAGTTGTGGTTTTATATTATTTAGGACCTATTATTTCAATAATTTTGGCAGTTGTTTTTTTAAAAGAAAAATTTAACGGATATATTTTGGCGGCTGTGATTTTGGCATTAACAGGAATGGTTGTCAGTAATTTTAAAGGCGGCGGTATAAAGTTTGATTTTGGGATTTTTATTGCCCTTATGGCTGCAGTTTCATACGGTTTTTTAGGATTTTTTTCAAAAATAGCCACTATGTATCATAGAGCCGTAAGTGTTACCGCATGGCAGATTTTGATTTCTATAATTTTAACAGCGCCTTTTTTGTTTTTGAATGATTTTGAATTTACTTTTAAAACCTTTGTAATTGTATTGATTGCAGGGGTTGTTCATACCGCTTTTGCGCTTTTTTTGTGGTATGATTCACTCAATTTCATAAGTGTAAGCATTGCTTCCGTGCTTCAATATCTTGATATATTTTTTGCAATGATTTTCGGTCTTTTTTTAGGGCAGATACCAAGTTTTAATCAGTTTATAGGCGGGGCTTTAATAGCATTTGCGGGAATTGTGGGAAGCAGGGTTAAAAAATAGGGACTTCGTTTATGGCCTTTTGTTTCGGAGGCGGTGAAAGAGGTGTAAAAAGCTCTTTTTGTCCGTTTGGTAAAAGATATGTTTTTACTTCTTTTGGGATATAAAAATATCTTTTAAGCTCAGGATGAATTTTTAGCAGTTTTTTATAAAAATAGCTAAACGCAGGAGCTGACACCCTTCCCCCTGTCATCCATTTACCAAGAGATTTTGAATTATCGTTTCCAAACCATACAATGGTTTCACTATCAGGCGTAAAGCCGCAAAACCAGGCGTCTTTATCTTTATTGGTAGTTCCGGTTTTCCCTGCTATTTGAATACCTTTTACATGTGCCTTTCTTCCGGTTCCTTTTCTTACGACATCTTGGAGGATACTTGTAATTAAATATGCCTGATAAGGAGGTTCTATATTTTTTAATTTAGGCGATATCTCTATTTTAAAATTTTCTTTCGGGATTGAAATTTCTTTTATAAGATGAACTTTTGATTCTTTTCCGTAATTGCTGAAAATTGTATAAAGCTCACTGACTTTCCAAGGGCTTTCTCCCACACTTCCTATAACAATAGATAAGTTTCTTGGCATTTTGTCAAATCCGAATCTGTATAATTTTTTTATTACTTTATCAAGACCTATTTGCATAGCAAGATTTATAGTTGCCAGGTTTCTTGAGTGAATAAGGGCGTATCTTAATGTTATAAGCCCTAATGTATTGTCTTCAAAGTTTTTTGGCATCCAGTATTTCGTTTCGTTGTTATCTTTTCCGTTTGTATCTAATTTGAATTTTCTGTTCATATCGGGGATGAGTGTTCCCGGATTATATCCGGAATTTAGCGCTATTTGATATACAAAAGGCTTTATAGAACTTCCCATACTTCTTTTTGACTGGGTAACGCGGTTAAATTTGCTTTTTTGATAATCAACCCCGCCGACTATTGCCAAAACTTCTCCGTTTTTAGGATTTATGTTTATTAATGCTCCGTTTAGCTGATTCGGGTTTAATTTAGGATTTAATTTTAAGATTCTTTTATAATTCCATTTCAGTGCTTCTTCGGCTATTTTTTGTGTTGGTAAATCTATGGTTAAAGTGATTTTATAGCCTTTTGTTAATAAATCGGGATAATTTATTAAAAGTCTTCTTATGGCTTCATCAACTGCATAAGGGGCTTTTGGGGTTATCATTTGTTTATAAACTTTTGGTCTTTGCATAATTGCATTTTTATATTCTTCCGGACTTATCCATCCTAATATATACATTCTTTTTAGAATTAAATCGGCTCTTTTTAGGTTAAATTCATAATGTCTTATAGGATTATATAAACTAGGACCTTTTGGAAGGGCTATAAGCATTGCGATTTCTTTTAGGCTCAAATCGTTTAGATTTTTGTGAAAATATCCCAGTGCCGCGGTTTTTATCCCGTAATAATGATTACCGAAAAATATTTGGTTTAGATATCTTTCCAGGATTTGTTCTTTTGTCATAATATTTTCCACTTTCATAGCTATCATTATTTCTGTTAATTTTCTTTTTATTGTTTTTTTTCTGTTTAAGTAGATATTTTTTACAAGCTGTTGAGTTATTGTGGAAGCCCCTTCCACCTTTTTACCGGCTTTGATATCCGTAATAAGCGCTCTTATAATGGCATTAATATTAATTCCCATATTTTCTTCAAAAAACGCTGTATCCTCTGTGGCAAGAAGTGTTTCAATAACTCTTGGGGGTATGTTTTTATATTTGACATAAAGCCTGTCTTGTTTTGAATATCTTATATCAAGTAAATTTCCGTTTCTGTCATAAAACAAAGCGGACTGGGGAGGGTTGTAATAAATTATTTTATCTGCATTGAATTTTACGGATTCATAAAATTTATAGACATAAAAAAACAGGGCGATTCCCGCTAAAACAGTTAAAATTATAAAAAATGCCAAAATTTTTTTAATCATTTTGTTTCCAAAAATTGAATTGTCTGTTTAATGATTTCATTGTTTATACATATCCTTAAAATAATTCTAAAAATAGGGCTTTTGACGGTTGGAGGTCTGATTGCCCCTATTAAAATGTTTTGTTTTATTAGTGCTTTTTGTTTTTCAAGCAGAGTTTTTATCTCTTTTGACGATAATATTTTAATTAACGAGCCTGAATTAAATATTAACATTTTATCATTTATTTGTTTTTTATAAAAGTTTAGATTATTTTGTATCTCTTTTAATGAATAATAAGCCATAGCACAATCAACCGGGCTTAGCGCTGTTGTGTAAATGATACTTTTTGCTCTGTTTAGTAAAAATTCAATTATTTCTTTATTTGCCAGAATATATGCTCCATAGCTCCCTAAGGCTTTTCCGAGTGTTCCCATTTTGATTGTTTTATCCGGATTTAATCCGTATTCATCTGTGATTCCAAGAAGATTTTCCCCGCAGGTTCCCACGCTGTGTGCTTCGTCTAAAACAAGTGTGCCTATTTGCCGGGCATAAGAAGTGATTTCTTTTTTTACTTTATCGCCTCTCATAGAAAAAATGCCTTCCGTGAAAACAAAAACCCTTTGAAAATTTTTGTAATCTTTGCTTTTTTCTTTTAAATCGTTTATATCGTTGTGTTTAAAAAATCTGATTTTTCCGGAATTTAGTTTGCTTCCCACTATTCCGCTTGCGTGATATTCTTCATCAATTAATGCCAAATCGTTTTTTCTGACCAGTTCAAACAAAGCCATATTTGCCAAAAATCCGCTTCCTACAATAATTGCATCTTCAAAATTGTTAAGTTCTTTTAGATAATCTTCAAGTTTTTTGTGAAGCGGGTGATATCCGTTTACAAGCATAGAGGCTTTTGCCGAGTGGGAATCGTATTTTAAAACTTCTTCAAACGCTTTTTTTGCTATATTTTTATTTTCCGCTAAACACAGATAATCATTGCTTGCCAGGTCTATAAAATCATTATAAATTTTGCGAGACCTTAAGCGGTTTTTTTTATTTAGAATTTCCAACTCTTTTTTATACAATTAATTTTTCTCCATTTATTATTTTTATGTTAAAATTTTATCAAAAAAGGCCTTTTATGGATATTAGAAAAAAATTTTTAGAATTTTTTGAAAGTAAAGGACACAAAGTTTATCCTTCAGCACCTCTTGTGCCAGATGACCCTACTTTACTTTTTACAAATGCGGGAATGGTCCCTTTTAAGCCTGTTTTTATAGGTGAAAAAGAAAGACCGACTCCTCCAAGGGCGACATCCGCCCAGCTTTGTATGAGAGCGGGGGGAAAACATAACGATTTGGAAAATGTAGGTTACACAAATCGTCATCATACTTTGTTTGAAATGCTTGGGAATTTTTCTTTTGGAGATTATTTTAAAGAAAAGGCTATTAGTTATGCTTGGGAGTTTGTTACGGAAGTTTTAGGGCTTGAAAAAGAAAAACTTTGGATTACAATTCACGACAGCGATGATGAAGCAGGAAAAATCTGGGAAAAATATGTCCCGAAAGAAAAAATAGTAAAAATGGGAGATAAAGATAACTTCTGGCAAATGGGAGATACAGGACCTTGCGGACCTTGCAGTGAAATTCATTATGACCAGGGGGCTGAGAAATTTAATTCCGATGAAGATTATTTAGGCGGGGAAGGCGATAGATTCCTTGAAATTTGGAATTTGGTTTTTATGCAATACAACAGAGATGAAAGCGGGAAATTGACACCTCTTCCAAGACCAAGTATTGATACGGGAATGGGACTTGAAAGAATTACGGCTATTAAAGAGGGTGTTACAAGCAATTACGACAGCTCAATTTTTAGACCGTTACTTGAAAAAATTGTGGAAATTACTGGAAAAGAGTATTTTCAAGACAAAAGAGGGGCGAGCCACAGAGTAATAGCAGACCACATAAGAGCGGTTAGCTTTTTATTGGCTGAGGGCGTTAGGTTTGACAGAGAAGGCAGAGGCTATGTGCTTAGAAGAATCCTTCGTAGGGGAGTTAGACACGGATATTTGCTAGGGCAAAGAGCTCCTTTTATGTATAAAATCGTTGATACTTTGGCTAATCAAATGGGCGGACATTATCCTCAGTTAATAGAGAAAAAAGAGGCTGTTAAAGATTCTATTAAGCTTGAAGAAGAGAGGTTTTTTGAAACAATAGATAAAGGTATGGCTCTGTTTAAAGAAGAACTTGCAAAAACAACCGGAGATGTTTTCAGCGGTGAAGTCGCTTTTAAACTTTACGATACATACGGATTTCCGCTTGATTTGACAGATGATATGTTAAGAGAAGTAAATAAAAAAGTTGATATTGATACTTTTAACAGCTTAATGCAAGAACAAAAACAAAGAGCAAGAGCAAACTGGAAAGGCAGCGGAGATACAAAAATTAATCTTAAAGACCTTGAAAAATACGAGCCTAATAAATTTTTAGGATATGAGCATACAAAATTAAAAACAAAAGTAAAAGCTCTGTTTGATGAGGAAATGAATGAAGTAAAAGAATTAAGCGGCAACGGCTGGGTAATGCTTGAAGTTACTCCTTTTTATGCCCAAAGCGGGGGACAAATCGGGGATAAAGGTATTTTAGAGTGCGGGGATGAAATTTGTGCCGAGGTTGTTGATACAAAAAAATTTGATGAAAGAAATTTAAGTGAAGTTAAAAACGCCAAATTAAAATCAGGTGATGAGATAGAAGCTGTTGTGGATGAAAGCAGAAGAGAAATAGCAAAACATCACTCGGCTACTCATCTGCTTCAAGCGGCTCTTAGAAGAATTTTAGGTGAGCATGTAACACAAGCCGGGTCTTTAGTGGAAGAAAACAGACTTAGATTTGATTTTACTCATCCAAAAGCACTTACAAAAGAAGAAATTGAAAAAATTGAAGATATGGTAAACGGTGTAATTGCCAAGGGGATTGAAGGTAATGTAGAAGAGATGAGTATTGATGAAGCAAAAGAAAAAGGCGCTATGGCTTTATTTGGCGAAAAATACGGAGATGTTGTAAGAGTTGTTGAGTTTGGAGATTACAGCGTTGAACTATGCGGTGGAACGCATGTGAAAAACACAGCTGAAATAGGAACATTTTTTATAACAAAAGAGAGCGGTATCAGTACCGGGGTTAGAAGAATAGAGGCGGTTGTCGGCTTAGCAGCTTATGATTATGCTAAAAATTATAGAAATTTAGTAGAAGAAATTAAGGCTGAGAATAAAACAAAAGATATTAAATCATTTATTAATAAACAAAAAGAAGAGATTAAAACTTTAAAAGAAGAGATAAAAAATATGCAAAAAGCAGCCGTTAAAGAGCTTAAACCTGTTGAAAAAAATGGTATTAATTTTATTATAGAAAGAATCGATAATGCAAATCTTAGAGATATTGCGTCAGATTTAAAAGGTAAAGAAAATTTAGTGGCGTTTCTTGCAGGAGAAAATAAAGGAAAAGTGCAAATAGTAGCCTTAAGCGGCGTAAAAGATATTAAAGCCGGAGATTTAATTAAAGAATTTGCCCCTGTTGTAGGCGGAAAAGGCGGCGGGAGAGCTGATTTTGCACAAGGCGGGGGAAGTGACGCTTCTAAAATAGATGAAATGATTGAAAAAGTAAAAGGGAAATTTTTATAAAATCTCTTTTACATTAATTTTACATAATTTTTATACAATTATGAAAAAAGAGGTCATATGTTAAGAGTATTGCTTGTTGAAGATGATTTACAGCTTGCAAAAATTGTAAAAAAAATTCTGATTTCAAAAGGTTTTTCTGTTGTTTTACAAGATGACGGAATTTTGGCATTAGAAGAAATTAAAAAAAATCCCTTTGAAGTATATTTAATTGATATAAATATACCAGGGATAAACGGCTTGGAGCTTGTAAAGTATATAAGAAGCTTGTATGGGGATGAAGGTTTTGTTGTTATGATTACGGCAAATATTGACGAGTATTATTTTGAAAAAGCGTATGTATATGGTTGTGATGATTATATAAAAAAGCCTTTTCATATAAAAGAGCTTGAAGTCAGAATCAATCATCTGCTTAATAAAAAAGAGAAAATCGTATTTGATGAATATGAATTTAAATTTGATGAAGATGAACTTTTTAAGAATAATAAAAGAATTAATCTTAGAAAAAAAGAGAAAAGGCTTTTACATATATTGCTAAAAAATATCAATAAAACGGTTTCTTCTGAAAGAATAATAGAATATGTATGGGAAGGCGAGCAAAAAGAGAGTTATCCTCTTCGCCAGCTTGTTAATGAAATAAGAAAAAAATTTGATAAACATTATATTAAAACGGTGGTTAGCATAGGTTATAGATTTGAATTTGAAAATTAAATTAAATAAAAATTTATGGCTTGTACTCTTTATTTTAGTTATATTTTTAGGTCTTTATTTTCAGTATCTTTATACAAAACACAGTTTAATTCAAACATATAAGAGTAAAGATATCTCAGCTACTTTTCAAATAAGGGATAAATTCAAATCTATTTTAAATGATGCCGAGATAGCATTTAAAATAAACCTTTCTTCTAATATAAAGGCTCTAAATTCACTTTATGTAATGTATGAAAATGTTAATACATTCAATCCTAAAAAAATAGCGAAACTTTTGAATGATGAAAATGAAGGTCCTGGAAAATATGAAGTTTTTGTAATTGACAGAAATTATAAAATAATAAAATCTTCGTATAAACCCGATATAGGATATAATTTAGGAACTTTTCCGGCTTTTAGAAAAGTTTTAAATAAAGTATTTGAAGGAAAAGAAAATATTGATATATCCTATGTTCATTTGGATATAGCCTCTCTTAATCTTAAAAGATATTTTCTAATTCGTTCACCTGATAAAAAATATCTTCTTCAAATCGCCTATGTAATTAATATATATCAAAAAGTTCAAGAAGCGCATTATAAATTAAAAGCAAAATTTAAAGATTTAAAAAATATAAAAATGTATTTTGCCGATAAATATTTAATTTATCCTATTGATTTTAAAAATAGATATTCTAATAAGCTTTCTTTAAATGAGCTTACACAATTATCTCTTAAGCTTTTCAAAAAAATTTTAAGAGGAAGTGATGAATATCAAAAATATAAAAAAAATATAAAATTAAAAGATTTTGAAGCTTTAGGTCAGAGTGTTTTAAGCGTTTTTCAAAAACAAAACGATATAATATCCAGAGTTAATTTAAAAAATCATCAAATAGAAGTAACCACATTAATACAGGGTTTTTTTAAAACACTTACAAACAGACTTATAATTAAAAATGAATTTGACACAAAAGAGCTTGAAAATTCGCTTGAGCTTATCAAATTCAGATTTTTATTGTTTTTATCTGCTTTACTTATTGTTATTTTGTCTTTTAAATATATAATTTTTTATATAAGCGGGGAATTAAGGAAACTTGTAAATTTTATGAGAGAAAATAAAGAAATAGAAAAAACAGACTCTTTTATTGAAGAGATAGATGAGCTTATAAGCACATATAATTGTTATAGATGTAAATTAAATAAAGAGATTAAAAAGAATGAGAAACTTTTAAATGAAAACAGAAGATT
>JALVWY010000048.1 GCA_027023105.1 Campylobacterales bacterium | reverse complement strand
TCATAGCTTTTAGCTCAGCCTCAGCCACCAACTCCTCATCTACATATGCTTTTGCATCAAGTTGCCAGATTTTACCTCTTTGTTTAAGAGTTTTTATTTTATAAACCAGTCTGTCCCCCGGTCTAACAGGTTTTCTAAATTTTGCTTTATCAATACTCATAAAATATACAACTTTATCACTTAATTCTTCTTTACTCATAATAGTAAAAGGCAAAATCGCACCCGTTTGTGCCATACCTTCAATAATTAAGACTCCCGGATAAATAGGATGTCCCGGGAAATGCCCTTGAAATACAGCGTTTGTAATAGAAATATTTAAAAATCCTTCAACTTCAACGCCAGCTTTTACATCTGTAATTCTGTCAACCAATAAAAACGGATATCTGTGAGGAAGCATCTCTTGAATTTGCATTACATCAAAAACCATAATTTTCCTTTTTTATTAAAATTTTATCAAAATTTCTTTACTATCGGGATAAATTTTTGCTTCAATTTCAATATCGTATCTTATATCTTCAAATTTTTCTAAAATTATTATAGGAGAGAGATTATATTTTGATTTTGTAATTTTTTCTCTAATTAATAATTCTTCTTCCAAATTTAAAGGCATTTTATAAATATCCTTGATATTTTGATATTTTTTATTTAAAAGAGCATTAATTTTACTTAATTTAACAAAAATTACCTGTGCTCTGTTAGCATATCCAATCTCTTCATTTTCCAATTCAATTCTAACTCTTTGAGCTCTATCAAGAAAAGAATAAAAAAGCGTATAATGATTAATAACATTTTTTTTAGAAGTAATTTTTGATTTTAAAAGCCGATAATTCAAAAAATTTTCTTTAATAATTTTATATTTAATGCTCTCTTCTTCAAGATTTAATCTATTTTCATAAAATTCTAATCTTTCTTCAATACTTGCAGGTAATTTTTGAAACGGATAAGGAGAAATCAACTCATCTATAATTTCTTGACTTTCTTTTTGCTGCAAGATTCCATACAAACATCCGCAGTAATCTTGTCTATACATTTGATTTTCTTTTGCATATTCCTGCTGAGCCTGAGTGCCGCCTTTTTTCCTGTAATCAACTGCCAAAAATTCAACACCGTATTTTCTTTTTATAACTTTTCCTGTTTTTTCTAGCTGTTCGTGTGATTTCATAGGAGACATAAGAAGTGAAGTTGTGACTTTTGTATCTTTATTATTTTTAGCAAACCTTGCCGCTTCTTCAAGGGAAAAATCAAAGCATATTGAACATCTGATTCCTTTTTCAGGTTCATTCTCTTTTCCCTTAACGGCTCTAAGCCATCCTTCGTAATTGTATTCACCCTCCACATAATCAATTCCCAGTTTTTCGCATATTCTTTTTGTATCAAGACTTCTTAATTTAAATTCACTGTAAGGATGAATATTCGGGTCATAAAAAAACCCTGTTATTTTTTCATTTGGAAAATCATCTTTAAGTCTTTTTAGAAAGTATCCTGCATCCACACTGCAGCATAAATGTGCAATCATATTTTACCTTTAGTAAAGATTAAAAAAAATCAGCTAATCTTAGGACAAGAAAGCTCCACATAAATTTTAAAAGTATCTCCTTCTTCATTTACGAAAAATCTGTGCTTTTTACAAAATTTTGCATTCATATAATTTACTAGTTTTAGTGCTTCAAATTCAGCTTCTTTTTTATCTTCAAACGCTTTAGGGAATTCCAAACCGCTTCTTTTTACACATCCGCATCTTTTTTCTATATCAATACTATACATATTTGCTCCTTTAAGATATATTTTATCCGAAATATATCAAATTTTTTTGCTTTTTAAAAATTTTTTGCTATATTTAGGCAAAAAAGGATTTTTATGATTAAAAACGAAATGATGGCTTTAGTTGGAGGATGCACAAGCGAAGGCACAAAGGTATTAGCACCGGAAAATTTAAAAGATGAATTCAAAAAAATAACAATGACCGAGTTTGATATCCATACAAAAGATGATAGCGATAATTACGATTTAATCATTGAAGAAACTCCTAGTGATATAATAAAAATTTATGAAAAACTAAACGATAAAGGAATTTATATCACAACTCCAAAAAGTCTTACCGACAGAGACCTTTTTGCAGATTTAAGCAAACTTTTTTGGATAGTGGTTCCATTTTATTATTTAGACGAAAATTTAGAAGCAAAACCGCTGGTAGTTGCAAGCAAAAAATTCCATCCGCAAGCAGATATAATTAGACACAGAAGTGATTTTGTTGAGAATACAAAATATTACACAACAGATGTTCACTACGGAAGTTTCATACTGCCAAAGCATATTTTTGAAGAAATTATAGATGTCATCAAAATATAAAAACGCCATAGTCTTAACAGGCGGTATAGGCACGGGAAAAAGCACCGTTGCCTCTTTTTTAAAGCTTTACGGATATAAAATTATTGACGCTGATGAAATAAGCAAAAAAATTTTTGAAGAAAAAAAAGAAAAAATAAAAGAAATTTTCGGCACAAATGACAGGAAAAAACTAAGAAAAATCGTTTTTAATGATAAAGAAAAACTAAAAATATTAGAAGATTTAATCTTACCCGATGTAAAAAAAGAAGTTTTACAAAAAGCCTCTTTACTTGAAAAAGACAATGTCCCCTATTTTGTGGATTTACCTCTTTATTTTGAAAAACAAAATTATGATGAGTTTGATAAAGTATTAGTAATCTATGCCCCAAAAGAAACTCAAATAAAAAGAGTTATAAATAGAGACAATGTAGATGAAAACAGTGCAAATGCAATTTTGAATAATCAGTTAGATATTGAAGAAAAAAAATTAAAAGCCACTTTCATAATAGATAACTCAAAAAATTTAAAAAATCTGCAAAAAGAAATAGAAGAATTTTTAAAAAATCTGATATAATAAAATAAAAAGGAGCAAATATGAAAAACACTCAACTAATAAAATCATTTCCGCTTGCAAACACAAAAGAAGGTGTCATTACGGTTTCTCATATTAAAGAACCTTACGGAGAAGGAAGCAAACCTGTTGTAAGTATCGGAATTTCATTAAACGGAGAAAACAGACCCGATTGGAAAGCTCATATCCCTTATGAAAATATAGATGATGTAATTGAAGCACTTAAAGAAGCTAAAGAAAAATTTAATTCTTAATTTTTCCTTAGTTTAAATTACTCTTTCATACTCGCTAAAATCAAGTTTCCAAACTTTAATTCCGCAAAATCTGTCACCTTCCGGACAAACAGGTCTTAAATTTTGCATTTTTCTTATAGCACAAGGCGGTAAAAACTTACTAGCCGTCTTAACCCCTTTTTCTTTTAATTCTTTAACTTGATTATATGTGATATCAAAAATCTCTTCTTGTGCATTGTAACATAGCCTCATTTGAGCTTTATGAGTAAATTCATTAAAATCATCGTGTTCTATTATTTCAATATTATGAGCATTCAAAAGTGCATAAGCCGCTTCGCTAAAACCTAATTTCTCTTTTTCACTCTCAAAAAAATCATATGAATACTCAACAG
>JALVWY010000047.1 GCA_027023105.1 Campylobacterales bacterium | reverse complement strand
TAGCGTACTTATTTTGTGATAATAGCGTACTTATTTTGTGATAATAGCGTACTTATTTTGTGATATTTCTTTATATATTTTATATAAATCTTATATAGATTTTATATAAAAAAGAAACGCCCCTTTTTAAGAGGGGCTTATTCTTTCCAAAAAGAGAACTAAGTAAAAGAAAAAACATTCGATTGGCTTACCTTTGTCTTTTCCCTAACACTCTTTTTTTCTTTTACTTAGTTTTGTTGTATATAAGAGAGTGTATTGAACGAAAAATGATTTTTGGGTATATTTGTATGCAAGAAGAAAAAAGTGGCTTAAAACGGCTCTAATTGATTGATTTTTAAAAAAAAGAAAAAAGAATTAAAAGTGGTGGTGACAGCCAAAAAAATAACCGACAGCTGCCGCAGCAGCAAATATGAAGATAGTAAAGAAAAGATGAGCTTTGTTAAAGATTCTAATTTCTTTTCTTAGCGCCTTGTTTTCTTGTTTAATTTCGTCAATTATATTAATTAAATAATTTTTATTATTCTCAAAATCTTTTGCTGCAATTTGAAAAAGTTTAATATCTTTATCAAAAATTTCAATTATTTCTTGTCTTTTTCCTTCGAGTTCTTTTTTAATAGATTCAAAAAATTCTTTATCTAATTGAATTTTTGTTTCATCAAGTTTTTTTTCAAGTTCTTCAATTTTATTCGTTAAATCTTTTATTTTTTGATAATTATTATCATCTTCATCTGTTAAAAATTGACGAGCAAAATTAAGCTCGTCTGCTAATTCTCTTATAACTCCAATTTCATCATTTTTTAACATTTCTTTCCTTTTTTATTTAGTTAAATCTTCTAAAATATCTTGATTTACTTCAATTATTTTTTCTGCTGCAGCAGTAATTCTTTTAGCGTTTCTTACGATATTTCTAAATTCGCTAAATTTTTGCTTCATCTCTTCTTTTGTAATTTTTCCTTCTTTTAATTCTTTATCTAATTTTTCAGCAAATTTTTTAGTAGCTATTTTTTCATCTTTTAATATCTCTTTTGCTTCATTGTATTTATCAAGCAAAATCTCTTTTTTTGCTTCAATTACTTGTAAAAAAGGTATAAAAGGAACAATACCAATATTTTTAACGTTTAATTCTTTTAAATTTAAAGGCTCAATATCAAAATCTTCATCACCAAAAATACTCAAAAATTCTTTTTGGATATTATTTACATCAAAAACATTATTTGCAATTAAAATAATTTTAGCGTTTTTGAAATTTTCTTTGATTAAATTAATTGTATCAATTACATTATGTCTTACTGATAAATTTTGATTTAGTGGGACAATAAATATATTATCTTCAATTCTATTTTCAGCTAAATTTTTAATAACAATTTTTGTATCATTCCCGCCGCCACAATCAACAATATTGGCTTTTTCAGGATTAGTTAAATTTTCCAGCATAATTTCATCTAGAACTTCATTTGCTTCATTTATTTTATAAGTTTTAATTTTTACATTATTTGAATTTAATATAATTTTATTATTATCATCAAGTTGGTAATATGCAATTTCTTCATCTTCAATTTTTGTTTTAATTAAAAGTGGTAAAACATTTAACGAAATAGTTGTTTTACCTGCTCCGCCTTTTGTGTTACAAACTACAATATTCATTTTTTTCTCCTTTTATTTAGTTAATTTTTTTGTTTTTTCTAAAAAGTTATTTAATACTTTTTCATCATTGTTTATAGTTTCTGTTTCTGTTTCAACTTTTTCTTTTTTATTTAGGGTATCTTTTTTTTCTTTATTTTTAACTCCTTTTTTTAATTTATTAAAATAACTGATTAAAGTTCTCTCCTTAATTTCTTCTTTTAGAATGGAGCTTAAATAAATAGCAATTGCTTTATAACTCATACCTTTTTCTTTTAGTTCTATTAAATCTTCTTCTAAAAGTGCAAATACATTGTTATAAATGTTGCGTTTTTGTCCTGTTTTTTTAAGTAATTTTAAAAAGTTTCTTAATTCTTCTATTTTTTCTTTGTCAATCATTTTGTTCCCTTATTTCTTTTTTTTATAATTATATAAGATAATTTATAATAAGTCAAGAATAAAAATAAAGTAGCTTGTAATAATTTAAAATAAATTAAAGTAAATTTTTATTTTATATTTATTATTATATATTATATTTTATTTAATATTTATATTATTTTATTTTTAATTATTTATATAATACATTATAAAGACTTTATTATATGTAATATTTATTTCTAAATATATTATATTATTTTTATATGATTATATACTTATTTTATATTTATTTCTATTTTATATTATAGAAGCATATTTTTTATATTTTTTCTATCACACCTAACGCACTGAAGTGTTTATGTGTTTAAAATTATTTGACATTAGAATAAAAAAGTGCTATACTAAAAGTGTTAAAAAAATTCTTAAAGGAAGAAAAAATGAATAATTTAAAAAATCAATTGAAAGAAAAAATTTCAACTCTTAGTTTAAACGAAGAACAATTAGTAAAATTGATTTTACCGATTTCAACTGATTTAAAAATTTTAAATTTATCAGTTGCAGAAATGGGAAATGATAAAAATTTAGCTTGTTTAATCTATATTTTACTTGATGAAAAAACAAAAGAACAATTTTTAAATCTTTTAGAAAAATATATTAAAGAATATTTTGATATTCCTGTTAGAGATGGAATGAAACAATTTTTAGAATATCTTAGAGATTTAACAGATAATAGCATAGAGATAGAAAAATGTTTGGATGACTTTACGGAAAAGCAAATTGAAGAAATTTTAAAAGAAATAGAAAAGATATGAATTCTCTTTTTTCTTTTATTTAGTTTTATTTCTTTTAAAAATAGAGTTTGCAGATGATAAGTATTTCAAATTTTCAATCTTCCGAACAAGCAGAAACTTATTACAAAAAAGAAAACTATTACCAAAAAAATAGCGAAAAAGGCTATTTTTACGGTGAAGCTTTTTCGCAACTCAATTTAGATTATTTACAAAATAAAAAAGTAGATAAAGAAAATTATAATTGCTTGCTACAAGCAATAAATCCCGAAACTAACGAAAAAATGACTCATAGCAAAAATAGAGCTGGTTTTGATGTAACTTTTTCAGCTCCAAAAAGTTTATCTGTTCTAATTGAGTTTTTGGAAGCTACTGGGAAAGAAGCTGACGCAAAACTTTTAAGGGAAGCACACGAAAAAGCAGAGCAAAAAACAATGCAAGAAATTGAAGATAAGTATCTTTATACTAGAATAAAAGACCCAAATACAAAAGAACTTATAAAAGTAAAAGCAGCGGGCGCAATGTGGGCTTCATTTCAGCACGACACAACTCGCAAAAGTCAAAGTAACAAAATTGACGCGCAGCTGCATACTCACAACTTTATTTTTAATGTAGTAACTTATATTAACCCATTTACAAATGAATTAAAAACAGCAACAATAGAAAATTATGAGATTTTTAAAAATAAAGTATATTTGGGAGTTTTGTATAGAAAAGAACTCGCTAATAATCTTAAAGAATTAGGACTTGAGCTTGAAGTTGTAAATGCAAAAGAAGGTTTTTTTGAACTTAAAAATTTTGATAAAAAACTTTTAGATGAATTTTCAAATCGTTCAAAAGAAATCAAAGAAGTTTTGGAAAAAATAAAGCAAAATGAAAATGTCACAAATGAAGCAGCACTTAAAAATGAGATTAATAAACAAATCAAACAAGCAAAAGCAGAAATTGACAGAAAAGCTTTATATCAAGAAAATTTGCAAAGATTAGAAAATATTGTTAGTAAAGAAAAATTTGAAGACTATATTAAAAGCATTATTAAAGAAAATTTAACACTAAGTAAAGAAGAAAAAGAAGCTCTTGCAAAAGAAGCTATTGAAAAAGCTTCTAAACTGATAACAGAATACAACTCTACTTTTTCAAGAGAAGAGCTTTTGAAAGAAGCTTTTAAACTGACTTTAACTCAAAATCTTGCAAAAGAAGAGTTAGAATTAGCATTAAAAAATAGTAATATTTTACAACTTGATAATAATATTTATTCTACATTTGAAATATTAGAGGCAGAAAAATTTATAATTGAAAATATTAATAACAAAAAAGAAGCTATTTACTCAAATGAAAATGATATAGAAGCTTTTGTTAATGAAAAATATAACACAATGACAGATGAGCAAAAAAGAATGCTTGAAAGTATTTTAACTTTAAAAAATCAATATGTTTTAGTGCAAGGCGACGCTGGAGCTGGTAAAACTTACTCTTTAAAAGCTTTAAATGAATTTTTGCAGGAAAAAAATCCAAATATTAAATTAATAGGGTTAAGTTTTACTGGTAAAGCGGCGAAAGGGCTTGAAACAGAAAGCGGTATTAAATCTAAAACTATTTCTTCTTTTTTACTTAGTGCTAATAAATCTTCAAAAGATGAACTACTGAATAAAAAAGAAAAAATATTAATAGTCGATGAAGCTGGTTTGGTCGGTTCAAAACAATTTGCAGAACTTATGAAAATTGCAAATCAAAATAATTATAAAGTTATTTTTATTGGTGATACAAAGCAATTCCAAGCAATTCAAGCGGGTAATATCTTTAAAGAAGCTCAAAAATATGCAGAAAATGTAATAGAGCTTACAACATCACTTCGTCAGAAAGATGAAATTTTAAAAGAAATTGTATACCAACTTAAAGAAAAAAATATTGAATCAGTTGAAAAACTCTTAGAAAAAAATAACTTAATTTTTGAAGATAGAAAAGAAAATTTAATTAATCAAATCGTTGATGAGTATTTTGTAAGAAATGAAGATTTGCTAATCATTGCTTCCAAAAATGAAGATAAAAATATTTTAAATGAATTAATTAGGTCTAAAAAAACTAACTTAAAAAATTCAAAAAAATTTAAAATCAATGAAATGTTAAGTTTTACTGATACATCTAAATATTATACCAACTCTTATTTGAACACTAAAATCAAATTTAACAGAGTTAAAAGTTTTGATAATCGCATAGAGTATAAAGTTATCGCAAAAAAAGATGATTATACTTTAATAATTGAAGATAATAAACAAAATAAAAAAGAACTTAATCTATTAAAATATGCTGATGATATTGTAGCTTTTAGAGAAAAAGAAAAAGAATTTGCAGCTGGCGATAAAATCCTATTTACTAAAAATGATAAGGATTTAAATGTCAAAAACGGCGAAATAGCAACTATTACTAAAATAAAAAATAATTTAATTTATTTGGATAATGGAAAAGTAATAGATACTAATAAGTATAATTATTTTGATTATGGATATGCAATAACTGATTATAAGGCTCAGGGTGTAACTGCAAACAATGTAGCAGTACTTGCAGACCCAAATATTGCTACTTTCAATTCTTTCTACACCCAAATAACAAGAGCAAAATATAATGTTAATGTTTTCACTCAGGATAAAAAGCTTCTATTTCAAAAGATAGAGGAATTATCAAAAAAACGCAGTGCAGTTGCCTATATTAAACTAAATAAAAAAGAAAAAGGAGTTAGTTATGACACAAAAAGAGATGTTGGACAAAATCTTGAAAAATCAAGTAGTTATGATAGAAAAATTGCAGAATTTAGAAAAGAGACTAGAAAACTTAGAAAAGAGCGATTTGGATTTAAAAAATTTGTACATAGAATTAAACAAGGATTTCAACTATTTTTTGAAAAACTTAATAAAAGAAGAGAACTAAGTAAAAAAGAAGAAATAGTTTTAGAGAGATAGTTTTGTTTTTTCTTTTATTTAGTTATTTTTAATAATTTCAATAAGTTTTTCTTCTGGCAAGTTTAATATTAGTTTTTCAAAAATTTGTAATGGTGTTAAATTTGTTTTTTTATATGTAGGATATAATTTTTTCATTATATTTATAGATGAAAAATCAAAATTTATTTCTTTATCTAAATTTATAAAAAATTTTATTTTTTCTTCTAATTCTTTATCTTCTAAAGCAATATTTAATATATTTCTCGTAAATAAAGAAATATTTTTTTTATTATCATTTTTTTCTAAAAATTTTATTTCTTTTTCGGTTAAATATGTCATTATTTTCTTTTTTGATTTTATAATATCTAATGTATCTTTTGCTTTATTTTTTGATGATAAATATTCGTCTAAGTATCCAAATAGTGTTAATTTTAGTATTTTAGACATACTTTCTTTAAAATCTTCTGCTATTTTTTTAATTTTTTCATATTGTTTTTCATCAATTTTAATTGTTTTATTAATTTTTTTCATTAATTTTTTCTCCATTTTTTTTTGAAATGTTATCAAATTATTATAAAGTACTTGCAAGTACTTGACAATATATTTTAAATAGTTATATAATTATTTAATTGATTATTTTAAAAATAATTAAAATTTAATTAAAAGGATTTTAAAATGGGAATTTTTGATGATGTAAGATTTGTTACAGCATCCACTGCTGCAACGACTTGTTATTTAGCTGCACCACAGCTTGCAACAGTAGCAGCCACAGCTGGTTTTTTGTGTGGTTGGCAATTAGGCGGATTTATTCGTAATAGAAAGGCTGGTGATTTAGTAATTAAAGGTGATATAAAGGAAAACGGTAGTTTTGCCAATCCATTAACGAAAAATGGTTCGTTGAAATGGACTGAATTTGAGCGTGTTGCTAATGTTTTAAGTCAAAAAAATGAAGCTTTTTATGTTGATAATTTCAGATTTAGCAAAATAATTAAAAATAAAGTAAATTTTATAAATAAGCAAAGAGCTAAAAAAATAGAAAAAAAAGAACTTTTTATGAAATACAGTAATTTAAAAAAAGGTTCTTTAATTGTAGGAAGTATGGGCAGTGGTAAAACTGAATTTTTAAATAATATTATCGTTCAATGGATAGACACAAATAGAAGAATTATTTTTAACGACAGAAAAGGAGAATTTGTTTCTTGGTTCTACAACGAAAAAAAAGATTACATTATTAATTATTTAGATAAAAGAGGCGTTTATTGGGATTTTTTTGAAGATATAGAAAATGGTCTGGAAACAGAAACTGTATACAATTTTTTTTCAGCTTTTTTTGAAGCTCGAACAGGTGAAAATAAAGACAAATTTTGGCAATCTAAGGCGGCAACTAGATTTAAAGAAATTTTTAATTTGATATTAATTGAAGAAAATATAAATAATAAAATGGAACTATTAGCATTAAAACTTATGAAATATTTGAAGGAAGAAAAAGCAGATAAAACAGAACAATCGGTCGCTGCTACATTGGAGGAGGCTGTTGAAATATTTTTTCGTTTTGCGTTTATGCGAAAAAATGGGAATAAGAAATTTTTAGTTACTAAATTTTTTAATAGCAATGAAGATAAAAACAGTAAAATTTTTTTATTGACAACAGCAAATGTATCAAAACAAATTACTCCATTTCTGACTGCATTATTAGATGTTGTTTTTCGCTATCAAATGACAATTTTTGAAAATGCAAAAGAAAAAGATTTTGTATTATATGTTTTAGATGAATATCTAACTTTTTTTAATAAAATGAGTGAAGATTTAAGAACAACTTTACACACTACCGCAAGAAGCTATGGAATTTTATTATTACCAACCATTCAATACCTTCCGCACGACCAAAATCTGAAACAAGATTTGATTGGTTCTGTAAAGAATTTGTTTATTTTTTCGTGCGCGGATATACAAACAATACAAGATGTAAAAAATTTTATTGGAAAAAGCAAAGTTGTCTCTTTAAAAAAACTTGATAAAAAAATTGAAGGTGAAGATAAAGAAGAATTTTTAATAGATGATAATCAATTGAAAAATCAAAAACCAGGAGAGCACATAACATATATCAGAGACCAAAATGTTCTTTACAAAGGTTACACAAAACAAGTTAAAGTAAAAAATTTGAACGAAAAATATATTTATAATAATCAAAGTAAAGATTTTATTATTTTTAAAAAAACACTTGAAGAAAAAGCACTTGAAGAAAATTTTTAAAAGAAAGGAAAACTAAATGAAAATGAAAGTAACAACAATTAATATTGATATAAACGAATATAAAAAATTTAAAAAAATAGCAGTAGAACAAGATAAAAGTATTTCTTTTTTGATTAGAAAAATGATAAAAGAATTAATTAAAGAAAAAGGAGAATAAAATGGGACTTTTTGATTTTTTAAAAATATTTCAAAATCGTCGTTCAAGACAAATTGATTTATTAAGTAATGGATTTAGTCAAGGTTTAGTTAACAAAATCAACAAAGAAAGAATTGCTGCTGCAGAAAAAGCTCTAAAAAAAGCAGAAGCAGAAAACGACGAAAAAAAAATAATTGAAGCCAAAAAAGAATTATCTAAAAAAAGAAAAGATTATATAAAATCTTACAAAAAAACACAAAAAATTGATAATGAATACTATGATATCGATTTGGATTGGAGATAAAAAATGAAAACTATTATTAAGAATAAAGAATATTTAAATGAATTAGATAATTTAAAAAAAAATTTCGTTAATGAAATTGACGAATATTTAGATAATAATAAATTAGAAAATGAAACAAAGGAAATTTTATTTGAACTTAAAAAAGAAATTGAACAATTTGATGTGGATAAAGCTATTCAAACACAAAAAATATATAATCCGTTTATTGGCGTTTCAATTTTATTTGACACACTTATTTATCAAAAATTAATATTTGACTATGAAAAATCAAAAGAAAATACAAAATTATTAATTGATAAAGTGAAAGATATTAATCAAAATTTTGATATTTTTACAAAAATAAAAGAAGATTTTAATTTTTTAGAAAGTGAAAAAATAGTTGATTTTATTATGCAAAAAGAAAAAAATTTAGCAGAATTAAGAGAATATCAACTTAATTTACTTGAAAATTTGTCAACATCTGTTGTTAATCAAGAAAATAGTGAATTTAAAGAAGAATCTAAATCTAATATTGATTTTGCATTAAAAACATTACTCTTTTTTGATGAAAATTTTAAATTAGATAAAGAAAATGTTGTAATTGTAAAAGACTATATTAATAATAATTTTAATGTAGACTTAACACTTAAAGATTTAAAACAAGTACAAAATTTGAATAGAAAAATAGAAAAAGAAAATCTTGATATTGATTTTAACAATATTACTTTGAACTTAAACAGTTTAAAAAATTTAACAAGAACACTAAAACAAGAATTAGAATTAGAAATTTAATTCTTGTTTTTTATAAAGGTAAAAAAATGAAAACAGATATTGAAATTATAAAAGAAAAATATACTATAAAAGATTTTTTAGATTATACAGGCATTGCTTATAAAATAGATAGTAATCACGATTTATTAGTAAAAAGCCCAGCTAATCTAAGTCAAAAAACTGAGTCACTTAGGATTAGAGCTAATTATCGTGGTAACTACAATTATTTTAAAGATTTTCTTACTGATAAAATAGGTGATATACTCAACTTTGTAGAGTATTACTCTAACCTAAATACAAAAGAAGCAATAGAACTGCTTAAAAACACTTTTAACGAACATAATTTAAACAGATTAAACGAAATAAAAGAAAGAAATAATACTTTTATTGCTCAAGTTCAACAGCAATTAGAAAAAGAAAAAAATAATTCTATTGAAATTAAAAAAATTCAAGAACTACAAAATCAAGCACTTATTGATTATCTTCAAAATCGTGGTATAGATTTACAAACTGCTATTGCTGCAGGAATTAAAGAAATTTACTACCAAAATACAAAAACTAATAAAAATTATTTTGGACTTGCTTTTGAGAATAATTCAGACGGATTTGAAGTAAGAAATGCTTATTTTAAAGGGAGTTTTGGGACTAAGGATATTACTATTTTTGAAAATCCAAAATCTGATGAAATCAACATTTTTGAAGGCTTTTTGGATTATGCAAGCGCTATTAAGCTCAGCAAAGGAAAAATACTAAATCAAAATAATATTATTTTAAATAGCGTTGCAGAAACAAAAAAAGCTATTGAAACTATTAAAAAAATGGAGCATATCAATAAAGCAAAACTCTATCTCGATAAAGATAATGCAGGAAAAGAAGCAACAGAACTTATAAAAAATGAACTAAGTAAAAGAAAAAAAGAACTTGAAGTAATTGATAATAGCAACTTTTATAAACATTACAAAGATATAAATGATTTTTTGCAAGAAAAATTACAACTAAAAAAAAACCTTGATAAAGGAATTGAAAATGAACGTTAAAATAATAACTAGTTTTCTTTTTTTTATTTTCTTATTTTTAGGATGTTCCAAACCTTATTTTAATTTCAAAGTTAAAAAAATGGATACCTGTATAATTGATAAAGTCCAAGCTCCAAAATGGATATGCAAAGGGGATTATCAGACAAAAGACGCTTATTATATTGTCAGTGTGTTAAAAAGCAAAAAAGTAACTAAGTGGAAAAAAAGTGGGAAAATAGGCTCTATAAAGATTTACACAAAAGAAAAAGAACCGATTAATAGAAAATCTTTTTTATTTGTCGACTATTATCAATATAAAGCTTTATTAAAAGCACAGGACAAACTTTATAAAAAATATAAAGCAAATGTTACAAATAAAGGTAAAATTATAAGCTGGTGGAATTCTCCACTGGATGATTATTATACTTTAGTGAAATTTAAAAAGTAATTTTGAGGATTAACTTAATTCTTTTCTAAGAACCCCACCCATTAAGAAATTAACTTTTTCTTTGCAATTTCAAATTCTTCCTCTGATAAAATATTTTTATCTCTAAGTTCTACTAATTCTTTAAGTTCTTTACTTATATTGTTTACAAAAGTATCAATATTATTGTTTTCAGTTTTTTCATTTAAAACTCTAATTGCTTCTCCTTGAAATGTTTTTAATTCTTTAACATCTGTATCAACATATCGGCCTCTTCCTATACCTTTTGTAGTAACTTTCGAAAATTTATGAACATCAACTTGATAGTTTATAATCATATTAGCTTTTTTATTGTAAGCTTCCTTAAAAAATTCGTTTTCATTTTCTACTGGACCAATAGATTGAAAACTCTCATAATCTGCATTTCTTTCATCGCTTCTTTTTTTTAAAATAAAATTTTTATATAAAATAAATTTAATACTATCTTTTTTTAAAGTAGCTGCAACATTATCAAGAATTTCTTTTGGTGTATTAGAAGGTAAATTTTTTGCTCTTCCTCCAACACTTTTAACTAAGGCCCTTTTAATGAAAATATAAGGAACACCAATAAACAAGCCATATAGCATTATTGATAAAAGGGCTAAACCAAAATTTCCTTCTGAAATTTCTGAAATAAGAAGAAATAAAGCGAATAAAACAAGTCCTGCGTCTATAATGTACCAAAAAACTCCCTGAGAATTTTGTGCACTTAAAAAGTGAATTCTTTCAGCTTCTTTTTCTAATTTATCAAAATCAATAATTTTTAACTTTTTAAATTTATCTGAATAAACATCAATATCTCTATTGTCATATTTAATTACTTCTGCCATTTATTACCTCCATCTTTTTTTACTTCAGGATTAGAAAGAGTTTATTCTTACATTCATTAAAAATCGCCATTTTCAAACTCCTTTTTTCTTTATAATGCAATTTCTAAATCTTTTTTTGGAGTTTTTTGAAACTTTTTAATAAAAGAATGTAATATTACTATTTTTTAGTTCTTTTTGATAACAAAATATACTTTTTCCAATACCTTATTGTCTTTTTGCCCTTATCTCTAAAAGTCCATTATCTAAATGTTTGACATAAGGCTCTCCTATTGTAAGACCAAGCTCTTTTATAAGTTCAAAAATATGTAATAACTTTGCTAAAATCTTTGGTGGAAACTCCAAAGTTTTTTTTCTACTTTTTTGTTAAAAAATAATATTCGCCATTTCATATCGTTATGCTATCAAAAATGGTAACTTATTGCAAATAATTACTTAATATAATCATATATTCCCTAAAAACAGACACAATTTAAGCAATAATCATTATTCAATTATTCAAGTTATATTTTAGTTTAATTATAGTTATTATATAATATAAATTAAATAATCAAACTATATTATAAAATGAAAGGATTGACGATGAGATTAGAGTATGAAGGTATTGAATTTACTATTCCAAACCGCTTGATAGACGCCTACACAGACGGAAAAATAAAAGATGTTGAGATTATAAACGCTATAAACACGCTATTAACTAAAAGTAAAGTAATAAACCGCTTAAAAAATCCTGAGAAAGCAAGAGCCGTTAAAACAACGAAGACAAAAGAAAAAATACAAAACGCCATTAATCTTTTAAGATTGCAGGGAAAGCCAATTAATTCTTACCAGATAGCTAAATTAAGCGGGGTATCTTATAACACTGCAAGAAAATACTTAAAATTTAACGATTAGAAAGCCGTAGAGCGATTTTTTTTGTTTTTAAATACCCCAACATAGCGGGGTAGGTTGAGTTTTACTTTCTACGGACTTAAAAAAGCGACCATATGTTCATAAAGCTAAAAAATTAGCATTTGGAATAGGAAAAGCGTCTCTTGCAAGGGATATAAATAAGATATAATTTTCTTAAAAAAAGGAAATAATGTGTCTTTAATTGATGAAATTGCAGAAGATAACAATTATTTTAATGACAATTCTTTGGTAGAAAGAGTTAAAAAACAAATTATAGAAGTAAAAAAATTTATTAAAGAAAATAAAATAGGACAATATTTCGTAGTTTATGTTGACTTTGGAGAAAAGCTAACTCAAAAATATGAAAATAATAAATTATTACCAAGAAATCCGAATGATGAAATTTCTATAAAAGATATGTTTGAAGTTAAAGGTTATAATTGTGGATTTAATGAGTTTAGATACACTCATATGGCGGTTATTTTAAGCTCAATTCATCATAAATACTTATTAGAAGAAAGAGACAAACATTATTCTTTATTGGTAGCTCCAATTAGCAGCAATTCAAAGAGAACAAGATATTCTATAACAATACCTAAAACTAATTGGTTAGATTATGATTCTTACATTTTGTTAGACAATATTGCCCACATAAGTTTAGAAAAAATAAATATTAATAAAACAATAAATTTTATTTATAAAAAAAATAAAAATATCCCTGTTCAATTAACTCCTAATATTGTAGACAACATTAAAAACACACTTAAAGAAATTTTTGACATTAAAACTTAATTCTGATAGAATTACATTAGTTAGTTGTTGACCCAGGCGTATACGGCATTTATATGCCGGTGCTCCTGGGAACCAGGCGGCTGGGTTAGTGCCGCATCTACAAATAAACTCCATATTGTTAAAATCACTTTTTATAAAAGTTGTTATTTTTTCAAATTTCAAAAATTAATTATATTTTTACTTAACATAATAGAGTTTCTCTTTAAATATTCTTTTGTTTGTTAGTATTTTGTCTTGACAAATACATATCTTTTATGCTAAAATATACATATAAAATATGAACGAAAGGAAATAAAATGAAAAATACAGACAAAGAAAAAAGAGCAACAATTAGAGTAAATGAAAGCGACTGGGAGTTATTTAAGCAGTTATGCAAAGCAAATGAGAGTGACGCAAGTAAAGAAATTAGAAAGTTTATGAAAAATTATATTGCAGAACATAGTCACCAAATCAAAGAAATTGTTATGAAAGGAGATAAACAATGATTAAAGAATTAGCAACAAATGCAAACAAAATTGAAGCAAAAGAGCCGCAATTTTATTGCAAAGAATGGCTACCAATACCGACAAACAGCTTGGCGATGATATCAGCCCCGGGAGGGACTGGAAAAAGTTTTCTATCAATTCAACTTGCAATTAGAATTATAGCAGAAAACCCGGAGCATCGTGTTTTGTTATGGCTAAGCGAAGACCCTTTATACTATACAAAAGACAGGATTAATAAGATTTTTAATCGTATAACACCGCATTTAATTGATAAAAAAGAAGAAATTTTAAATAACATTGATATTATCGGAGCAGATAAGCAAACAATTTATTTTAACGAATTAGAAAAAAATCAATTAAAACAGCTTGGGGACGAGTTAGTAGTTAATTACAATGTAGTTATTTTAGACCCCTTGATTGCTTTTTATAGTGGGGAAGAAAACTCAAATAGTGAGGCGAGAGCTTTTATGAATATTCTTAACAGAATGGCACAGGATAGACTATTAAGTATCGTTTTAATTCATCACCACAACAAAGGTAATGGAGATGGAGCAAGAACAAGGGGAGCAAGTGCATTTGTGGATGCAGTAAGGCTTTTATATACGATAAATACAATTAAAATCGAAGATGATAAAAAAGAAATACATCCAACTAAAAGAAAAATCAAAATTGAAAAAGATAACTGGGGAGTTAGACAATTGCTTGGAGTTAATGAATTTGAAAGGGAAATTTTGCCTTATAGTATTAGAGAAGTGAATATTAAAGAAGAAGAAAGTAATGATGAGGGAAAAGAAAGAGAACTAAATAAAAAAGAAAAAACAAAAACTTTTACCAAAGAAGAATTACAAAATCTAACTGCATATGATATTTTATAAGGAAATAAAATGAATAATATAATAAGATTCGGAAGGGCTCCAACAAATATAAAAGAAATTAAAGCAAATATTTTTTCTT
>JALVWY010000046.1 GCA_027023105.1 Campylobacterales bacterium | reverse complement strand
ATGAAAAAAAGATTTATTTACTGGATATCACTTTTGGTTTTAGCGATTTTGGCGGATATTTTTATGCCCGGGATTACGGAAAATGAAATTTTGAAAGTGATTTTAATTGTTTTTGGTGCGGGTGGGATTGTCTTGGCTGTTATTTTAAATTCTCTTGCGGGAAGGACCCTGAAAGTTTACGGGCACAGGATAAAAACAAAGAAGTTTTCGCCTCCCGATAAGTTTGTAGATACCGGAATATATTCTTGTATGAGGCATCCCGGGCAGTTTGGAAATATCATTTTATTAGTTGCCGTTACGATGCTAAGCGGTAAGATTTGTGCCGTGCTTTTTGGCGGATGGCTTGCGTTTTTGGGAGTTTTATTTGTTTTGTTTGTGGAAGAAAAAGAGGCAATAGAAAAGTTCGGGAATGAATACTGCGAATATATAAAAAAAACGCCTCCTTTTTCATTTGATTTGAGATGTTTAAAAAAAATAAAATAATTTTGTATAATTCTTAAAAAAGGAGATTTATGAAACTTACAAAAGAAGGAATTTTAAAACAGCTAGGTTATAATGAAGAAGATTTAAAAAGACTTGAAGATGTTATAAAAAAGACTTCGGGATTTGAAAAAATCATAAATCATATAGTCTCACTTAACGATAAACTAAAACACACAAATTCATTTGTTGCTTTTTCAAACTCCGTGCCTCATCTTAAAATAAAAATAGAATCTGCAAGCAATGAGCTTAAAGAAGAAGCGGAAGAGATTATTAAAAAATGGTCTGAAAAATATAATGTGGTTTTAGAAAAAGTAAAAGATGGAGTTTATTATATAAAAAAGGTTATTTAAGACCTCCCCATTTTTTTGCAAAATTCATTCCGACTTTCAAAGGAACTTTTAATTTAAAAACGGTTTCCATAATGTTTTTGTATTGAAGAGCTTCATTTTCATCTTCTATTTCAAAAATAAGCTCATCGTGGATTTGCAGTATCATTTTTGAGTTAGGAAATTTTGTTTTTATTTCAAGCATAGCTTTTTTGATGATATCAGCCGCACTTCCCTGAAAAATAGTATTCACGGCTTCTCTTTCGTAATTTGCAATGAATCTTGCACTTGCGTTTTTGAAATCAAAAAATCTTCTTCTTTTAAGCAGTGTTTGAACATATCCGTTTTCCCTTGCATCGGCTTTTGTGTTTTCTATGAAATTTTTGACTGTCGGAAATGAAGCAAAATATTTTTCTATAAATTCTTTTGCTTCTTTTGTAGAAACATTTATGGTTTCGCTCAGTTTCTTAGGTCCCATCCCGTAAATCAGTCCGAAATTTATTGATTTTGCCACGCTTCTATATTTAGGGGCATCTTTTTGACCGAAAATTTTGACGGCAGTTTCTAAATGAATGTCTTTATCGTTTAAAAAGGCGTTTATTAAATTTTCATCACCGCTGAAGTGTGCAAGAAGTCTTAATTCTATTTGCGAATAATCAAGACTTACAAAAAGTTTATCTGTAATAAACGCGTCTCTTATGTTTATTTCGGTGGAAGTCGGAATGTTTTGCAAATTCGGATTTTTGCTGGATAATCTTCCGGTCGCCGTGCCGGTTTGCAAAAAGCTTGTATAAATTTTATGGTTTTTGTCTTTTTTGGCATATTCTTGTAAAGGAAGCACATAAGTGCTAAGAAGCTTGTCAAGCTTTCTGTATTCAAGTAGCATAGGAACTATCGGATGGGCTTCTTTTAGGGAATTTAAGACTTTCTCATCTGTTGAAAAACCTGTTTTTGTTTTTTTCTTTGCCGGGAGTTTAAGCGTTTCAAAAAGGACAAATCCAAGCTGTTTTGGGGATTTGATATTAAATTCACTTCCTGATAATTCATAAATTTTTCGGGTTAATTCTTTTAATTTTTCACTTATTTGGATTTGTAGTTTTTGCATATATTCTATATCAAGTTTGATTCCTTCATTTTCCATATCTATTAAAAGATTAATAAAAGGCATTTCTATATTTTCATAATCGGGTATTACTTCATTCCATAATTTTTCTTTTAAAATTTCATAAATTTTAAGAGTGATAATGGCGTCTTCGGCTGCATATTTTGTGGCACTTTCTATGTCTATTTGAGAAAAATTTTGGTTTTTGCCTACAATTTCTTTGAATTTTATATTTTGGTGTCCTAGTAATTTTTTTGCCACCACATCAAGCCCCACGGCTGAATCAGGGTTGATAAGCCAAGCTAAAATCATTGTATCACTAAAAGGGAGAGGTGTTTTTATCCCGTATTTTTGCAGCATTTTAAAATCAAATTTGAGATTGTGTCCTATTACTTTTTTTTCTAAAATTTTTTCAATGGCTTTTAGGGCGATATCCTGTGGAATTTGGGAGGTAACGCCTAAATAATTATGATTTATCGGCACATAATAGGCTTTTTTGTCTTCAAAAGCAAAACTAAATCCTACTATATTAGGATTTTCAAGTGAATCGGTTTCCGTATCAAATGCCACAATATCATCAATCTTATCAATTATTTCAAAAAGCTCTTTTTCGTTTTCTATCAAAATTGCGTCAAATTCTATTTGTGTTTTTTCGGGCTCTTTTGTTTTTATGTAAAGTCCTTCTTTTTTTACTCTTTCAATTACTGAATTTATACCCAAATCTATAAGTTTGTCAGCCACTTTTAAAATAGGGTTAATTTCCGGGTATTTAAATTCTTCAAGATTTATTTCGTTAAAAAGGTCTGTTTTTAGCGATACAAGCTCACGGCTTAAAAATGCGTTTTGTTTATCTTGGATAAGTTTTTTTTGTAATGCCCCTTTTATTTCATCTATATGATTATAAAGATTTTCAAGTGTTTTATATTCGTTTATAAGTTTTGCTGCGGTTTTTACTCCGACTCCTTTAACTCCTGGAATATTATCTGCACTGTCTCCTACAAGTGCTTGGAAATCTTTGAAATATTTCGGGTGAATACCGAATTTTTCAATACATCCGTTCTCATCTATCTCTTTTTTCTTTAAAGGGTCAAAAATTACTATTTTTTTGTCATTTATTAGCTGATACATATCTTTATCGTGACTTACCACTTTTACTTTTATTCCGTTTTTAGAGGCTAAAGTAGCAAGAGACGCTATTAAATCATCGCTTTCAAATCCCGGAATTTCAAGCATTTTAAAATTCATATTTTTTATTAAATCTATTGCTATTGGAAGCTGTGTTTTTAAATCTTCAGGTGCTTCAGGCCGGTTTGCTTTATATTCAGGAAAAAGTTCTTTTCTAAATGTTTCTTTTTTTTTGGAATCAAGGGTAAATACGATATAATCTGTTGGAAAGTCTTTGCCAAGAGAAGATATAAAATTCATAAACCCTGTAATCATTCCGGTAGGCGTGCCGTTTTTGCTTTTAAGAGGAGGCAGGGCATAAAAATTTCTGAAAAGAAATCCGAAAGTATCTATAATTGTCAAAGTCATAAAAAACCTTTTTTGATAAAATGTTATCATAATTTTCAAGGAGTGATATTGAAACCTTTAAAAGTTATTAATATTAAAAAGCCGGCTTTTAAGATGAGAATTGTAGAATCGGGTGAAGTGTATATTTTAGATACAAGCAATACCATAAGAATTTTTGATGAACATTTTAAATTAAAAGGCGG
>JALVWY010000045.1 GCA_027023105.1 Campylobacterales bacterium | reverse complement strand
CCGTCTTTATTTATATAATCTGTGAAATTTGTTGAATTGATTTTTTTATAAAATTCAAAAGGGCCGTTTTGGAAACCGGAAATATATATTTTATATGCCACAGCCCCTTTTACAGGTGAAAAAGTTACTGTGATTTTTTTTGGTAAGTTGTTTGTAGCGTTTATTTGTGTTACTACCGGCGGTTTTTTGAATGTTGAAACGACTACTGTTTTTGAAGGAAATGATTTTACTCCGTCAAAGCTTTCGGCGATAATTTGATATTTATAAATTTTACCGTCTTTTAGTCCGCTGTCAATATATTCAACATCAAGTCTTGGAGAAATTGTGGCTATTGTTTGCCATTTCGCATCTTCATCGTCAAATCTTTTTATTATGTATTTATTTACTCTTTCGTTTGAAGCGGGTCTGAAGATTAATTTTATTTTACCTTTAACAATAGGCTTTGCTTCCAGGATAATTACAGGGGAGAGTTTGGGTTTTGTTGATTGTATTACTTCTTTTGCAAGCGAAGGGGTGCCTGTTTTATCAAAAGTGGCTATTTTATATTCATAAACAAATCCCGGTTTTAAATTCGTATCTACATAAATGGATGTATAAGGGTCTTTTATTGTGGCGATTTCTTTCCATTTTTTGTTTTTAGGATTGTATCTTTGTATATAATATCCGCTCATTTTAGGAACAGGATTCCAATAAAGAGCCATTGCATTTCTGTCCGGATACGCTTTGAAATTTTTAACGGTAGGCAGATTCGGATTGGATTTTGGAGTCGGTTTATTTAAATTAAGGTTTGCACAACCGCTCAAAAGCAGCAAACCGCCTGTTAAGATTATTAATTTTTGTTTCATATTGAATTCCTTTTAGTTCGTTTTTAAAATCTTCAAATAATGGTGCTATTATACTAAGTTTTTTGCCGTTTGGATGAGTAAAATATATCTCTTTTGCATGAAGCATTACTCTTTTTGTGCTCTGCTCTTTTTTCCCGTAAGTTTTATCGCCTAAAATATATCTGCCTATGGAATTTAGGTGGATTCTTATCTGATGTGTTCTGCCTGTGTAAAGTTTAGCGGCTCCAAGATTTTGTTCTATGGGAATAAAAAGTGTTTTTGCATCCCTGCCGTTGGGGATTATAGCCATTTTCAGTCTGTTTTTTGGATTTCTTGCTATTGGTTTATGGACACAAACGGCTTCTTTTAAGGGATGATTTAACAAAAAAAGATAATATCTTCCCATTGATTTGTCTTTTAGCTGATTTGATAAAAATTCGTGTGTTTTGTTGTTTTTAGCAATAACCAAAGCACCGCTTGTTTCTTTATCTATTCTGTGAACTATCCCAAATCTTTCTTCCCCCGCCAGGTTTGAAAGAGAAAAGCCTTTTGATTTTAGCCATTCAACCACGGTTGCTTCTTTTACACTAGGAGCCGGATGGACTACAATTCCGGAAGGTTTGTTTATTACCAGTAAATCTTCATCTTCATAAAGAACAGGAATATCAAAATCAACTTTTTTAGCTTCTTTTTTTTCATTTAATTTGGATATTTCTATTTGTTCATTTCCTTTTATTTTGTGTCCGGTTTTAGTAATGATTTCCCCGTTAATTTTAACTAAACCTTTTTTAATTAAATTTTGAACTTGGTTTCTGTTTTGATTTAGTTTTTCGCTTAAAAATTTATCCAGTCTTTGTGCTTTTGAAGCTGTAAATTTATTCATTTTTGCCTTTTTTGGAAAATTATATCAAATAAAAAATCTTGACAAAAAAAATTAAATTGACTAAAATCTCAAAAATTACTGCTAAACTCCAAAATCTACAAGGACAATTTATATGGAAAATCAAAAAAAAGATGTGTCAAATACACAGGATAAAAATAAACAAAGAACACATATTCCCGTTAAAGGGCATAAAATTGAAGATTTAATGAAAATGCCGACAGAAGAGCTTATAGAAATTGCAAAATCATTAAAAGTTGAAAACCCTCAGGAATATAAAAGACAGGATTTAATGTTTGAAATTTTGAAAACTCAGGTTCAACAAGGAGGTTATCTGCTTTTTACCGGAATTTTGGAAATAATGCCTGATGGATACGGCTTTTTAAGAAGTATAGGTGGAAATTTTGAAAATTCAAGAAATGATGTTTATGTTTCCCAAACACAAATAAGAAGATTTGCCCTTAGAACAGGAGATATTGTAACGGGACAAATCAGACCTCCAAGAGAGCAGGAGAAATATTATGCACTTTTAAAAATAGAAGCCGTTAATTATCTTCCGCCCGAAGAAGCGAAAAACAGACCTCTTTTTGATAATCTGACGCCTCTTTATCCGGAAGAAAAAATAAAGCTTGAATTTGAGCCGAAAAAACTTACAGGAAGAGTCCTTGATTTGTTTTCACCTATCGGAAAAGGTCAAAGAGGGCTTGTTGTGGCACCTCCAAGAAGCGGTAAAACAGTGTTTTTGAAAGAAATAGCACATGGAATTACAAAAAACCATCCCGAAATTGAGCTTATAGTTCTTTTAGTTGATGAAAGACCCGAAGAAGTTACGGATATGCAAAGAAGTGTTAAAGGTGAAGTTTTTAGCTCGACTTTTGATAAACCGGCCGGGAATCATGTAAGGGTTGCCGAGCTTGTTATTGAAAAAGCAAAAAGAATGGTTGAAATGAAAAAAGATGTTGTGATTTTGCTTGATTCAATTACCAGACTTGCAAGAGCTTACAATACCGTTACACCTGCAAGCGGAAAAGTTTTAAGCGGAGGGGTTGATGCAAATGCCCTTCATAAACCAAAAAGATTTTTCGGGGCGGCAAGGAACATAGAAGAAGGCGGAAGTCTGACTATTATAGCAACTGCTTTAATTGAGACAGGCTCAAAAATGGATGAGGTTATTTTTGAAGAATTTAAAGGAACCGGGAATATGGAAGCGGTTCTTAGCCGTAGAATTGCCGATAGAAGAATTTATCCTGCCATTGATATTCTTAAATCCGGAACAAGAAAAGAAGAGCTTTTATTGAATGCCGAAGAACTTGCAAAAGTATGGGCTATTAGAAATATTATTTCCGAAATGGATGAAATTGAAGCTCTTAAACTTATGTATTCAAAAATGTTAAAAACAAAAAACAATAAGGAATTTTTAAGCGTAATTAATGAATAAATGCGGAATTTTTGACAGCGGAATAGGCGGTATAAGTGTTGCAAAAGAGATATTAAAAGCAAAGCTTTTTGATGAAATAATCTATTTTGGAGATACGGCAAGAGTCCCTTATGGAAATAAAAACGAAAGCACTATCATAAGATATTCTCTTGAATCTTTAGAATTTCTCAAGAATTTTGATATTGATTTTTTGGTGGTAGCCTGCAATACCGCAAGTGCAGTTGCTGTAAATGAGCTTAAAAAAGAAGCTGATTTCCCCGTGCTTGGGGTTATTGAAGCCGGAGTCGAAGCTCTTAAAAATGAAAATAAAAATTCAAATATACTGCTTGTCGGAACAAAAAGAACCGTAAAATCAAACAAATATCAACATTTACTTCAAAAAAAAGGCTTTAAAAATATAACTTCCATTGCAACACCTCTTTTTGTCCCTTTGGTTGAAGAAGGGCTTCTTGAAGGAGAAATTACGGATAAAATTTTTGAAATGTATTTTAAAAATATAGATAAAGAAAAAATTGATATTGTAATTTTAGGCTG
>JALVWY010000044.1 GCA_027023105.1 Campylobacterales bacterium | reverse complement strand
GTTAGACCGGGGGACAGACTGGTTTATAAAATAAAAACTCTTAAACAAAGAGGTAAAATCTGGCAACTTGATGCAAAAGCATATGTAGATGAGGAGTTGGTGGCTGAGGCTGAGCTAAAAGCTATGATTATGGATAAATAACAAATTAAAAAATGGAAAATTAAGAATGAAAAATATTAAAGGTAAAATTGGCAAAAACTGCCAAATAGGAACAGGCGCTATTATTGATGAAAGCGTAATAATAGGGGATAATTGTATTATTGAGCCTTATGCGGTAATTACGGGCTATACGGAAATAGGAGATAATAATCATATTTTTTCACACGCCGTTGTCGGTTCAATTCCTCAGGATTTGAAATATCACGGAGAAAAAACAAAACTTATTATAGGAAATAATAATAAAATAAGAGAATTTACGCTTATTAATCCGGGAACCGTAGGCGGAGGCGGAATTACAAAAATAGGGGATAATAATCTTTTAATGGGGTATGTTCATATAGCTCATGATGTAATTATCGGCAATAACTGTATTTTGGCAAATGCGGCGACATTAGCGGGGCATGTCGAGCTTGAAAATAATGTTGTAGTAGGTGGAATGACGCCTATTCATCAGTTTGTAAAAGTTGGTGAATTTGCAATGGTTGCAGGGGCTAGTGCCCTAAGTCAGGATGTGCCTCCATACTGCTTGGCTGAAGGTAACAGGGCAAAGCTTAGAGGATTAAATATTACCGGTCTTAGAAGAAAATTTGAAAACAGAGATGACATTAATGAAGTCAAAAGAGCATATAAAGAGCTTTTTGAAAGTGGTAAACCTTTAAAAGAAGTAGCCGGTGAATTACTAAATAGTAAAAACAGATATGTAAAACATTTAGCAGAGTTTGTATTAAATTCAAAAAGGGGAATACCGTATGATAGAAAAGTGTAGTTTTTGCGGAAGTGTAGAAAGTGAAGAAAATCCGCTGTTAGCATCGCCTGATAATAAAGCTTTTATTTGTAAAAATTGTATTTTAACAGCTTATGATATTATTATGGGCTCAGTAAAAAAAGAGAATGCCCCAAAAGATTTGAAACTTTTGACTCCAAAAGAGATAAAAAAACACCTTGACGAGTATGTAATAGGTCAGGAAAGAGCCAAAAAAATTATTTCGGTTGCCGTTTATAATCATTATAAAAGAATTCTTTTTGGAGCAGATACGGATGTTGAAATTCAAAAATCAAATATTTTGATGATAGGTCCTACAGGAACCGGTAAAACACTTATTGCAAGAACGCTTGCAAAACTTCTTGATGTGCCTCTTGCTATTGCCGATGCCACATCTTTAACGGAAGCCGGATATGTTGGTGAAGATGTTGAAAATGTTTTGCTTAAACTCTATCAAGCGGCTGATGGGGATTTGGAAAAAACCCACAGAGGAATTATTTTTATAGATGAAATAGATAAAATCGGTAGAAAAAGTGAAAATCCTTCCATTACAAGAGATGTAAGCGGAGAGGGCGTTCAACAAGCCCTTCTTAAAATAATAGAAGGAAGTCAGGTTAATGTTCCGCCGCAAGGTGGGAGAAAACATCCGAATCAGGAATTTTTACAAATAGATACCACAAATATTTTATTTATTTGCGGTGGTGCTTTTGAAGGGCTTGATGGAATTATAGAAAAAAGGCTTGAAGGTGCGACGGTTGGATTTTTAGGAAAAACAAAAGAAAAACTCACTAAAGATGATGTATATTCATTAGTAGAGCCTGAAGATTTGGTTAAATACGGGCTTATTCCCGAGATTATAGGAAGACTTCCGGTAATTGCCACTTTAAGAGAGCTTGGAAAAGAAGATTTAATAAGAGTTTTAACAGAGCCAAAAGATGCATTAATCAAACAATATAAAGCACTTTTTGCACTTGATGATGTGGAACTTGAATTTGACAGTGATGCTCTTGAAGCAGTGGCTGATATGGCGATTAAAAGAGGAACGGGAGCCAGAGGGCTTAGGGCTATTTTGGAAGAATCAATGGTGGATATTATGTTTGATTTACCTGAATTTAGAGGTTATAAAGTTGTAATAACAAAAGATGTAATAGAAAAAAAATCAAAACCTCTTTTAATAAAAAAGGAAAAAAATGATTAATAAATTACTTGGACTTTTCAGTAGTGATTTGGCTATTGACCTTGGGACTGCAAATACACTTGTGAGTATAAAAGGTAAAGGTATTATTATAAACGAGCCGAGTGTTGTGGCTATAAAAGAAGGAAAACATAAAACAAAAGTTTTAGCAGTAGGAAAAGAAGCAAAAGAGATGATAGGAAAAACTCCAAAAGATATTGTGGCTATAAGACCTATGAAAAACGGAGTTATTGCCGATTTTAGCGTAACTGAGGAGATGATAAGATATTTTATAAGAAAAGTTCATAACAGAAAGACTCTTATCAGACCGAGAATTGTTATATGTGTGCCTTACGGACTTACTCAGGTGGAAAGAAAAGCTGTTAAAGAATCCGCTATGAGCGCTGGGGCTAGGGAAGTTTATTTAATAGAAGAGCCAATGGCAGCGGCTATTGGTGCGGGACTTCCTGTAAAAGAGCCGCAAGGCAGTATGGTGATTGATATCGGGGGCGGAACAACGGAAATCGGAGTAATTTCTCTTGGAGGTTTGGTTGTAAGTAAATCAATAAGAGTTGCCGGAGATAAATTTGATAAATCAATAGTGGATTATGTTAATAAAAAATATAATCTTATAATAGGCGAAAGAACGGCTGAAGAGATAAAAATAGAAATAGGAAGCGCAATTAAACTTGATAAAGAGCTTAAAATGCTTGTAAAAGGTAAAAACAGAATTTCAGGATTACTTGAAACTATTATGGTTACAAGCGAAGATGTAAGAGAAGCATTAAAAGAGCCTGTAAGGGAACTTGGAGAAGCTTTAAAAGAAGTTTTAGAAGATACACCGGCTGATTTGGCAGGAGATATTGTGGAAAACGGAATTGTTTTAACAGGAGGAGGGGCACTTCTTAGAGGGCTTGACAGATATTTTAGCGATTTAGTTTCGCTTCCTGTGTATATTGCCGAAGATTCTCTTTTGGCTGTTGCAAAAGGAACAGGTAAAACATTAGATCAAATAGAACTGTTATCAAGTATAGATGAATAAAAAGTATTTTTTTTTATTCCTTTTTTTGTTTGTATTGATATTTTCAATACCTGTGGTAAGAATCAAGACAGTTGATGTTTTTAATATGTTAAAAGCGGAAGTTTTTTCTTCTTTTAATATATTCCATGATGATATTTCAGATATTGCAAATCAATCCGAGAAAATAAAAAATTTAAAATTACAAAATAAAAATCTTCAAGAAAAAATAGCCTTTTATAATTCAATTTTAGGAAATTGTGAGGATTTGAAAAAATTTAAATTCGTAAAAGATTCCAATCTTGTTTTTACAAAAACTATTTCTTATGCAACTATTCCTGATTTTAGTCAAATTTATATAGATTATGCAGGTAAAAATTATCCAAGAGGGCTTGTTTATAATAATTTAGCTGCAGGTTTAGTGGTAAAAAGAGCGGGAAATTATTCACTTGCTTTTTTAAATACAGATAAAAAGGTTTCCTATACGGTCTATATTTTAGATGATAATAAAAAAATACCCGGTATTTTTAAGGGCGGAAAAAATATAATTGAATATATCCCGAAATTTGCTAA
>JALVWY010000043.1 GCA_027023105.1 Campylobacterales bacterium | reverse complement strand
GCTGTAGCAATGGAGCTGAAAAAAAGAGGAAGAGGCAATTATAAAAAAGTTTGGACTACTTATGAAAAATATAAGCCTCTTTATAAACAAAAAAAAGATTTTATTGCTATTATGGAGTTTTTAGATTCTAAAAAGCCTTTTTAATATTTCTCCCAAAAAAATTTTATCCATTCTTCCGTTTCGTGAAAATAAAAATCGGGTTTGAATTTTGAAGCAGGTTTATAAAAAATTGATAATGTTTTAAAATTAATATCAGGATATTTTTGTTGTAATATTTTTAGAACTTCAATAAAAGTATCTCCGCTGTCGCTAATATCATCTACAACTAATATATTTTTAAAATTTTGTAAATTAGGGATATTGAAAATATTTAATTTTTCTTTTTTTTGTGTTTTGTCATAAGAAATTGCATTGATGCTAAAAACTTCTCTTAAATCAAAAATTTCTGCTAAATGATGAGCTAAAGTAAGTCCGCCTCTTGCTATTGCTACTATTGAATCCGGCTTTGGAATATTTAATTTATTTAAATCTTTTTGAAAATCAGTATAGGTATAATCTTTCATTTATTCTCTTTTAGATATAATTATATCAATTAAATAATATTAAGGAAATGAAATGGGGCATTTTATATTTAAATTTTTAAAAGAATTAAACTCTGCAACATCCAATAAAATGATGATTTTGGCTGTTGTTTTAGGTCTTATGGCAGGTTTTTTACCTTTTGTTAATTTCTTTACTATTTTGATTTTTATTATTGTTTTGGTGTTTAGAATACCTATTGCTCTTTTTTTGGTGTCTTTTTCCTTTTTTGAGTTTATAGGATATTTTTTAGACCCTGTTTTTAATAAAACAGGACTTTTTTTATTGAATCTTTCTTTCTTAAAACCTATATGGACATTTTTTTATAATCTTCCTTTTGTTAGGTGGAGCGGATTTAATAACACTATTGTAATGGGCAGTTTGGTATTTGGAATTGTTTTTGGGATTATTTTATATTTTATTTTGGATAAAGCCGTTAAATTATATAGAAGCAAAGTTTTTGAAAAGCTTAAAACAAAAAAATATCTCTCATGGCTTGTCCCTAATGAAAAAAAAGGCATAATAAGAATAGCCGGAGTCGGATTTATAGCTGTTGTGACAGCTAGTGTTATTCTCTTTTTTGTATTTTTGCTTGACCCGATTGTGAAATATTCTTTGGAGTTTAGTCTTTCTCATCTTTTACATAAAAAAGTTGCTATTGAAAAAGTGGATACAAGCGTTAAAAATTTGTCTGTAAATATACAAAATATGCAAATAGGGGATGTCTTATTTCAAAAAGTTTATACCAAACTTGCGTGGGATAAAATTGTATGGAGAAAATATAAAATAGATGATTTGACATTTATTGCCAAAACAGATAAAAATATTTTTAATTTGATTAAAAACACTTCTTCAAATTCAAATAAAACAAAAAGCAAAAGCGGATTTAATTTGAATATCAAATTGCCATCTCCTAATGAATTTTTGGCAAAACAGCAGTTAAAATCACTTCAGGCAATAAAAAAATTAAAAGCCGATTACAAAAAAGTATATAAAGATTTGAAAAAAGTTGATACAAAAAAATATAAAGCCGAGTTTGATAATTTAAAATCAAAAATCAATTCTTTAAAAAGCGTTAAAATAAGTTCTCCCGAGGATTTTCAAAAACTTACAGCCAATATTGATTCTGTTAAAAAAGAAGCAAATAATTTGCTTAAAAAAATCAAACAGGATAAAAATTTATTAAGTAATGATAAAAAATTAATTGAAAAAGATTTAAATAATTTAAAAATAGCTCTTAAAGAAGATAAAAACAATATAAAATCAAAATATGAAATGATAAAAAATAAAGAGTATTTAAATTTTGCCGAAACTATGTTAAAACCGCAAATCAGCAAATATCTTAAAACCGCCTCTTCAATTTACGAAAAAGTAAAACCTTATATCCATTCTTCAAATAAAAAAGAGAATGAATATATAAGGGCAAAAGGTATTTATGTTAAGTTTAAAGATAAAACGAATTATCCTGATTTTGTGCTTGTTAAATCTTTGGGCGAAGTTGAAACATCTATTGCAAAATGGAATGTAAAAGCCGGTAATATTTCCGATAATCAGCAGCTGCTAAACAAAAGGGCTTTTGTTAAAATCAGAGGTAAAAGCAAATTTTTTGATGTCGGAGCGGATGTGAATTATTTAAAAGATATAAAATTTTCAGGATATGGAAATAAAATAGATATTAAAAAATTGGATTTAACTTTAGTAAGTTTAAAAGCTTTGGCAAATATGAAAATAAACGGAGTTATTGCAAATGACGATATTAATTCAAAAATTTTCGTATATTTTTACAAACCTCGTTTTATTCCTAACAAAAATATGAAAATTTTAAATGAATTAAATTCTATAAAACATTTTAAAGTTTTGATTTCTTTAAAAGGTAAAATGGATTCTCCTAAAATTAAGATTAATTCGGATTTAGATAAATACTTTTCTAAAATTATAAAAAACAGAGTTAATGGTTTGATAAATAAAAACACAAAAAAAGCCCAAAAACTTTTGAATGCAAAAATAAACGATTCACTAAAAGGTATGAAATTAAATGATGTAAATATGAAGCTAAAAGATTTAAACTCTCTTGAAGGTATTAAACAGTTAATTAATAAAGAATTAAAAGATATTATAAAATCCAAACAAAAAAGTATATTGAAAAATAAGATTAAGAAATTTTTGCCGTTTTAGTGGTGCCCAGGGACGGAATCGAACCGCCGACACAAGGATTTTCAGTCCTTTGCTCTACCGACTGAGCTACCTGGGCAGGTAGGTTGAAATTATAATGAATTAAACTTAAATAAAACTTAAAATTCTACTTTAATTATTAAAAAGATTTTTTAATTTTTCTTTACATTCCTGATAAGCCAGCTCCTTAGCCGTATTGAAATCCTGAATGGAAGAAGCGGCGCATATTAAAGAGTAATTTTTAGAATTGTTATTAGCTTTAATGTTTAAATTCAAATAGATTGTTGTTATTTTATAGCTTCCCACTTTTTTATATTTTGTATTTTGATGAATAAAAATTTTTATATTTCCATTTGTAGAAGTTTGAATATTTAATATATTTTCTATTATCTCTTTTATATTTTTATCACTAGAAGCAATAAACACGCTTAGATTATTGAATTTTTTTATAATTTCTTTTTTTAAGTTGATGATTTTAGTCAGTTTGTTTTTACACAAAGGATAAAGGGCGTTTATGTTTTTTAGTTTTTTGATTTTTTTATTTAATAAAGAAATGATTTTTTTGTAATTCAAAAATATATTTAAACTGTTTTTATCCAAATTAGGATAATCTATATTATTGCACATATTTTGGGCATTTTTTATTCTGTTTATTTTTATTAAAACATAATAATTTTCTTTTTTTTGCAGTTTTAATATTTTGTATTGGCTAAATTCAATCGGATTTGTTTTTGTTTCAATATTAAAAATAGAATTATTTGAATAACTTGTGGCATCATCTCCTTTGTATTGGTATTTAAGAGATTTATAAAGAGATTTTACAATTACTGAAATTTTGGCACTTGCATGTGCTAAAGCGTTATTTATTGCTTCTTGTTTTGTTTTGCCTGCTCCTGTGGCATAAATAATGTTGTTATTGTCATTATAGATTTTATTATACCATTGTGGAGGATTTGG
>JALVWY010000042.1 GCA_027023105.1 Campylobacterales bacterium | reverse complement strand
TTTGACACAGATGAAAAACAGGAATTTTTATTTGCCATTACGAAAGAAAAACAGGTTTATTTGTATGATTTTGAAACCGGTGAGATAATTTCCAGGGAATTTATAAAACTCAATTCAATACCTACGGTAATTACCTATAATCCTAATAACGAGTGTCTTTATGTAGGTTGTATTGACGGGAGCTTATATATTTGATTTATTTGAAGATAATGCTCAGCTAAAAGATGCATTGGAAAACAGGGAATATTCCCTGGCTTATGAGATTGTGAATAAAAATCCTCTTTTAAAAAGAACGTATGAATATAAAGAACTTGAAAATATATGGGAAAAAACATTATCTGTTATTTGCTCTTTACTTGAAAAAGGTGAAAGTGCTCGGGCAAAATCTTTGTTTGAACCTTTTAAAGGAGTTTCTTTAAAAAGGCACATTTTTCAATCAATGCTTAAAGATTATGTGGAATTTGAAAAATTTAAAAGAGCCGTAATGGCAAGGAAATATCCTTTGGCATATTCTCTGGCAAGAAATCATCCTGTTTATAAAGAGAGTATTTATTATAAAAGAATGGAAAATGATTTTAAAAAAAGTTTTAACAAAGCAAAAGAACTTATAAAATTGGGTAAATCGGAAGAGGCAAAAGCAGCATTGAATCCTTTTAGGGGAGTAAACGAAAAAGTGGAGTTGATACATACTTTGTTTAGTGAAAAAAGGCTTTATGATTTGCTAAGGAATAAATTGGAAAAAAAAGAATTTAAAGACTTTTTTTCTTTGATTAACAGATATCCTTTTTTAATGGATACCGAAGAATATGAAAGGGCAATGAAATATACCGAGCTTATAAGACAAAAAGTATATGAAACTATAAAAAAAGGCAATTATAAAAAAGCCGTTCAATATGCCGAAATGTTGGAAAATTTCCCGGGATTAAAAGAGGAAGCGGAGGATATTGTAAAAGAAGCGAATAATGTTTTACAGTTTCTTTTTTATCTTGCGGAAAAAAAGTATGACAAAGTGGAAAAAATGATAAATACATATTTTTATTTAGAAGAGCTTGATGATTATAAAAAATTTATGCAAAATTATAAAAAATTAATAAGAAATGGTGAAAAATATGCAATTTCCGGAAATATTGCTAAATTAAAAAAAATTTTTTCACCTTATTTTGAATATAAACTTTTTACAAATAAGGTAAATCAGCTTGTAAAAAGGGCGTATCTTAATCAGATTCTTTCTTTATTTAAAACAAAAAATCTAAAAGCCATTGTTAAATCTATAAAAAATTATATAAAATTATTTGGCTTTGATAATGAAATAGGGGATTTGAGTAAGCTTGCTAAGAAAAAAGGAGCTAAATTAAATATTGACGATTATGAAAAATCAATGAATATTCCTTTTCCTGAATTGCCTGATAAAATATGGGAAATTACTCTTTAAGTCTTCTTTTCTGTTTATGTTTATCAACTCTTTTTTAGTAATTTGAACGGTTTTTTTGTTGATTGTAAAAATTTTAAGATTGCTTTTTGTCCTTTTTTTTATCTCTTTTAACATTGTGTAATCGTAATATCCTATTAAAGGATTATTTTTAGCAACTCCTTTTTGTTTTGTGAGTTTTTTTAGTGTTTTTGGTTTTACAAAAGGTGTATCTACACTTAAAACAAATATTTTTTTATATTTTTTAATTATTTCTTCAAGAGCAAAAACAGGGGCGTAAGTTTTTGATTTTTCTATAAAAAATGGATAGTTTTTAAATTTTTTATATTTTGCCGCAAAATAGACATTTTTAAATATTTTTTTGCATTTTTGATATTGAACTTTATAAAAATAGCCTGCCTTGTCTTCTCCAAAACGGCTTGATTTTCCGCCTACTAATATAAAACAGGGAATGGAAAAGTTCTGAGTTTTGAGTTTTGGGTTTTGAGTTTTTTTCATTATTACTTGGAACTTGGAACTTCAGACCCGGAATTTCTTTTAAATTCCCCTGATTTACCGCCTGCTTTGTATTCCAGTTTTATATCTGTGATTTCCATTTCCCTGTCTATTGCTTTTGCCATATCGTAAATTGTAAGAAGTCCTACACTAACAGCCGTTAGGGCTTCCATTTCTATTCCTGTTTTTGAGTGGGTTTTTGCCGTTGCAATAATTTTAAATCCGTTTTTTGTTTCTTCAATATCAATATCAATTCCGTCTATTAAAATATTATGGCACATAGGAATTAGCTCCGAAGTTTTTTTGCCTCCCATAATAGCGGCGATTATTGCCGTTTGAAGCACGGCTCCTTTTTTTGTTTTTTCTTCTAAAATATGTTTTTTTGTCTCTTTTTTCATTTTAATTTCACCGCTTGCCGTAGCTACTCTTTTTGTTATTTCTTTTTCTCCTACATCAACCATTTTCGGATTGTGTTTTTCATTTATGTGAGTTAGTTTCATTTTTTTCCTTTAATAATTTTATTGATATTATAATGTAAAAGTGAAAACATAACAGTACCTATTATAAAACCGCTGATGAATCCGAGTTTAAAAACATTTAAAAAAATCAGCGTTATAACAAGAGCGATTATAAAAGGTGTGTGTTTTTTCATCTGCAATCTTTTTAAAAATTATAACACAAGCCTTTTGTTTTTGGTAAAATATCATAAAAAAGGATTTTGTATGAAAAAAATTATTGCTTTATTTGTTTTTGGGGTGCTTTTGTTTGGGGCTCAAAATTCAGATATAGATAAAAAACTTGATTTGATTTTAAATAAAATGAATCAAATGGAAAAACAGTTACAGCAAAAAGACACTGAAATAAACTCTTTAAAAAAAGAGCTTCAAAATCAACAAAAAGAGATAAAAAATCAAAAAGCAACTACAAAAAAAGAGTTTGCTACTAAAAGTTGCAATAATCTGAAAGTTACTTCGTTTAATTATGAATATCACGGTGATGTTTTGCCTTATTACACAATTACGGTGACACTTAAAAATGTCTATCCTTATACAATTACATATATAAACGGGAATGTCTTTTTTGATGATAAAGACGGCACAACGCTTCTTAAACAGTTTGTAAAAAGAGTCGTGAATCTTAAACCGGGAGAAAGTATAACGCTTCATTTTCAACATATGATTAGTGCGGATATTGAAAAAGATTTAAAAGATGAGAAAAAAAATAATTTAAATGTCTATTTTTCTGTTACAAAATTAGAATTTAAAAATGCAAAACAGCTTGAATGTTTTTAACATTCAATTTTTTCTTTGCTTAAAATATTTATCTCCCGGCAAGAAAATCCGGCTTTTAGCCTGGCTTTGGTATTTAAATCTTTCTTTTTCCAGTCTTTAAAAAAATTGTCTATTATCTGAAAATATGTTTTAACGGGGTCTAAATTTTGCCTTTTACATTCAAATTTGAACCATTTATCACCTTTTTTTACATGAGGGATTTCTTCTTTTAGAATAATATTTAAAACTTCAATTAACTCTTTTGCAAAAGGATTGTTTTGTTTTTGCAGTTTGGCAATGATTTTTTCATTTGCATCCAGTCCGTTTGCCTCATACCACCTTGGAATTACAGCCATTCTGGATAGTAAATCCTGAGTTTTTACACTTGCTTCAAACAGTGAATTATGAACAGGGAAATCTCCGTATTTAAAGCCTGTTTTTTCAAGCAGATTATTTATTAAATTAAAATGTCTAATCTCATCTTCAGCAACTTCCATCCAGTCAAAATAAAATTCTTTTTCTAAATTTCTAAATCTGTAACAGGCATCAAG
>JALVWY010000041.1 GCA_027023105.1 Campylobacterales bacterium | reverse complement strand
ATTTTACATATTTTGACAATAATTTAAGTATATATTCGTTAATTGATTTAAATGTAACGGCTCAAAATGAGCAAAATGAAACTACTAAAAATTATAATTCTAAATGTTATGCAAAAAATGTAGATGTGAATTTAACACCAAATATATTTAGGCATAATGATAAATTGTCAAAAGAGGTTTTATATAAAATTTTTTATGTAGATTCAAATTCATCTGTTTATAAAAACAAAGATATTAATTTTAGTATAGATGAAGGCAATTTTACAACGGATCATAATGGAAGTGCTATTGTAAAAATTCATTTGAATTTTGAAAGAAATGTTTCAAACCCTGAGGACCCTTTTGAATATAATATAACTAAAGCGGAAGTTAATGACAGTGATATAAATTTGACATATTTGAAGACGGATGGAAATGCAACATTTTATTATGGGAATATGTTTATGATTGATATTATTACATATAAAAATGATTTTAATATTTCACAAAAAATTTTGATGTACGATGATAATTCAAGTGATGACTATAAACCAAATTCAGATGAAATTTTATTAAATTGGTATCAAAATTTGTTTAATCATTTAAAAGATGCGAATATTTCTAATTTTGTTGTTACAAAAGGATATGTATATAATCCAAATGATATAGTTAATTCTATAAAGGTAAAAGTTAACGATATTAATAATTCTCTTAATCTGAATATTCAAAGAAAAAACAGTGATATTCATTTTGTAGTTATTCATATTATTGATAGCAATGCTTCACATTTATGGTATTCAAAATATGGAAATGAATATAATGTTTCCAAAAACAGTAGCTGCACAAATCACTTCTGTTTCACTGTAACTTGGCCTCAAAATGAACAAAATAACGGAGTTTTAAGTGGAGATATAAACGGAACAAAAGCAGATGTAAATGAAAGTAGCGAAACAAAAAGAGGAGTGAAAATTTTTAGATAATTATTTTTCTATGAAAATTTTAAATTTATTATCGGTTTTTTTTATGAAAATTTCTTTATTCCCTTCAAAAGTATAACTAGGAGAATAATAGTTTTCATAGAAAGTTATTCTGTAAATTTTTTCATCTTTTGGATTTTGATATGGAACGATTTTGATGTCTTTAAAATAAATTGTTACTTTTTGATTTTTTTTATTTTCAAAAACTCTTTTTTTGTAATTAATAAATTGGGATAAATCATTTCCGTTAGAACGATGAAAATCTTTAGCATAAAATGAAAGATATTTATTTAAATTACTTTTTTCCCAAGCCCATCTCCATTGGTAAAGCATTGAAAGAATAGAGGCTATATCGTCTTTTGTAGCATATACAGGTTTTTGATATATTTGAAGAACTGTTTTTTGATAATTTATAATATCAGCCAGTTTTTTTAAATCTGAATTTTTTAAAACGATACATCCTTTGCTTAAATCCGGTCTGCTTTTGCCATCAAGAGGTCTTCCGTGTATCCATATTCCGTGTCCGTCTCTATGATGTAATTTGTCATAAAGATTTGGATAAGATGTTACAAAAGCAAGAGGTCCGTAAAATGTATTTTTCGGAATTATTTTATATTTCAATGAATATACGCCTATAGGTGTTTTCAAATCTCCTTCTGTTTCTTTTTGTCCCGGTTTTCCTACGATTAAATTTTTAAATGTGTCAATTTTGGAAATATTTCCGTCTTGATATTTTAGCACTTTTAAATCTTTTGTGGTTTTATTGCATAAAAGTATAAAAGAGTTACTTTCATAATATCCGTATTTTACATCAATATTTCTTATTCTTTTAAGCCAGTAATTTTTTGATTGAATTGTTGTTTCTATTGCTTTAATAGTCGGTTTTATTCCTTCAAATCTATATGTATCAATTATAGATGCAAAAGATAATGTTGCTATTAAAAATAGTAATAATTTTTTCATTTTTCCCCTTATATCCAGATATTGTCTATCAGTCTTGTTTTCCCAACATATGCGGCTATTAAAATTATTGTGTTTCCAGGTATTATTTTATCTATATAGTTAAAATCTCTGTCAACAAATGCTATGTATTGAAGTTTATCAACTTCTAAAATTTTTATCATCTCTTTTTTTATATTTTCAATATCGTTTATATGAATTGACATTTTAGCAGCTTTTTTAAGAGATTTGGAAATTGTTAAAGCTTTTTTTCTATTTTTTTCGCTTAAATATATATTTCTGCTTGAAAGTGCAAGACCGTCTTTCCCCCTTACGGTTTCAATTTCTACTATTTCAATATCAAAAAAGAAGTTTTTTATCATCTGTTTGATTAAATAAAGCTGTTGGGCGTCTTTTTTGCCAAAATATGCCCTTGTCGGTTTTATTATATTAAAAAGTTTATTAACTACCTGTAAAACTCCGTCAAAATGTCCGGGTCTGAAAAACCCTTCTAGTATATATCCTTTAATTTTTGGAGCTTTTAATAAAATTTCATCTTCACTATATATATTCTTAGGATTTGGAGTAAAAACTCCGTCAACTCCCGCTCTTTTGCATATTTCAAAATCACTTTCCAGTCTTCTTGGATATTTGTCTAAATCCTCTCCCGGTAAAAATTGTGTAGGATTTACAAAAATAGAAACAATTACAAAATCATTTTCATCTCTTGCTTTTTTTATAAGTTCAAGGTGACCCGGGTGGAGGGCTCCCATTGTCGGAACAAAACCTATTGAGCCGTTTAGAGATTTTGAATATTTTAAAGCTTTTTGCGGAGTTTTTAAGATTTCCATTTCAACCTCTTTTTTGATAGAATTATAATAAAAGATTTAGTAAATTAAAAAGGTTTTTAATGGATGCATTTGAATATAGCGAACTTATAAAAGAACTTGAAAATAAATTAAGTAATATTGAATCAATCTTAAAGCCTGATGAGCTTAAAAAAAGACTAAAAGAGATTGAAGAGATGGAAAATGAGCCTGATTTTTGGAGTGACCCTAAAACTTCGGCAAAAATTCAAAAAGAAAAAAATATTATTTTAAGAAAACTTAAAAAATATGAGACTGTAAAACAAGCTCTTGTTGATAATAAAGATATGTATGAACTTGCGAGTTTAGAAGAAGATGAGGAAACTTTAGATGAAGTTTTTTCAGATGTTGAAAATATTTCAAAAGCTATAAGAGACCTTGAAATTGCAGTAATGCTAAGCGAAGAAAACGATGAAAAAAATGCAATTATCACTATTCATCCGGGAGCCGGCGGGACCGAGTCTCACGACTGGGCCAGTATTTTATACAGAATGTATCTAAGATATGCCGAAAGAAGAGGATGGAAAGTTGATGTGGTTGATTATCAAGCGGGAGAAGAAGCGGGAATCAAAGATGTGAGCTTTATTGTAAAAGGGGAAAATGCTTACGGATATCTAAAAGCGGAAAACGGTATTCACAGACTTGTTAGAGTTTCTCCTTTTGACAGTGCGGGAAGAAGACATACCTCTTTTGCATCTGTGCAGGTGTCTCCTGAGGTTGATGAAGATATAGAAATAGAAATAGACCCGAAAGATATAAGAATAGATGTGTTTAGAGCAAGCGGGGCTGGGGGACAGCATATTAACAAAACGGAAAGTGCCGTTAGAATTACCCATATTCCGACAGGAATAGTTGTGGGATGTCAAAATGACAGAAGCCAACACAAAAATAAAGATATGGCGTTTAAAATGCTAAAATCAAAGCTTTATGAGCTTGAACTTGAAAAAAGAAGAGCCGAGGAAGAAGGAAAAGAAAAAGACGAAATGGG
>JALVWY010000040.1 GCA_027023105.1 Campylobacterales bacterium | reverse complement strand
CCTGATTTTATATGTTTAGTGAAAAGATGTCTTATTCTTCTTTTTATTTTATTTCTGACAACAGCTTTTTTAGAAATTTTTTTTGAAACCACAACTGCAAAATTCAACTTTTCAAAAGGAAGAAAAAAAACAATAAAATAAACCGTATGAAATTTCTTTCCTTTTGAATAGAGATATTTTATATCTTTAGAATTTAAACCGCTAATCTTTTTCTACCTTTTGCTCTTCTTCTTGCAAGCACTTTTCTTCCGTTTTTAGTTTTAAGTCTGGCTCTGAAACCGTATTTTCTTTGTCTTTTAACCTTACTTGGTTGATATGTTCTTTTCATTAACTCTCCTTTGATGTTTTAAGTTTGGAATTTTACCAAAACTAATCAATATAATCCAAGTTTTCCATCTTTTCTTCTGTAAATTACTCTTTTTTCCCCATTGGTATCTTTAAACACCATAAAATAAAGACCTGATTTCTTATATTCTTCCACTGCTTCTTCAATACTTAAAGGTTTTTCAATATCAAGTGGCATTTCCACTACTTCATCTTCCTCTTCTTCAACCAAAAGCTCTTCTAATCTGTCTTTATTTACATAATGGTCTGTAATTCTGTCATGATATCTTCTAAGAAGTTTTTCAAGTTTATCTTTTGCCAAATCAAGAGCGGCATACATATCTTTGTCTCTGCTGTGAACTACAGCAGTCCCTTTTTCAGGGATATTCATAATAATTTCAATATTAAAAAAATCTCTTTTATCTTTTTCTATAGTTATTACGGAATGTAAAATACCAAGATTATATTTTTCAACCTCATCAATTACTTTTCTTGCATAAGCTTTCATAGCTTCTGTCAGTTCTATATTTCTTCCAACTACTGTTGTATTCATAATACTCCTTTTTTTTATAAATTTTAATCTATATTAAGGCATTTGTAAAGTGACTTTGACCTTTCTTAGAGGATAATTAGGTAATTTTGATGTAACTGTGACATAAACAAGCACTGTCCCGTTCGTATCTTTCGTTTTTATGGCAGAACAGTTATAGTCGCCGCTTTGACAATTTGTCACAAAATAATGAAATCTTATATTTGAATTAAAAAAAGGATAACTTACATTTATTTCGTTTAACCTGCCTTTGCTAAAATCGTGCCCGTGAAGAGCCAAAATAGCATACTCTGTTGAACTTTTAAGTGCCAAATCAGCTTTTGTATCCAAAAAAAGATTTGAAGCATGATGGGAGCTTGAAGCGCTAAAAGAAATTATCATAGCTCCGATAAAAGCCATAATCATTAAAAATATTATACTAAGTAAAAGCGAAAAACCTCTTTTCAAAACACAACCTTTTCTTTACATATTGTCAATTTATTATTTCCTACTTTTATTTGAGGATTTTGTATACATAAATAAATTCTCATAACATTTCCTTCTTCTCTAAATTTAAACTGAACCACATGAGCAGCCAAAAGAGAGCTGTTCCCGTCTGTATAATTTTCATCCCTCCAAGGATAATAATTTTGAATCAGTGTCAAATTATAATCATTTGTATCGCTATTATAAACAGGAACGATTGCATCGGCACCTTTTACTATAAAGAAACCTTCATAAACCGTTGTATCGTTTGCATCATCTATTGTTTTAACTCTTACAGTGGCATTATCCAAACTTGTATTAATATCATCAATTATTGCAAAAACTTTTTGGGCTTTATTATTAGGATATTTTGTTTCATACCATCCGTAAGAATGATTAATATCATTAAAAGCGCCTCTGCCGTCAGGTCCGCTAAAAATCAAAACACTTAAATTATTATCAAATACATCATCATATCCGTTTATTCCCCAAGATTTAGTCCAATTTCCATCAATCTCTTGAATAATACTCATTTTTGAATAAGGAATTGTTATATTATAATCGTCATTTGCATTTCTTTGTGTCTTTCTCAAATCCACAAAACCGCTCCATCCCGGAATTAACCTTTTTCTTGTACTGTTCCACTCTCCCCTTTTTGAATAAATATCCTTAACAAGCCACTCAACCACCGGATATTTATATGCATTATTTTCAGTTAAATCCTGTATGGAAATAAAATCTTTAATATTATCTTTTTTACAATTATTGTTTGTAACATTACATTCCGTTGCTATTACGCTGTTAGGGATTCTACTTTCAAGCTTAGAAGCTATTTTATTTATTATTAAATCTTCTTCAAAAGCAATTCTGTTTTGAGCTTTTGCAATCACATAATTTTTAGAAACTTTCAATAAAATTTCAACGGCAATGGTTGCCACAATTCCCATAATAATAAGAACAACAATAAGTTCAATTAAAGTAAATGATTTTTTCATCGTGTCACCTCATCAAGCGAAAGATATTTACTTGCCCCTATATTCATAGCGGGATATGAAAGATTTATTTCATTTTTTCCTTCTTTTACAGTTATTGTGATTAATTTTATATTTGTAAGATTAGCAGGTGCATTGTAATTAAATGTAAAATTAAAATCATCTTTATCATAACTTGCATTATCATCAATATATTTTACATGCACATGCAATATAAGATTTCCAAAACTTGTTAATATTTCATTAAAATTATTATAATCGTCTATATCATCATAAGTAGAGTCATCACCTTCAATTTCTCCTGCGTCAACTCCTATATGAGAAACCGTGGAATTTGTTCCGCTTCTTAAATCATTATTATTTAAATCAAATTTACCTTTTCTATTATAAATTCCTACGGAATTTCCTACCGTTTCATTTTTTTCAATATACAATTCACTATCACCCCCGGTTGCATTTAATTCTTTGTAATAATTATCTCCTACAGTATTATTTTCATCAAAATATAAAGAATTTATAAGATTAAGCAAAGAAAATTCTTGATAAAAGATTTCTTCTTTTGCTATATTTTTACTACTTCCCACGGTTGTTTGTAGAATAATAGGAAAAGTTGTAGCCACAATTCCTATTATAATCAAAGAAACCAAAATTTCTATTAAAGTAAATGATTTAGATATTTTTTGATTTTTCATATGTTTTAATGATACTTTCCATTATTTTTCCTCTAATACTGTTTTTTTCAAGAGTATAAATACCCTCCGCCGTTGTGCCTTTTGGAGACATAACGCTGTTTTTAATCTCTGAGAAATTCTCTTTTAATGATGAAAAACTTTTAAAAAGCCCCATTGTTAGCTCCTCGCTTACATCTCTTTTAAGACCGGTATAAACTCCTCCGTCACTAATTGCTTCTGCTATTATAGCAAAAAATGCCGGTCCACTTCCAATAATAGCCGTTGCCATATCAATTTCATCGTCACTGTTTACCCAGACGACTTCCCCTATTTTAGCAAAAATTTCATAAGCCGCCTCTTTTGCCGCTTCATCTCCCGTAACCGCTGTTGTGGAAGCGGAATATTTCGCCCCCACATTTGGCATAGCTCTTATATAAGCTTTTGCTTTTATTCTTTTTTCAAGTTCAACCAGACTTTTACCTGCCAAAATGGAAACTAAAATATCAGCCTCGCCTTTTATTCTCATTGAAACTTCCTGCAAAGCATAAGGTTTAATAGCTAAAATAACTATTTTATCAGTTATATTATAACCATCAATCAAGCTATATTTACATCCAAGCTCACTCGCAAGATTTTCCATTTTTTCTTCATTTCTGCCGACAATCTCCACATTTTCCATTTTCCATTTTCCATTTTTCATTCCCTGAAGAATGGCTTTTGCCATAGAACCGTATCCGATAATACTAATCTTCATT
>JALVWY010000039.1 GCA_027023105.1 Campylobacterales bacterium | reverse complement strand
AAGGAGTGGATATGACAATTACAGAACTTAAAAAAATGATGATAAAAGCCAAAAGAGAAGATAAAACAAAAGCAAACGCTTTAATGATGTTAGTTGATTCAGCCCAAAAAATAGCAAAACAAAAAGGTGAAGAAGTAAAAGAGTCACATATTTTAGAGGCAGCTAAAAAACTGGCGAAAATGGCAAAAGAATCTATTGAAGCAGGGATGGAAGAATCAAAAAAAGAGCTTGAAATTTATGAACAGTTTTTGCCTAAAATGTTAAGCGAAGAAGAAACAAAGAAAGTTATTGAAAATATTGTAAAAGAAATCGGCTCTGTTAATATGGGTGAAATTATGAAAAGACTTAAACAAAGAGGTGATATTGATATGGCAAAAGCCAATAAAATAATCAAATCAATTTAAAGCAAGAACCATTGAATCAACCGTATGGGTTAATTTCAAAATATCTTTTTTTCGATTAACTGATTTAAGACAATTTTAAGATTGACTTCATAATCACTGATACTGACTCCTGCCGAATTGTCTATTGCATCAAGATTTTTAAGAGCATATTCATATCTTGCTTTGTTGGTTAGAGCCAAATTTGCACCTTCTATTATGCAAAAAGAGTCTGTTTTATTGGCATTTATTCTTATATTTTCGTTTTCTTTTGAAAAGTCCGTATGTAAAAATTTTTCTTTAAAATAACTTATTATTAAAAATATTAGATTCGGATATAAAAGTAGTGTATCTACAATTTGGAGCTCTTCAAATTCAAATAGAAGCTGTTTTTGATATTTTACAACAGCTCTTATCAGGTTGATTTCTCTTAGATTTAGTCCGGAGTTTGCGAACATATACAATCTGCATTCATGTGGAATTTTTTTTTAAAGAATGAGTTTTATGATTTTTAAAGCTTCATCACTGAGATTTTTATTTAGATAATAAATAAAATTCCCATTTTTTTTATCAATGTCAATTATTTCGGTTTGAAAGTTTTTCAGAACTGAGGATATAAAAGATACGTTGAAATTTGAATGTATAATCAATTCGTTTTGAGTGTAATTTAACATTTTTTTACTTTAAAAAATGAAGAAAAAAATTATTTAGAGTATAAAATTCTTCTTCTTTTTCCCTTCATTTTGAATTTTTCTCTTACCATATAGGAGATTTGGGATTATTATAACAAAAAATTATCTATATAAAAACCGCGCTCATATATCCAACTACTTGTGATTTATCTCCGCTCACATCTGCGCTTGTTCTGTAATCTACAATAAACGGTGTTAAATTTATCTCACTTGCTGCTAAAATCATTGCGGTTATTCCTATTTTGCCGCATGCTTCGCAGTTTTGAAGATAATTTGTATCTAAAGTTTCCACTGCCTCAAGGCAGTTATAATCAAGTGCATTGGCTGTTTTTATATCATAATAATGGCTTAAATCGCTTGAAATTACCACTAAAGAATCGTTATTTAAGGCGTATTTTATGATTTCTTTTAATTTCTCAGGTGAATAATCCCCGTAAATCAGTTCAACTATCGGAATTTCTTTAAAATAGTGATAAATAAAAGGCATTTGAACCTCTGTTGAGTGTTCTACATGGACTTCTTCAAGGTTTTGGATATCAAAATTATTTATCAGATTTTTTGAAAATTCAACATCTATCGGTAAAATTCCGCAAGGTGTTTCATAATTTTCTTCTAAAGTTACGCAAATTCCTTTTATAGGGAATTTGTGAGACGGTCCTATTACCACAACTCTTTTTGGTTTAGTGTTAGAGGCAATTCTATAAGCAAAATTTGCCGTAAAACCGCTGTAAACCCATCCTGCGTGAGGGACTATAAGGGCTTTTGGTTTCATTTGAAAAATTTCAGCCGCTTTGCTTTTATCTACATTTTCATCTATTATTTTATTATAATGATTAATAAAACTCTCAACCGCTTCACAGCTTCCGCCATACCATTCTTTTACTACCGCTTTTCTCATATTAACTCCTTTATTTTTAATTCGGAACTTGAAACTCAACACTCGGAACTGTTATTTCCATACTCCTTGAATAATTTCTCCACATTTAGGGCAGTGGGCTTTGCCGTTTTCGTCTATTTTTAATATGTTTTTTTCAATTCTATAGATACTTCTTACAATCAGTTCTTCACCGCATTTTGGACAAAATGTAATTACAGGTGTTGTCACATTCCCAAGATAAACATATTTAAGTCCTGCTTTTTTTCCTATTTCGTATGCTTTTATCATAGTTTCCATTGGTGTTGGGATTTTGTCCGTGTCTTTATAATCCGGATGGAATCTTGAAATATGCCAAGGAATTTCAACTCCAACACCTGCTATAAATTCGGCAATTTGAGTAAGCTCGGCTTCGCTGTCGTTATCTCCGGGGACTATAAGAGTTGTAATTTCTTGCCAAATTCCTTTGTCGTGGAGTCTTTTTATTGTATCTAAGACGAAATCAAGGTCTCCTTTTAGGACTTTTTTGTAATATTCTTTATTAAAACTTTTCAAATCCACATTACAGGCATCCACCCAGCTAGCCATATCTTCTATTTCATAAACACTTTCAAATCCGTCGGTTACGAAAATATTTTTGATTCCTTTTTCTTTTGCCAAAATCCCGACATCTCTTGCATACGGGTAAAATACGCTCGGTTCGTTGTAGGTGTATGCTATAGATTTACATTTGTATTCAACTGCCAAATCCACCATTTTTTCAGGACTTACAAAAACCGATGTATCAACGATGTGATTTTGAGAGATTCGCCAGTTTTGACAAAAAGGACATTTGAAATTACATCCCACAGTCCCAAAGCTCAAAACCGAACTTCCCGGCAGAAAATGAAACAGGGGCTTTTTCTCAACAGGGTCTATATTAAGAGCCGATGGATGCCCGTAAACCAAATTAACAAGTTTTCCGTTTTCATTTTTGTTTACACCGCAAATTCCGGTTTGAGTGTTTTTTAGAATACAATGGTGTCTGCATAAAAGGCATTTAATTTTTTCATTGTCTATTTTTTCAAAATATTGCATATTTCCCCCTTTGTTTCATTTATTATATCAAAAATATTAGGTTTTGTAAATAGTAAAAAGAAAGAAAGTTTATATAGTAGAACTAAACTATTTTTGCTTTAAGAGTTTTATATGGAGTTGTTTTTGCTTTACTTTGAAAATTTGATGTGTTTACTTTGTAATTTCCAAACTCTATTTCTATAAATTCATCTATTCTTATATCAAAAAGTTTTGCAGGGTTTGTTGAAACAAGTTCAGTAATTTTTTTATGAGCTAGGGGAAGAGAATAGGCAAGCTGTGTAAAAATATCAAGTTTGCTTATTCCTTTTTCCGCTTCTTCAAATGCCACATCTTTATTTGTTGCGGCTATATGATTTGACGAGATAAAATCAACAACCCCTTCTTCACACGCTTTAAGCAGGGCGTTTTTATCTTCTTTGCTTCTAAGTGCTGGAAATGTTTTAAAAAGAGTATCAAATTCATTTATATTCTCATCACAAAAAAACAGATTGTCTATTGCAACATCTACAAATACATTTTCAGGCTTGTTTTTTAGGATTTCTATAGATTCTTTTGTTGTAATGCTTTGAAATACTATTTTGGCATCAAAATGGCGGCTAAACTCTAAAATTTTGGCAACTTCCGTGCTCTCTGCATAATTGGGAATACCGCTTAAACCCATTTTATAAGCATTTTCGGATTCGTTTATTACCCCTACTGAGAGGGCTTTATTGTTTGCGTTTACAAAAACGGGAATATTTAAAAACGAAGCATATTCAAAAATTCTTTTAATTAAATTCATATCCTCGTCGCTGTTTATATAAACGGCACTTGCACCTTTTTGTTTTAGTATGGAAATATCACTTAATTTATTGTCGTGAATACCCTGAGCAGCTACAAAAAGATTGAAATTTTCTTCATTTGCTCTTTTTAGGTTGTAAGCTAAGTGAAGTTTGTTGTAAATCGGCTTTATAGCGGGTATCATCAAAGCATATCCGACACCTCCGTTTTTGGCTGATGAGGCGATTCTTGCTACGCTTTCGGAGTTTTTTACATTTAAATCAAAACTTTTTGGGACTTTAATTCTCATTTGAAGCCTTTTTTTAATATAATTTTACCAAATCAATAAAGGAATATTATGAAAAAAAATGATTATTTAAAAGTTTTGAAAGGAAGTTATTATAATCTCAGTGATAAAGATTATGAAATTTTTGAAGAAATTATGAATGATGACGGACTTGGAAAATGTAAGCCTACTTTTAATTTGTATGCTTTTATTTTCGGGTGGTTTTATCTTTTATACAGAAGAATGGTTGTTGAAGCTTTTGGTGTTTTGATTTTTTCCCTGCTTCTTGGATATTTGATGGCTTATGCAAGACTTGAGCCTGTTTTGGTTTTAGGCGGTGTGTTTTTAACAAGTTCTCTTCTTAGCGGATTTTGTTACTATTTTTTGTATCTTAATAAATTTACAAAAGATATAGAAAATTGCGGAGAATATAATCCGGATATGGAATGTATGAGAAAAAAAGCCGCTCCGAAACTTTCTTATGTGATTATAGCTGTCGTGCTTATTTTAATTGTTATATGGCCTTGGCTTTTTGAATTAATCACAGGGCAAAATTTACATAAATAATTTGTTATAATTTCTTAAAAAAGGGATTTTTATGAAAAAAGTTTTAATCGTTGGAAGTGGCGGAAGAGAGTATTCAATAGGATATTTTCTAAAAGATGAGGTTGAAATTTTTTATGCACCGGGAAACGGGGCAACAAGCGAATTTGCTACGAATATTGATATAAAAGATTACGAAGAGTTGGCTGATTTTGCAAAAGAAAATAATATAGATTTGACTATCATCGGACCTGAAGACCCTTTGGTCGGGGGGATTGTTGATGTTTTTAAATCTCATAATCTTACTGTTTTCGGACCAAGCGCCGCTGCGGCAAGATTAGAGGGTAGTAAAGTTTATATGAAAAATTTTTTACAAAAATATAATATTCCAACGGCAAAATATATAGAAACAGAGGATAAAAAAGAGGCTTTTGAATTTATTGACAGTATGCCAAAAACTCCTATTGTTGTAAAAGCTGACGGTTTATGTGCCGGAAAAGGTGTTATTATAGCTTTAAGTAAAGACGAAGCAAAAGAAGCCGCAAGCGATATGTTAAGCGGAAAATCTTTTGGAGATGCCGGGAAAAAAGTTATTGTAGAAGAGTTCTTGGATGGATATGAGCTTAGTATGTTTGCAATATGTGATGGAAAAGATTTTGTGTTACTTCCTGCAGCCCAGGATCATAAAAGACTCTTAGACGGGGATAAAGGACCAAATACAGGTGGAATGGGAGCATATGCGCCGACACCTCTTGCAACGCCTGAAATATATGAAAAAGTAAAAAAAAGAGTGATTAAACCGACTCTTGAAGGTATGCAAAAAGAGGGTAATCCTTTTGAAGGAGTGCTTTTCATAGGGCTTATGATTGTAGATAACGAGCCTTATGTTTTGGAATATAATGTTAGATTCGGGGACCCTGAGTGTGAAGAACTTATGGCTTTAATTGACAGCTCTCTTTATGATATGTTTTATTACGGGGCTACAAAAGAGCTTGATAAAATTGCCGTAAAAATAAAAGATTTAACGGCTGTGGGAGTTGTCTGTGCAAGTGAAAATTATCCGTATTCAAGCTCTGAGCCGGCTGAAATAAAAGTGGATGATTTAAGTGATTGCAACGGATATATAGCATATGCGGGAGTTAAAAAAATTGATAATAAATTAATGGCTACAGGCGGCAGGGTTTTGGTTTGTGTCGGATTTGGAGAAAATGTAAAAAAAGCCAGGGATGAAGCTTATAAAATTGTAGACAAAGTACATTTTAAAGGTAAAAAATATAGAAAAGATATTGCTTATCAGGCTATAAGTTAATGAATAAGTCTATATTAAAAAGGAAATAAATGGAAGATTTGGCAAACAGGCTTGAGAGAGAAAATCTTAAAGTCGCCACTGTGTTTAAAAGGGCAATAGCAATGACCATAGATGATTTTTTAATCTCTTTTTTGGTTATTATCTCTTTTTTTGATGCTTTTAGCAATGCTAAAACCTTTGAGCAGATTATGCTTTTGACAGATAAGGTTTTTATTTATATTTTAATCGCTTATACTCTTTATCACTGGATATTTGTGGCTCTTTACGGTAAAACGGTAGGAAAAATGATTACTAAAACAAGAGTTATAGATACAAAAACGCTTGATAAACCGAATTGGCTTTTTGCTTTTCTAAGAAGTTTGGTTAGAAATTTTGACGAAATGTTCTTTTATGCGGGAATGATGGTGGCTTTTTTTGATCCTTACAATAGAGCTCTTCACGATATAATCGGGAGATGTGTAATTGTTGAGGATTAGTTTTTTATTTTTATGTTTTTTTTCTTTTGCCTTTTCATATGCAAAAATCTATGCCCTAAAAGCCGTTGAAAAAAACAATGTGATTTATCTTACAAAACCTTATATGATTTATAAAGATTTTTATATTCAGGCAAAAAAAGCTGTTGTAAAAAAAGATAAAACGGCTGTTTTTAGCGGAAATGTAGTTTTATTTTATAAAGATGAGGTTTTAAGAAGCGATAAAGTTACTGTTGTTTCAAAAAATAAAATTTTGATAAAAAAGTCTTTTTTGTATGATAACAGTCTTGGAATTTGGTTTAAAAATAAAAAAGCTTTTGTTTATAATCAAAATTTAATCTATTTTTATAATACAAAATTCAGCAGCTGTTGCGTTAATAGACCCGATTGGTATATAAAAACAACTCACGGAAGCTTCAATAAAAAGACAAAATATATAAAACTTTATAATCTTACACTTTATATTCATAATACACCTGTTTTTTATTTTCCGTTTTATTTCAATTCCCTTGACAAAACAAGAAGAAGCGGACTTTTAAGACCTTATGTAGGGTTTTCTGTTGATGAAGGATTTTTATATTCACAGCCCGTCTATTTTGCTACATCTCTTAGGACGGATTTGCAAATCACCCCTACAATAAGAACAAAAAGAGGAAAAGGGATATATTCGACATTCAGATTTGTAGATTCTCCAAACTCAAACGGAGAGTTTAAAATCGGTATTTTTTATGACAGCAATAGATATTTCAGGCAAAATAACTTAGCACATAAAAAGCATTTCGGATATGAATTTTTATACAACAGAGATAAGATTTTTTCAAAAGACAAACTTTATATGGATATAAAATATGCAAACGATGTGAGCTATTTTTATTTAAATCCGTATAATTACACATTTAATACAACATATCTTACGGATAAAATAATTACATCAAAAATTAATTATATAAATGATTTCAATTCTTCTGTTTTAGGGATTTATAATAAATATTTTATTGATACTTCTTTACTTTCAAATAAAAACACTATGCAGATAATTCCTCAGGTGAATTATCATATTTTTGAAAAAAAACATAAAATTTTTCTTACTTCAATGGATTATAATTTTTATAACTATTTTAATCAAAATCATAAAAAATATTTTATAAATACCTTTTTGTTACCTGTCGGAGTGGATTTCAAAACCAAAAACAGATTCTTAAATTTTAAAATAAGCGAAATTTTTGACGGAGCATATGGAAATTATTATAATTCCAAGCTGCCGCCTTCTTATTTTTTAAGCTCTTTTACACAGTTTAAATTATATACTTCTCTTACAAAAACAGGAAACTTTTTACATATTATATCTCCTGAAATTATTTATAATATGAAAAATTATTCAAAAACGAAAATCACTTCCGATATTTTGCAAGATACAAATATGAAAAACAATATTGCTTTTAATCTTTTTCAAATTTTTCAAAAAAACGATTTTTATTTAGACCATTCGTTTCATCAGATTTATTATATCGATAGTGCATCAGCGCAGCCTGCTGAAAATATTATAAATATCAGCTATAATAATTTTTCATTGTCTGAAAACAACAAATACGACTGGAATATAAAAAAAGTTTCATATAACGCAGTTTCCGCTTCTTATAAATTTAATCATTATCTTTTTAAAGTTACAAATGTTTATCAGTATAATCCTGAGCTTAAAACCGTTGATACAAGGATTGAAAGAAATATAAATCAATATAAAAAATTATATTTTGAGTATAATTATGATATTGTAAACCGTTATCCTAAATTTTGGCTTTTTGGTATTAATTTAGATAAAAAATGCTGGCAGTATGATATTGATTTTAAAAAGTCTATTATACCGGTGTTAAGAGATAACGGAATATCTTATAAAAATAATTATATTTTAAATTTAAGCGTCAATTTTTATCCGATAGGCGGATTAAAACAGGCAATATTATTTAAATAAGGATTAATATGAAAAATGAAATAAAAGTAGGATTATTTGTTTTAATTGCTTTGGCATCAATTCTTTTTTTGACATTTGAAATCAAATCGTTTGACAATCTCAAAAAAAACGGCTATCCGATTTATGCTGTTATTAACGATGCAAGCGGTTTAAGCCATAAATCAAGAGTAAAATTAAGAGGTGTGAAAATAGGTATTATTGATTCTATGGAGCTTGAGCCAAACGGTGTTAGATTAAAACTTTTAATAAATAAAAAAGTAAAAATCCCTGTAGGCTCTACGCTGAGTGTAGCGCAAGATAATGTTTTAGGGGGAAAATATCTTCAAATAATTCCTTCAAATTCAAACGAATATTATACGGCCGATTCCGTTATAAAAAAATATTTGCCTTCATCTTCTATGGTTGATGTAATGACAAATATAAATCAGGCGGTAAATAAAGTGAAAATTTTAATAGATAAACTTAATAATACGCTTGATAAAAATACAACAAGAAATATTCAAATAACAATGGCAAATATAAAAGAGACAAGTGTCTTACTTAAAAATATTATTAAAAATGCCGATAAAAAACTTCCTACTCTTTTAGATAATGCAAACAAACTTGTTTTGACATATAAACAAACAGGAGATATTATAAAACAAAAACTCCCTTCTATTTTAAATAAAACCGATTCTTTGATGTATAAACTTAATAATATAAGCGATATATTAAAAGTTAAATTAGTAGCACTTTCAAACCAATATATAAAACTCGGTCAAAATGCCAATAAAATTTTAGAAGATAATCAAAAAGGCATTAACGACACCGTAACTTCTGCAAAAGATTTCTTTGCAAGCGGAAGTGAAAGTTTTAATAAAATAAATAAATTTATAGGCGGAATGCAAAAAGCACAAATAGGTGTTGATATATATTCAAATTATATGGCACAAGATGATTATTTCAAAACAACGGCAAATATAGCATATATGCCAACGCCTACGAAATATTATATCGTAGGTGTGACAACCACTAAAGATTATACATCAAAAGCCGCCTTGGCTAAAAATCAAAGTAAAACTTATATCAATGCGGAAATCGGAAAAAGATATTATAATTTACTCGTTAGAGGAGGGATTATTCAAAATACCGGAGGTCTTGGAATTGATTATTTTATGAATCAGGACAGACTTAAATTCAGCGGCGAAATTTATGATTTTAACTCGGAAAATGATTACAGGGGCTCAAATCCTCATATAAGTGTAAAAGCGGCATATCTTTATTTGAAACATCTTGAATTTTTAGCGGGGGTTGATAATTTAATCAACACGGATGCAAGGAGTTTTTTCTTAGGGGTAGGTGTTAAATTTAAAGATAACGATTTAAAAACTCTTTTAAGCGGAGGTGCTGCATCGCTTCTAAAATAGAAGAAGTAAAAAAAGCGTGTGATATTTTGGATATCAGACCTCTTAGCACTTTTGGTGAAATTACAAAAAAATATAAACAAAAAGCAAAAAAAATTCATTCGGATTTAGGCGGAAGCGATGAAGAAATGCAAAAAATAAATGAAGCTTATGAAATAGTTAAAAATTATATTCAAAATTATAAATTTTCTTTCAGTGAAGAAGAGATTTCAAGACAGTTTCCGGAAGAATTTATAAAAAAATTTAGGGTTTGATATGTTAAAAAACAGATTTGAAAATAAAGAAGATGCATTAAATCAGCTTTTGCATACAATAAATAAAGATATTATAAAAGGGTCTGTTGTTTTGACAATAAGTCAAAAGGGGATTTTTTATGCCAGGGAAATAGGGCTTAAAAACGGATTTTTAGAAGGTGATTTTCTGTTTATAGAAAAAGTCCTTTCCCCTGTCAATAAAGAAACATCTCTTGCGGTTGTCAGTGAAACAAAAGATTATGTGATTATAGAAGAGTTTATAAACAGTTTTGAAATAACGGATGATTATGTCTTTTCGGAAATAAACAGGGTGTTTGAAGAAAGAATTTTAGAAGATATCTATCAATTAAGGGCGGGAGAGGGTATAATTTCAATTGAAGGAAGAGATGTATTACTAATTGATGAAAGTTCAAACAGCGGACTTAAGTTATTATGTGCTATTAAAAGTTGTCTTTCAAAAAAAGTAAATTCAATAAATGTAGCCGTTCCGGTTATCTCAAAAGAGAGTGCGGATATGATTGGAAAATTGGTTGATAATACATTTTTTGTTAAAATTGTAGAAGATTTCGTATCAGTTGAACACTATTTTAAGGAGTATAAATAATGAGCTGTGAAGTTAAATTAAAAATAAATAATAAAGAACAGGCGTTAGTTTTAAATAAAGTTGCAAGACAAGCGGATGGAAGTGTATGGTGGCAAGAAGGCAATACCGTTATGCTTGCAGCACTTACTTATTCACCGGAAGAAGTTATTGAAGAAGATTTTGTGCCATTAGCGGTGCAATATATAGAAAAAGCGTATGCAGTGGGTAAAATTCCCGCAGGATTTGTAAAAAGAGAACAAAAACCCGGAGAGTTTGAAACACTGACCGCCAGAATCGTGGATAGAAGCCTTAGACCTCTTTTTCCAAAAGATTACGGGTATAACACGGTAATTAATATTACTGCTTTAAGTGCGGATGAAGAGAGTGATTTGCAATTAGCCGCTATGAATGCAGCGGCTGTTAGTATGTATCTTAGCTCACTTCCGTTTGCAAAAATGGTTCATGCAGTCCGAATTACAAAAATAGACGGTAAAATTATAGTAAATCCGACATTAAGCGAGCTTGAAAGCGGAAGCTTTAATCTTTTTGTTACCGGAACAAAAGATGAACTTTTAATGATTGAATTTGCAGCTCAAGGTCAAGAAGAGATTGAAATTATCCCGGTTGAGGATATTATGCTTGATGGCGCGCCTGTTGAAAATACAATTACAACATATAAAACAAATGAAATAACAGAAGATGAACTTATAGAAGCTTTAAAAACAGCACAGGAACATATTAAAATAGGAGCGGAGCTTTATGAAGAAGCGCTTAAGGATTTTGCAAAAGAAAAAATAGAATATAAACAAAGAAAAGAAATTGATATAACACCTTTTATAAAAGCTATAAAAGGGAATTATTTTGATGAATTAAAATCAATAATAAAAGAGCTTAGTAAAAGTGAAAGAGAATATCATTTAAAAGAATTTGCTAAAAAAGTTGCCGAGAATTTAGGAGAAGAAGAAAATTACGAATATGTCCTAAAAGCGGCAAAAGAGGTTAAAAGAGAAGTTGTAAGAAGTATGATTTTAGATGAAGGTATTAGGGCTGATGGAAGAAAAGTTGATGAAATAAGACCAATTACCATTGAAACAAATCTGCTTCCAAGGGTTCACGGAAGCTGTTTATTTACAAGAGGACAAACCCAGGCACTAGTTACTGCTACAAGAGGCGGAGATATGGATGCCCAGGTTTATGGGAATCTTACGGATAAAGAAGAAAAGCTTGAACGATTTATGCTTCATTATAATTTCCCGTCATTTGCAGTAGGTGAAGCCGACAGATTAGGACCGCCAAGCAGAAGAGAACTTGGACACGGGAATCTTGCAAAAAGAGCTATTGAGCCGTTGATTGACCCTGAATTTGACGAAACTGTAAGAGTTGTAAGTGAAATTACTGAAAGTAACGGAAGCTCTTCTATGGCTACTGTTTGCGGAGGTGCTTTAGCACTCAAAGCCGCAAAAGTTCCTTTGCTTAAACTTGCAGCGGGTGTTGCTATGGGAATGGTCAGTGAAGGCGAAAAATATGCTATTCTTACCGATATTATGGGGCTTGAAGACCACGACGGGGATATGGACTTTAAAGTTGCCGGAACATTTGACGGAATTACGGCAATGCAAATGGATATTAAACTTGGGGGAATTGCACTTGAAACGCTAAAAGAAGCTCTTTATCAGGCAAGAGATGCTAGAGGATTTATCTTAGAAAAAATGGAAAAAGCGGCAGGCGAAATTAAATACAACGAAGCTATACTCCCGAAAAGTTTAAGTTTTAAAGTTGATATTGATAAAATAATTGATATTATCGGAGCAGGCGGAAAAACGGTAAAAGATATTATTTCTAAATTCGGAATTTCTATTGATTTGGACAGAAAAAGCGGAAAAGTTAAAATATTCGGTGATTCACACGAAGATATGAATAAAGCAAAAGATTATATTTTAAATGTAATCTGTAAAAACGAAAAGCCAAAAACCCCTGATTTTGAAATAGGAAGTGTGATAGAAGGAACAATTAAAAGAAAAGCTCCTTTTGGAATGTTTATAGAAATCGCTCCGGATGTTGAGGGTCTTTTACATGTAAGTAAACTTAACGGTAAAAGTTTTGATTCTTTTGAAGAAGGGCAAAAAATAAAAGTAAAAGTGCTCTCTCAAAGCGGATTTAAAATTGAACTTGCTTTGGCAGAATAAAAATGTTTGAAAAATATCCGTTTGAAAAATTAAATGAGCTTTTAAAAGATGTTCCTCATCCAAACGAGATTTTTTCTCTTACGATAGGAGAACCTCAATTTGAGACTCCTGAGTTTATTCAAAAAGAGCTTTGCAAAAATTCAAATCTTCTTAAAAAATACCCGAAAACAGCCGGAGAAGAGATTTTAAAATCAGCCCAGAGGGATTTTGTAAAAAGAAGATTTGGTGTAGAATTAAAAGAAAATGAGCTTATTCCCACATTTGGGACAAGGGAAGTTTTATTTAATTTTCCGCTTTTTTTAAAACCTAAAAAAACGGCTTTTCCTAATCCTTTTTATCAAATATACGAAGGTGCTGCAATAGCGTGTGGAAGCAAAATCAATTATATGCCTTTAACAAAAGAGAATAATTTTAAAAACAGACTTTTCCAGCTAAATGGAGACGAAGATTTTGTTATTTTAAATTCTCCGAATAATCCTACAGCCAGTGTAATGAGTTTAGATGAATTATGCGAGTGGGTTGAATATGCTCTTAAAAATGATGTTGTGATTTTGAGCGATGAGTGTTACAGCGAAATATATTTTGATGAAAAACCGGCAAGTATTTTAGAAGCTTCCGTTAAAGTGGGAAATAAAGATTTTAAAAATATTTTAGCTATTAATTCAATTTCAAAAAGAAGCTCGGCACCGGGACTTAGAAACGGATTTATTGCAGGAGACAGTGAAATTTTAAAAGAGTATTTGAAATTCAGAACATATGTCGGATGTGCATCTCCGCTTCCTTTGCAATTAGCAGCCGCTAAGGCGTGGAGTGAAGATAGTCATGTTGAAAAATTTAGAGAGGAGTATAAAAAAAATTTTTTAGTTGCAAAAGAAATTTTAGGAATAGAAATTCCAAAAGCCACTTTTTATATATGGCTTGAAGTTGATGATGATATAGAATTTACAAAAAAAGCCTATCAAAAAGGTGTAAAAGTAATGCCCGGAAGATACATGGGAAGAAGCGGAGCTGGAGAGGGATATGTCAGAATTGCATTGGTATATGATGCAAAAAATACCAAAAAAGCCTTGGAAATTATAAAGGAATTATTATGAATATAGTAGAAAAATACAAAGAACTTGAAAATTTACTACATAAAAATGAAGATGAAAAAATAGAAGAACTTTTTAAAGATATTTTAAATGATGCTATAAATATTATGAACCGAAAATTTGAAAAAAACGAATTTTTAGATGTAAAAAACCCTACGGATAAAGCTGTAATCAGAGCTATGTTTGAGTATATGCTTGAACTTTGGGCTGAGGGTGCTATTGATGAAGCAAAACAACTTGGATTTGATATGCTTTATCTTGTGAAAGACGAAAAACTAAAAGAGATGTTTTCTATGTTTGTGATAGGTATGTTTGAAGGCTTAAGTGTTGATAAATTTTTTGAAAAATATGTAGATTCTACTAAAACTTATGAAAATGATTTTTTTGTTGATTTTAATGATGAAATAGACTCTTTAATCATTAAGCACAAAAAACAATTCCAAGAAGAATATGCAAAAGATGCCAAGTAGTGTTCATTTTATAGGAATAGGCGGCATAGGGCTAAGTGCCATTGCCAGATTTTTAAATAAAAACGGTTTTAATGTCAAAGGCAGTGATTTAAAAGAAACCAAGCTTGTAAAAACTCTGAAAAAAGAAGGGATAGAAGTTTTTATCCCTCAAAAAGAAGAAAATATAAATGAAGTGGATTTTATAATATATACAGCTGTGGCAAAAGAGAATAATCCCGAAAGAGTTGCCGCTAAAAAAAAGGGAATTAAGACATATTCAAGAAGAGAATTTTTGCCGATTTTACTTAAGGATAAAAAAGTAATTTCCGTTTGCGGAGCTCACGGCAAATCCACTACGACCGCTATTTTGGCTTCTATTTTAAACGAAGCAAATGCTTTGATTGGAGCTGAAAGTAAAGAGTTTGGCTCAAATGCAAAGGTTAAAAACAGTGAACTTATGGTGTTTGAATCGGATGAGAGTGACGGGAGTTTTGTGGACTCTAATCCTTTTATTGCGGTTGTCACAAATACAGAGCCTGAGCATATGGAGTTTTATAATCACGATTTAGATAAATTTTATGCCCATTATGAAGAATTTTTGCGTAAAGCTAAAATAAGGGTTGTAAACGGGGATGATGATTTTATAAAAAAACTTGATTTACCTATGAAAAAAGTCTTTTTAAAAGAAGCTAAAAACATTAAATATGAAATAAGAAACCAAGAGCCAAAAACCGTGTTTGAATACAAGGGATATGAATTTGAAGTATATGGGTTTGGGGAGCACTTGGTGCTTGATGCTATGCTGGCTATTGAAGCGGCAAATGAATTTTTGCCTTTAGAAGAAATAACAAAAAATATAAAAAATTATAAAGGTATCAAAAAAAGATTTGATATACTTCAAAATGAAGATAATTTTATTTTAATTGACGATTACGGACATCACCCGACAGAAATAAAAGCTACACTTCACTCTGCTAAACTTTTTGCTATGTTAAACGGAATTGACAAAATAGTTGCCATTTGGCAACCTCACAAAT
>JALVWY010000038.1 GCA_027023105.1 Campylobacterales bacterium | reverse complement strand
TCTCACAATAGGATTATAAGGATTTGGCTGAACCCAGGTAATAAGAGCGGCAATAATCACCACCCATATATAAAGTCCGATTATAAGACTTATAAACTGTAAAACACTTATTAATATTGCATTCATTTGCTACCCATCGCCATACTTGCTAATTTCCAAAAAGCATACATTACAAATATGTCAAAAACTATAAAACTTATCCAACTTAAAGCTTCCATTTTATTCCTTTAATTTTTCTGTTGTTTCATTTAGTATTTTATAAAATTTTCCCAAAATTAGCAATAATATTACTATATTTATAAAACCGAAAAAAATCAAAATAAAAATTTTAATTTCAAATCCGTTTTTTATAATATAAAAGAACATAGCACTAACGCCTGAAATTAAAGCTATAAAAAACAAAATAAAACCTCTGAATATTTCTCTTAAATTGTTTAATTTCTCTTTATAATACTCTTTCATCTATTCTTTATCACTTCTTTTAAATAAGGTTTCATAACCTTATACAAATCTTTAATTTCCGCTCCGTGCTGCTCATTTATTAAAAGCTCTCTAAGAGGCATAAAAAGTTTTTTACCTTTAAGACCCGTGTTATTTTGAACTCTTTTTTTAAATTCATTATAATCATCTTCAAGTTCATTTTCCAAAATCTCTTTTTTTAGAATTTCTCTTTCGTTTTTAAATTCTTCATCTGTTGATTTTTCAAAAACTTTGTCAAATTTTTCTTTAACCTCTTTTAAAGTGGAACTTTCATCTTTAAAAATTTGAAGCAACTCTTCATAAATTTCATTTACTCCGAATCTTTTGGCTAAATTATCTATTTTTTTCATATACTCTTTATTTATAAATTTAAGTTTTTCCATATCGAATTTAGCAGGAGCTTTTGAAATTTTTGTTAAATCAAAAAATTTTATTGCTTCATCAAGAGTAAAAATCTCTTTTTCAAAAGAATTTCCAAGTAAAATAAGATAATTAACAATAGCCTCAGGCAAAAACCCTTCTTCAAGTAGCCATTTCACACTGCTTGCATTATCTCTTTTACTCATTTTTTTGCCTTCATTATTTAAAATAATAGGCAAATGGGCATATTTTATTTTCTTGTCATATCCAAGAGCATCTCTTATAGCTATCTGTTTTGGAGTATTGCTTAAATGGTCTTCACCTCTTATAACTAAACTTATATCATAAATCATATCATCAATACTGCATGCAAAATTATAAGTAGGCGTTAAATCTGCTCGTAAAATTACAAAACTGTCAATTTCAAAAGGAGAAAAATCAAATTCACCTTTTATTAAATCATTAAATTTTATATTATTTTCAGGTTTTTTAAGTCTTATTACAAATTTTTCTCTGTTTTTTAATCTCTTTTCAACTTCATCAGAGCTTAAATTTTCACATTTTCCGGAATATCTGTAAGGTCTTTTTTCTTCTTTTGCTTTTATTCTTTCATTATTTATCTCTTCTTCAGAACAAAAACAGACAAACGCTTTTTTGCTATCTAAGAGTTTTTTTGCCATCTCCTGATGAATATGAAAATTCCCAGACTGATAAACAACTTCATCGTATTTAATTCCAAAACCATCTAAAATAGCTAAAATTTCCTTATCTTTACCTTCAATATTTCTGGCTTTATCCGTATCTTCTATTCTTATTAACAGTTTTTCATTATTCTGTTTTGCTACTATATAATTAAAAACAGCAACTCTTAAGTTTCCTATATGCATATCTCCCGTGGGACTTGGTGCAAATCTTAACATTAATTAAATCCTTTATTTTGTATTTTCTAAAACATAATTTACTTTTTTTATTTCAACAAGATATGGAATCAATTCATCAAACAATTTAAAAAGCTTTCTTGCATTTTCCTCAATCTTTTTTTCATTTATCATTTTTTTTCCCTTTAAAACGGTCTAAACATACTAAGGGCTAATATAAACATAAAAAACATATAACTGACCCAATACAAAATTTCTGCGAATTTTATAGAAATCGAGCTTTTTTTTAAAAACTTATACAAAAAGAAAACATTTTCCAATATTAATAAAGCAACCAAAGAAAGTTTCAAATGAAGCCATCCACCGCTTTTTGCAACTGCCGGATTCATAAACATCATTTTAATTCCGATAAATAAGACTATCAGCATAAAAAAGAGACTTAAAAGCCCGAAAACATACCCTTCTATATCTCTTTTGTATTCCACGGCTTTTATAAACTGAAGTAAAAAAAGCATCCAGCTTACAACAACCAACAAATGAAGATTAAAAAAAGTAAAATACATTTTAAATCCTATTCAAACAAAGATTTTAAAAAAGGAAATTTTTTAACCAACTCTTTATAAAAATCTTTTTCGGCCATATCTTCAATATACCACTCTTTTATATGATTTATTGTATTATGAATTTTATCTTTGTCAAGGTTTGATTTTTTTATTTTTTCAATGGTTTTTTGTTTGAAATACATTTTATGCCTTTTTTGCATAATTTTAACATAAAAAAGACAAAAAGAAGAAAAAGGAGGGATTATTTAGGCTCTTTTGCCACTTCTACTCCGTTTACTTTAACGATAATGTTATTTTCATCGGCATCAAATTCCACTTTGTCTCCGTCTTTGAGATTACCACCTAAAATAAGCTCGGCTAATTTATCTTCCACCACATCAGCCAATGCTCTTTTTAGCGGTCTAGCACCAAAAATCGGGTCAAATCCGACTTCTGCTATAAATTCTTTAATTGAATTGCTCAAAACAAGTTCAATATCTCTTTCAGATAATCTTTTTGTAATATTTCTAAGTAAAATATCAACAATTTTTGTAACCTGTTCTTTTCCTAGTGGATTAAATACCACAACTTCATCGAGTCTGTTTAAAAATTCAGGTTTCATTCTTCTTTTTAGCTCCGCCCATACCGCTTCTTTTCTTGCTTCATTATCTTTTATTTCCATAATAATATCACTTGCAATATTACTTGTTAAGATAATTATTGTGTTTTTAAAATCAACGGTTACACCTTTATTATCAGTCAGTCTTCCGTCATCAAGCACCTGCAAAAGAATATTAAACACATCAGGGTGTGCTTTTTCTATTTCATCAAACAAAATCACACTGTAAGGTTTTCTTCTAACAGCTTCTGTTAACTGTCCACCTTCTTCATATCCTACATATCCGGGAGCTGCACCTATTAATTTAGATACAGATACTTTATCCATATATTCACTCATATCAAATCTGATTAAAGCTTTTTCATCATCAAATAAAAATCTGGCTAGTGTTTTTGCTGTTTCCGTTTTTCCAATCCCTGTCGGACCTAAAAACATAAAGCTTCCAATCGGTCTATTAGGGTCTCCAAGCCCTGCTTTATTTCTTTTAATAGCTCTGGCAACCGCTTTAATTGCTTCATCTTGACCTACAACCCATTTTTTAAGCTCATCTTCAACATGCAATATTTTTTCAAGTTCGCCTTGAAGCATTTTATTTACAGGAATACCTGTCCATTTGCTGACAACATCTGCAACAGATTCTTCATCAACCGCATTTTTAAGAAGGGTTCCGTCTTTTTGCATTTCTTCCCATTTTTTTTCAAGCCCTTCAAGCTGTTTATTCATTTCAACAACTTTTCCATACTCAATTTCAGCGGCTTTGCTAAAATCTCCTTCTCTTTTTGCAATTTCCGCTTCCACTTTTAATTTTTCTATTTGTTCTTTCAAATCGGCAATAGATTTTAATACTCTTTTTTCTTCTTCATATTTGCTTTCAAGTTTTCTTTTTTCTTCTTCAAGATTAGCAAGCTCTTTTTCTATTTCTTCTAATCTTTTTTTAATTTTATCACTCTCACTTCCTTCCATTTCAAGAGCCTGTTTTTCAACCATTAACTGCTCAATTTCTCTTTTGATTTTAGAAAGTTCAAACGGCTCAGATTCTATTTGCATTCTAATTTCAGCCGCCGCTTCGTCTATCGCATCAATCGCTTTATCCGGTAAGAATCTGTCTGTAATATATCTGTCTGTAAGTTTTGCAGACGCAACTAACGCTTCATCTTTAATAATTACCTGATGGTGAGCTTCAAGTCTGTCTTTTAGACCTCTTAAGATTCTAATAGCTTCATTTACGCTTGGTTCATCCACTTTTACAGGTTGGAATCTTCTTTGAAGTGCCGCGTCTTTTTCAAAATATTTTCTATATTCTTTAAGTGTTGTAGCACCGATAGTTCTAAGCTCTCCTCTTGCAAGTGCCGGTTTTAGGATATTTGCAGCGTCCATACTTCCCTCGCTCGCACCGGCTCCTACGATTGTGTGAATTTCATCAATAAACAAAATAATATTCGGATTTGCTTTTACTTCATCTACAACAGCTTTTAGTCTGTCTTCAAATTCACCTCTGTATTTTGCTCCTGCAATAAGTGCGGTCATATCAAGAGCAATAAGTTTTTTATTTTGTATACTTGTAGGAACTTCTTTTTTTACTATTCTTTGAGCAAGTCCTTCAACAAGCGCTGTTTTACCAACACCCGGCTCTCCTAATAAAATCGGGTTATTTTTTGTTTTTCTAATAAGAATTTGAATCATTCTGTTTATTTCTTCATCTCTTCCTATTACCGGGTCAAGTTCCCCTTTTCTTGCTTTTTCAGTCAAATCAATTCCGTATTTATTAAGTGAATCAAGGTTTTCATCCGCTGTTTTGCTTTCTATCTTTGCATCTCCTCTTATTGCTTCAAGAGTTTTTTTAAGCTCCATTAAATCAACGAATTTTCCTATAACATCTTTAAAACTGTCAAGATTTGCGATAAGCCAGGTATCAACAGCTACGAATTTATCCCCCATTTTTGTAGCAAGAGCTTCGGCTTTTTGTAAACTTTCAATTAATTCTCTGCCTATTCTAATAGATTCTTTTGTAATATTGTCTACTTTCGGTAACCTGTCCACAGCACTTTTAAGTTCAAGTTCAATAGCGGTTTTATCAACTCCCATTTTATTAAAAGCCTGATTAAGCACTGTATTTGTATTTGTAATAAGCCCCCAAACTACATGAAGCGGATGCACTTCCGGATTTTTATTATGCAGCGCAAGACTAAGCCCGCTCTCAATACTTTCCATCATTTGGTTTGTTAATTTTTCAAATAACTTTTCCATATTTCCTCCTTAAATTTTAGTTGCTGTAATTATATCAAGTTTAGTCAATCAATGTCAAGTTATCTGTATATCTTTTTTTAATTATTCTCTTTTATTGGTATATCGGTATTTATCCTTGATTTTTACCCTAAATTAAAATAGAATTTCAAAAACATCTATTAGGAGATTATTTTGAAAAAACTTATTTTAATGCTTATGATTGTATCTTCCATATTTGCAGAGACCAAGCAAAGCAGACTTGCAGCCTATGAAAAATTTGTCCGTGTGGTAAATATGATTGAATCGTATTATGTGGATAAACTGGACACAACTACTATTGTAAATAAAGCACTAAAAGGACTTTTGCCAAATCTTGACCCACATTCAAGCTATCTTGATAAAAAATCTTATAAAACCCTCAAAATAGAAACAAGCGGGGAATTCGGAGGGCTTGGAATTGTGGTTGGAATGAAAAACGGTGTTTTAACTGTTATTTCACCTATTGACGATACTCCTGCATATAAAGCCGGAATTAAAGCCGGAGATATTATTCTTAAAATAAACAATAAAGCAACACTTGATTTAAGCCTTGATGAAGATGTTAATTTAATGAGAGGAAAACCGGGAACTAAAATTACTTTAACAATAGTAAGAAACGGTAAACCTTTTAAAGTAACCATTACAAGAGCTATTATAAAAATAAAATCCGTAAAAGCAAAAGATTTAAAAGGATACCCTCAAATAGAATACATAAGAATAGCGTCTTTTGATAAAAATGTAGTAAACTCTCTTAAAAAAATATTGCCTAAACTTAAAAGCCAAGGTAAAAAAGGTATTATAATTGACCTTAGAAATAATCCGGGAGGACTTTTAAACCAAGCGGTAGGAACTTTGGATTTATTTATTGACAAGGGAATTTTAGTTTCACAAAGAGGAAGAATAAAAAGCGAAGACACAGTATATAAAGCACACTATTTCGGAACATACAAAAACATTCCTATTGTTGTGTTAGTAAACGGAGGAAGTGCCAGTGCCAGTGAAATTGTAAGCGGAGCACTGCAAGATCACAAAAGAGCCGTAATTGTAGGGGAAACAACTTTTGGTAAAGGAAGCGTTCAGGCGATATTGCCAATTCCCGGATATAAAGACGAAGCTCTAAGACTTACGATTGCCAGATATTATCTTCCAAGCGGAAGAACAATCCAAGCAAGAGGTGTAACACCTGATATTATAGTTCATCCTGCTAAAATTGAAACTCAAAAAGAAGGCATTTCATTAAAAGAAGTAAATTTAAAAGACCATTTAAAAGCGGAACTTGCAAAAATAGACCATAAAAAAATCAAAAAACAAAATCCTAAAAAAGAGATAAATCCGGCAAATGATTTACAACTTTTAACAGGGGCAAATATTTTAAAAGCTTTAATCATAGAAAAAGAATATAAATAAGGGAGAAAATATGAAACTGTTATATGAAGGAAAAGCAAAAAGAATTTATGAAGCCGAAAATCCAAATGAAGTTATATGCGAATATAAAGATTCTCTAACTGCATTCAACGGGGAAAAAGCTTCAAGCGAAGAAGGCAAAGGTGCACTGAACTGCGAAATTACAACACTTATTTTTGAAGCTTTGCAAAAAGAAGGGATTCCGACACATTTAATCAAAAAAATAGACGCTACTAAACAACTTGTAAAAAAAGTGGATATTATTCCAATAGAAGTGGTTGTAAGAAATATAGCAGCTGGAAGTCTGTCTAAAAGATTAGGACTTAAAGAAGGGACAAAGCTTCCTTTTACCATAGTGGAATTCTATTACAAAAACGATGATTTAAACGACCCTTTGATTAATGACGACCACGCTATGATTTTAAACTTGGTAGAAAATAGAAAAGAACTTGATGTTTTAAGAGAATACGGAAGAAAAGTAAACGAGTTTTTAACTCGGTTTTTTGACAAAGTGGGCTTAATTTTAGTAGACTTCAAAATAGAATTCGGTAAAGACAAAGACGGCAATATAATTTTAGCCGATGAAATCACACCTGACAGTTGCAGACTGTGGGACAAAAAAACAGGTCAAAAAATGGATAAAGATTTATTCAGATTTAATCTAGGGGACATAAAAGAAGCATATAAAGAAGTATTAAAAAGATTAAAGGAATCAAAATGAGAGTAGCAGTTATCGTTCATCTAAAAAAAGGTGTTTTAGACCCTCAGGGAAAAGCGGTTTTACACGCTCTTAATACATTAGGTTTTGAAGATGTTGAAAATGTCAGAGTCGGAAAAGAGATTTTAGTTGATATTAATACAAAAGACAGAGAAAAAGCGATTAAAGAAGCAAAAAAAATGGCTGATGAACTTTTAGCAAACCCTGTTATAGAAAACTATGAAATAGAGGTAAAAGAATGAAAGTAGCTGTAGTTGTATTCCCCGGAACAAACTGTGACAGGGATACAAAATGGGCTTTTGAGAAAATAGGAGCAAAAGCTGATTTTATATGGCATAGCGAAGAAAAACTGGATAATTACGATTTAGTCGTCTTGCCCGGTGGATTCAGTTATGGAGATTACCTAAGAAGCGGTGCTATTGCCAGATTTTCCCCTATTATGAAAGCAGTAAGCGAATTTGCAAATAAAGGCGGATATGTTTTGGGAATTTGTAACGGATTTCAAATTCTTTTAGAATCTCACTTACTCCCAGGTGCAATGACCAGAAATGAAAATTTACATTTTATTTCTAAATTTCATCATCTAAAAGTAATCAATAATGAAAATAAATTCCTTCAAAATTTAAATATAGGAGATATCGTTAATATTCCTATAGCACACGCAGAAGGTAACTATAAGGTTGATGAAAACATTCTTCAAGATATGTATAACAACGGACAGGTTATTTTAAAATATTGCGATAAAGATGGAAATGAATTAAATCCGAACGGAAGTATTGATTCTATTGCCGGAATTTGCAATAAAAACAAAAATGTATTCGGACTTATGCCTCACCCTGAAAGAGCAATGCAGAGTATTTTAGGCGGAATTGACGGAATAAAAATGATACAAGGTTTTATTAAATGAAAAAATTTTTATTTCTTTTTCTTATTCCTTTATATTTATTGGCTTATAAAGTAGAAATTTTAACATGGAAATCGGATTTTAGCTTTTATCGTTTCTTAAAATCCAATAAAATTCCTCTTAATATTTATTACAATATGTCTACTGAATTAAAAAGAGAAGTTTCTCATATTCCGGTTGGAGAAAATATATTTATTCTAAAAAATAACGGAGATTTCAAACAGGTTTTAATACCTTTAAATTCAAAAGAACAACTTCAAATAATCAAAACAAAAAACAATAAATTTGTAAAACACATTGTCCCTATAATCTACGATACATTTACAAAAAAAGCCACTATAACAATAAACAATTATTTAAGTTATGATATTTATAAAGCAACAGGCCTTTCAAGCCTTTCAAGAAAACTTGTTTCAATCTTTTCAGACAAAATAGATTTTAGAAAAATTCCTAAAAATACACAAATCAATATAATTTATCAGGCAAAAGCCCGCTATGGAAGAATAAAAGATATCAAAATATTATACGCCTGTGTAAAAAACAGATATTATCATTATCAGGCATTTTTAAATCCTGTAGATGGAAGATATTATGACGAACACGCCAAAAGCTTAAAAGGTATGTTTTTACCGGCACCCCTTCATTATAAAAGAATTTCTTCATATTTCGGGATGAGATTTCATCCTATTTTACACAAATGGAGAATGCATGACGGAATAGATTTTGTAAACAGAGTAGGAACACCTATACATTCTGTAGCCAATGGAAAAATAATCTATAAAGGATGGATAAGAGGCTATGGAAGAGCTGTTGAAATCAAACATAAATACGGATATATAACTTTATATGCCCATTTACACGCCTGGCCAAAAGGTCTTAGAAACGGAGAATGGGTAAAACAAGGTCAAATAATAGGCTTTTTAGGAGACAGCGGACTTTCCACAGGACCGCATTTGCATTTTGGAGTAATGCATAACGGCAAATGGATTAATCCTTTAAAAATTAAAAAATCGGCAAAAATAACCCTTTGGGGTAAACAAAGAAAAAAATTTTTCAGCTATATTACAAAATTTCAAAAAAACTATAACATAGCCCTAAAATGAAAAAACTCTTTTTTTTATTTTTTCCTATTTTCATATTTGCCCAAAATAATTTGATTATAAATTATCTTAATCTAAAAAAAGAATATTATCAAGATCAAATAGTAAATCTTAAAATAAAAATCCTTTCCTCCACAACCCAACTTCAAATAATAAATCTTGATAATATTGATATGAATATTACAAAGCCAAATCCTTATATTTATGATTTAAATGTAACATTTGAAGACAACAACTCTTCTCACGAAATTATGCTTTACGGAGAAGATATAAATCAAACAATAAATTTTAACAAAATAATAAAAACCATCCCTATTCCGAAAATAAAAAATTTTTGCGGAGTTGTTGCAGATAATTTGAATGTTACAAATCCTATTTCAACAAAATATGATGATAAGCAAACACTATTATCTTTTACCATTCAGTGTCAAAAAAGATGTAATTTAAAAGATTTTAATCTAAGCAATAAAAACAAATTAACTCTTGACAGTTTAAACGAGGCAAGTTATTACATTATTTTGCCAAGGACACAAAAAAATTTAATTTTTTATTATTTAAATACAAAAAACGGAAATTTACAAAAAATAAAAATTCCTATAATTTTAAAAGAAAACACCATAAGCACTCAAACGAATATAAATCCGAACAGCACCGATTTTTTTACACCTTTAAATATTTTATATCTTATTTTAATAGCCATAGGTCTTATAATATTTTTAATATACCAAAAAATATGGCTTTTGATAATACCTCTTATTTTTACAATTCCTTTAATTCTGCCTTTTTTACCAAAAGGTGAAATTTATTTAAAAAAAGGTGATAAAGTCAAAATATTACCGACATATAATTCAACGGTGATTTATGTAGTAAAAAGACCACAAAAAGTAAAAATATTAAAAAAATCAAGAAATTTCGTAGAAATAAAAATAGATAAAAAGATAGGATGGGTAAATGAAAATAATTAAATCAGCAAACGGTTTAATAAAAAGTTTGTATGGAGGAATATCCATTTTAAAAGCTTCTATTCTTTGCGGTATAAATCCCAAAAACGAACTTAAATACAGAAAACAATGCTCTAAAACTTTAACAAAAATGTTTGCAAAAGAGATTATTATAGAAGGCGAACTCGATAAAGATGCAAATCTTTTAATAGGCAACCACACAAACAATATGGATATATCTTTAATGGAAACAATAATTCCTGAAAAACTTATATGGGTGGCAAAAAAAGAGCTTGGAGAAACTCCTATAATTAAATATATGCTTACAAAAAGCGATATGATTTTAACAGACAGAAGCAATAAAAGAAGCATTATACAACTTATAAAAGATATAAAACAAAGAGTTAAAAGAGGCTTTAAAATTGTTATTTTTCCTGAAGGCACCAGAAATAAAAAAGACCCTACAAAAATGATTAAATGGAAAAGCGGTGTTAAAGGAATTGCCGAGAAATTAAACTTAAAAGTGCAACCTTTTGTAATAATAAATCTTCCTTTTGCATTTAAAGAAAATTTTATTATTGAAAAACAAAAAATTAAGGTAATATTTCTAAAAAGTTTTTATCCAAACGAAAAACCAAACTGGTATGAAGAGACAAAAAAAGAGATGCAAAAAATTTTAGACAAAGAATATAAAGGAGCTTAAATGAAATTTGACACATATTTAGCAATCGGTATCGGTGGATTTATCGGGGCAATTTTAAGAGCATACACGGCGGGATTTGTAAATACCGCTTTTAAACACGATATTCCATTTGGAACTATTGCCGTAAACCTAATAGGAAGCTTTACACTTGGTATATTAATCGGACTTATTCAATTTTCAATCATTCAAAACCCTTATTTAAAATCTCTTCTCACAACCGGAATGATGGGAGCTTTAACTACATTTTCAACATTTGCAGTTGAAAGTTTTTTCTTATATAGAAACGGACTTTTGATAGAAGGAAGTGTTTATATTCTAATAAATGTAGTCGGTTCTATTTTACTTGCAGCCGCCGGATTTAAAGCTGTTGAGGCAATAGTTGGATAATTTTTTAAAACTTCTCATAATCTTATGGGGAATTTTTCTTCTTTTCTTATTATACGAAATACTTGACTATATAAAATTTAAATTTTATCTAAAAAAATTACAGCAAAAACCCTGCTGGTGCAAAGATGAATTATCTAAAATAGATTTATACAATAAACTTCCCCCTCATTTAAAAGAAATTATAGAATACAAAATAAAAAGATTTATAACGGAAAAAACTTTTATTCCAAGATATCTTGATTTAACGGAAGAAATGAAAATAATGACCGCTTTTTATGCCTGTTTACCTACTCTGGCATATAAAAATTTTTGCTATCCTTCCTTAAAATATATCTATATTTATCCACACACAATAATAAAAAAGCATATAGAACAATATAACGGAATTATTCAAAAAGAGATGTTAATAAGCGGTGAAAGTGTAGGAGACAGTGTAATTATCGCATGGGACGAAGCAAAAAGAGACATTTTCAAATACAAAAAAAGAAATGTAATTATCCACGAATTTGCACATGAACTTGATTTTGAAGACGGAATGGTTGATGGTATTCCTGTATTCGCCCACAATGATTATAATCATTTTCAAAAAGTTTTTAATGAAACTTATGAAAAAGCAAGTAAAGACAGAATCATTGACGATTACGCATACACAAACTACGCCGAATTTTTAGCAGTTACTACCGAATATTTCTTCCTAAAACCAAATACACTAAAAACCCACTATCCTGAACTTTATGAAGAATATAAAAAAATATTCAAATTTGACCCGGAAATTTTAAATGATTTGTAAAATTAAATAATTTTTTTAATATAAATTATCTATTAAGGCAATTACTACGAAACCATTCATAATTCCGTGTCAGCTTAATTGAGTTATATCAAAAATATTTTTGTTTCAATACAACTATTGTTTCGGTGGAACTATGTAATATTGTTTTCACCGTCTCCCGCATAAGCCGGTTTCAATACAACTATTGTTTCGGTGGAACCTTAAATGGCAAACGAACAAAGTTATACTTTAGGGTTTCAATACAACTATTGTTTCGGTGGAACGAGATTTTAAAAGAACTTTAAAAAGGGGCTTATTAGTTTCAATACAACTATTGTTTCGGTGGAACATAATTTAACAAAAAAAAGGAGATGTAATGTATAAAGTGTTTCAATACAACTATTGTTTCGGTGGAACAAGAGAAAAAAAGACTTGGAACATCAGACCAAAATGTAAGTTTCAATACAACTATTGTTTCGGTGGAACTATTTCTTACACATTTATTACAGGGACAACCCACCTGGTTTCAATACAACTATTGTTTCGGTGGAACCCTTTTTGCTCTCTTCCTTGTGTGCTTTTTTGCTGGTGTTTCAATACAACTATTGTTTCGGTGGAACATATTATGATGCAATATCAGATAAAGTGAAAATTTGTTTCAATACAACTATTGTTTCGGTGGAACAGGCTATTGTATGTAAATATCATAAATTTATACTCGTTTCAATACAACTATTGTTTCGGTGGAACAAGGCTATTGTATGTAAATATCATAAATTTATAATCGTTTCAATACAACTATTGTTTCGGTGGAACATTCGAGCGGACAAGTTGCGGAAGCAATGAATTATTGTTTCAATACAACTATTGTTTCGGTGGAACGGAATGGCAAAGTGAGGTTAAAGTTATTGAGAATACGTTTCAATACAACTATTGTTTCGGTGGAACGAAAAGCACTTTAAATGATATAGAAAATCAAAACAAGTTTCAATACAACTATTGTTTCGGTGGAACTTATGATTTTAATTATCGTAGGGCTATGGTGAAGTGTTTCAATACAACTATTGTTTCGGTGGAACAAAAATCGAATTGTTCATCACGAAGGTAATTAAAAAGTTTCAATACAACTATTGTTTCGGTGGAACCTATTAAATTTAGGGCTTTTTGAAACTAATCTTCCCTAAATCTCGGCTTTTTCCAATCAATTTTTAAAAAACAAAAATTTTTCAAAAATCTCTTTCTCAATACCATTATATCGCTATTTTAAAGCCTTGTCAACTAAGAATGGTTGGAAATTTAGATAAACAAATCGTCTATGTTTTGACCAAAAGACTCTTCATCAAAAGAATTTTTATTTTTGAGTTTTATAATGCTTATAAAGTCAAGTTTTTCATCTATTGTTTTTTTTAGTTCATTTTTAAGTTTTATTAAATTACTAGGAGTTATTTCTCCGCGAAAAACCGATTTTTGATGATGGGAAAGATATTTTTTGCAGATTTTAAATACTTTTGCAACTCTGTTTTTGCCGGCTTCGCTTTCTTCATCTGCAATATCATACATCAAAAAAATATAATTATATTTATAATTTTTCACATTTTTTCCTTAAGTAAAAACGGCATAAATTCTTTGCCTTCTATCAAATATTTTATAAGTTTATACCCGTCATATTTTATAGCGCTTTGGAAACTAACCATTCTTTTAAGTCTTGGATGTTTAAATTTCTCATTCAGTCTATCTTCAAATGCTTTAATAAAAATCTTTTTGCCTTCTTCATTCAAAAGTGCATAATTAAATCTCTTTTCAAAATGTTTAATTTGAATTTTTCTGCGGTTTACCAAATCAAAAATAGTTCTAAACACAATAATAGGCTTGAATGCTTCGCTTAAATCAAGGCTTAGACTAAATCTGCTCTCACTTGGAGAGTGAAGGTAACTTATTGACTGGTCAAGATGAGTAAGATATATTGCACTAATTGTCTTTGTATAAAGCAAAGTATTTCCAAATGAAATAAGTGCATTTATTGGATTATCGGGCGGTCTTTTAATTCGCTTTTTCATCCAAAAATCCTCTGGCAAAAATAGCTTAAAACTCTCATAAAACCCAGCCCATATTTGTCCTTCTATAAATAAAATCTGTTCGATATTTTTTGCTTTTTGAAGATAATTTTCTACTTTTTTGAGATATTCAAAATAATCTTTTAGCTCCTTTTTGCCGTGTCTGTAATAGTGATATAAAACTTCATAAATATTTTTTGAAATAGCCAAAACTATTGATTTTGCTATAACTTCTCTATTTTGAAAAGCTAATGCTTGCTTTATTGTCAGATTCCCGCTTATATATTTTCTTCTTGGGAAAAATGTCCCGCTGTAATTTCCATAATAATTAAAAAAATGCAAAACTATCCCGGCTTTGCTACAAAAATCCAAAAATTTTGAGTTTAGACTCACTTCATTTAAAAAATAAATCTCTCTAATTTGCTCTACCGGAATATAAACCCAACCTTTTTCGTTTTTAAAGGCTATTGAATTATCTTTTCTTTTAATTTCACCCATTGAAAAAATATATTTAGTTTTCATTTTTTTCCTCTATATTTAATTTTTCATATAAATTTCTCCACTCTCTTTCAATATGTTTATCTACAATATCTTTATCAAGAATTAACATAAAAACAAGAAGAATTAAAGCTTTTATATTATCAATTTCTTTATTTTCATAATATGATATTTTAATCTCTTTCAAAAAATTCACAAAAGCACATTCTAATAATTTTTTATCTTTTTCATCTAAACCTTTAATTCCCAACTTTTCTGCTACTTTATTAACATTCATTTTCCATTTTTTAGGAATTTTGCCGTTTTCTTTCCATTTTCTAATCGAAGCTGCTAATTTATCCGCTTCCTCTTCATCATAAGGTATACCTGCATCAATCAATTCATAAGCTAAATTTTTACTACTTCCTTTAATATCTAATAATTTCTCCAATATATTTTTCACGATTTTTCACACCTCCTTTTTTTATAATTTCAATGCCAACAAAATCAAACAAAAGGAGTAAAAAATGGCAAAAACAAAAAATTGTGCACCAAATATGCCAAGCACAACAGGCAATCCATCAGGAAAAGGAAGAGGAAACTGCGCTCCAAAAGGCGGTAAAAAATAATTTTCCTCTTTCTTATTTACACTTTTCATTTTCAATTTTAAATTTCAATTGTAGCCCATTTTCTAAATTTTATTGCTGTTGATGATTTGGTTCTATATCTCACAGCTAATACTATATCTAAGCTATACAATTTAATTGGTTTATCCAAATGAGCAAAGTGCATTTTTTGCACATTGCTTTTTTCATCTACTTCTTTATCTTTAAGAATATTATTTATATGCCTTGTAATAACAGTCCTATCTTTTTTAAAAAGTTTTGAAATTTCTTCTTGTGT
>JALVWY010000037.1 GCA_027023105.1 Campylobacterales bacterium | reverse complement strand
AAAAAGGTTTAAAATGGACCGTAGAAAATTTTTAAAAGCTTCTTTGTTAAGTAGCGCGGTTATAACTCCTTTATTTGGGAAAGATTTTTATAAAAGTCATTTTGTCTTACCTAAAAAGCCTTTTGAATATTTTCATAAGAAGGCTAAAAAATCTAAATTCAGGGTAATGTTGATAGGCGGAATACACGGTAATGAAATGGGAGCTTATAAAGCTGCCGATATGCTTATTGACGCTACACTTGAAAAAGGTGAGCTTTTGATTATTCCAAGAAGTAATTTTACTTCCGTTTTAGCAGATGTAAGGGGTTATAACGGAGATATGAACAGAAAATTTGAATATATTTCAAAAAAAGACCCTGATTTTTATGCCGTGGGACTTTTGAAAGAGGCTATTTTAAACTATAAACCGGATATTCTTATTTCTATGCACGACGGATACGGATTTAATCTTGAAAATAAAAAAGACTGGGGTCAGTCTGTTGTAATAGACGAAAGACAGTATAAGCATTTTAATCTTTATAGCGAGGCGGAATTTGTAAGAAGTAATGCAAATAAATATTTGCATAAAAAATTATCTCTTATAAATACCAAAACATTTACTTCCCATATTCACGATGAGCAAAAAAAAGCGTTAACCGGATGGTGTTTGGAGCATAATATAAAAGCTTTTTGTATAGAAGCTTCAAAACAGCTTCCGAATGTAGATGAAAAGATAAAAACACATCTTGTAATGCTTAGAGAATTTTTTAAATTATATGATGTCAAAATAAAAGAACTTGATGAAATGATAAAAGAGCCTTCTAAATTTATAGACAAAAGAAGTGCTGAAATTGCAGTGGAGATAAATTCACAAAAATACAAATATAAAAAAAGTGCGTTTTTAAAAGTTCCAAAAGGCTCAAGCGTAAAAATTGCCGTAATTAACGGTCCAAGAGGAGTTTTTCCGGTTCCAAGACATATTGATTTGAATTGGAAAAGTTTTCATGCTCCGTTTGTGGAACTTGATATAAAAAATGATTATCAAAAACTGTTTAATCTGAAAATAAAGGCGTAAAATGGGATATACGATAATAAGTTACGATGAAGTTGTGGAAGTTCACAGTGATATGTGCGATGAGGTGTTTGAAAAAAAAGATGATTTTGAATTTAATAATAAAGCCGAGTATTTAGATGTGGCACTGTTTGAAGAAGTAGAAGAATTTTTAAAAAAGAATGAAGAAGCCGAAATCGTTTTTTGCGAGAAGTGTAAGCCCCAAACAAAAGAATATGATGAAGAATATGACGATTTTTATGAAGAATTTGATGATGAAGATGAAGAAATAGGAGATAGTTGCTGTATTATTTGATATAATTTTAAAAAAAGGAGAAGTAATGTTTAAAGAATGTTGCCCTGAATTATTACCTGTAATGGAGAAAGCCGCTGCGGAAAATCCTCATATTGATAAATTAATTCAAAGACATAATGAACTTAATAAATTAATTGATGATGCAGAAGCCGGAAGAGAGCATATTGATGAACTTGAACTTGAAAAACTCAAAAAAGAGAAACTTCATTTAAAAGACGAAGTATATCAAGCTGTTTTAGAATATAAAAAAGAGCACAATCTTTAAGCTCTTTTTATTCTAATAATTTCAAAGCAATTTCCGTTAAAGAATTTCTATAAATCTTTTGTAAATCCACATGTGCCAATGCTTCGTGCGGTAATACCTGTTGAAGTCTATATAGACCGCTGTCTTGTTTATTAATTGTTGAATATGTTTGATGAATATCTCCAAGTAAAAATAATTTAGAGCCTTCACTCATCCTAGATAAAATCATACTCATATATTCTCTCGTAACTAATTGCACTTCATCCACTATTAAAATTTCACCCTCAAGAATTGAAACTCCTTGAATCATATTAAGAGGAATTATCTCAAATTTTTCAAAGAAAAGCTGAGATTTAATTGAATCGTAATTTTGCCCTTTTACATCTTTGTATAAAAAATTCAAAGCACTTAAAAATCCGCCTGCCCATTCTAGCATTTTTTCATCTTTGCTTCCCGGTAAAAAGCCTATATCATAAGCGCTGCTTATTCCAATAGGAGGACGGGTTATAAAAATTTTCTTTTTCGTTAAACTTAATGCCATAGCGGTAGCTAGCAGAGTTTTCCCGCTACCAAATCGTCCTGTAAGAAGTGTAGCCGTAGCTTCATTCATAGCGTAAATAGCACATTTTTGATAAATATCAAGAGGTGTGAAAACAGGGGCGTTTTTGATTCTGAGTTTAGAAGTTTCGGGGATATTGTCTATTCTTTCTATTCCTTTATGTGGATTATAGCAATATGCTAAATCCCTTACTTCATCTTGAGTGATTACAAAATCCCAAGGGGCTAAATCGCGGTTAAATTTCTCTTTGATATATTTTTTAAATTCATCCGCTTTTTTAACACCTATAAAATGCCCGAATTCAAAATTTTTATCTTCTATTAAAATGGCTTATCCTTTAATTTTCATAGAAAAATCTTTAAATGTCGCTTGGTGAATTATAGCCCCGCTACTTATTGCGTCTACTCCTAAATCTTCATAATTTTTAAGATTTTCAAGAGTAATGTTTCCGCTGGCTTCAAGCAGGGTTTTTGGGTAATTTTTATTTCTAAATTCAACTACTTTTTTTATAGTTTCAAAATCCATATTATCACACATTACAATATCCGCTCCAGCCTCCATAGCCTCTTTTGCCTGAGTTAGAGTTTCGGCTTCAACTTCTATTTTTGTTGTAAAAGGAATATTCGCTCTTGAAATTTCAATAGCCTCTTTAATGGATTTAAATGTTGCTAAATGGGTATCTTTTAACATTAAACAATCATCAAGCCCGAGTCTATGATTTGTAACTCCCCCGCATTTGCTTGCATATTTTTCAAAGTTTCTAAGAAGCGGTCTTGTTTTTCTGGTATCTAGGATTTTTAGTTTTTTTACTCTTTTTGTAAATTCATAAGCATTGCTTGCAATTCCGCTTGCGTGTTGAAGAATGTTTAAAAGACTTCTTTCAATGCTTAAAATATCTTTTGCGCTTCCGCTTAGTATAAAAATCACATCTCCGTTTTTATATAAATCTCCATCATCAAAATTAAAATCAAATTTTACATCTGCTAAATATGAGAAATTTTTTATATATTCGATTCCTGCTATTACACCTTCGCTTTTTGCAATAACTCTTGCATTTATAATTTTATTTGGGATAATATCTCTTGCTAAATCTCCTCTTCCTATATCCTCTTTTAAAACTTCTTTTAAAAAATCTATTATTTGAAAATTCATTAGATTCATTTTGTTATCTCCATCATTTGATTTAATGATTTTAAAGCGTTTTTTGCAATATTTTCATCCACTTTTATTTCATTATAAGGAGTGCCTTTGTCTATTGCTATTAATAAATCATACAGCTCTTTTGCTGTCGTTTCATTCATTGAAGGGCACTCGGGTTTTGTTGAAGATAAAACGAAAATATTTGGATTTATATCTCTTTTCATTCTGTTTACAAAATTAAATTCCGTTCCTATTGCCATTTTTTCATTAGGGTGAGCTTTTACATAATTTAATATCTGAGATGTTGAGCCTATAAAATCGGCTTTTTCACAAACTTCCGGGGAGCATTCCGGATGAACTGCTATTTTTATATCCGGGAATCTCTCTTTATAAAAATCAATGTGTTCAGGCATAAAAAGCTGATGAACGGAGCAGTGCCCGTCAAAACAGATAATATCACTTTTTTGCCAATTATCTTCTCTTATAACAGAAGCTTTTAAATTTAAAATTTTTGCCATATTTTGCCCTAAATTTTTATCAGGCAGGAAATATATTTTTTTGTTTTGTTTTATTGCCCATTTTATGATTTTATCGGCACTTGAACTTGTGCA
>JALVWY010000036.1 GCA_027023105.1 Campylobacterales bacterium | reverse complement strand
TTTTAGACCTTATTACATCAAAATCGGTTATAGATTTTGGAACAGAGGATGTTCAAATGCTTCGGGAGATTATAATGAGCAATATTATTGGAGTTATATTGCAAGCGGGATGGATTATAGATTTATGTTAAATAAATTATTTATTAAAACGGATTTTCAATATCAATATGCTTTTAACCCTGAGCTAAAAATATATTTAGGAAACAATCCTACGGTTAATTTGGGAAATACTTCAGGATTTACGGGTAAAATAGATATTGGTTATAATTTTGATGAAAATAAAATTTTTGGAGTTTTTTATAAATATGATTTATGGCATATAAATGCTTCAAATAATTTCAAAATTATTTTAAACAATAAAAACTACACCGCATTTGAGCCGGAAAGTTATACAAAAAATCAATATTTGGGAATTTATTATAAAATTTATTTTTAAGAAAGAAAAAAATCTTTCTTATTTGTAATTTGCGATAGATTTGTTTACAAATTCAATTGCTTTTTCTCTTCCGTCAAATCCTGTAACTTTTACCCATTTCCCGGGTTCAAAGTCTTTGTATGTTTCAAAAAAGTGCTTTATTTGAGCAAGTTCAATTTCAGGTAAATCTTCAAGAGAATTTATTTTAGCCATTTTAGGGTCAAGTTTAATAGTTGGAACCGCTACTATCTTTTCATCTTGTCCATTTTCATCTTCCATAATAAAAACACCGATAATTCTTGATTTTATAATACATCCCGGAATTACGGCTTCACTGCTTAGGACTAAAACATCAATAGGGTCTCCGTCATCTGCTAAAGTATTTGGAACAAATCCGTAATTTGCCGGATAAAATTGACTTCCGTAAAGAATTCTGTCTAAGAAAATAGCTCCGCTGTCTTTATCAAGCTCATATTTAATGTTACTTCCTTTAGGAATTTCAATTAATACATTGATTGCTTCTTCAGGGTTGCCCGGTTTGATTTTTGAAATATCCATTATCTATCCTTTTTTTTTGAAATTATAGCTAAAAAGGGAATAAAAAAGTAATTTTTTTCTTTTATTTTCCCGCTATTTCAATGATTTTTTCCACTACACTCGGGTCTTCAAGTGTTGAAGTGTCTTGGGTGATTTCTTCGCCTTTTGCAATACTTCTTAAAATTCTTCTCATAATTTTACCGCTTCTGGTTTTAGGAAGTCCCGGAACAAAAGCAAAACTTTTTACTTTTGCAATATTTCCGATGTCTGTAGCGATAATTTCATTAATTTCTTTCATAAGTTCAACATCCTCGCCTAAATTTTCGTTATTTTTTAAGACGATATAAGCAAAAATACTCTCTCCTGTAATTTCATCAGGTTTTCCTACTACTGCAACTTCGGCTACATTAGGATGTTTTTGAACGGAAGCTTCTATTTCAGCGGTTCCGAGTCTGTGCCCTGATACATTAATTACATCATCAACTCTACCTGTAATGAAAATATATCCGTCTTCATCGTAAATTGCACCGTCTCCCGAGAAATAAACCGGTTTACCGTCTTTTTTTGCGGTAGAGAAATAACTTTTTACAAATCTTTCATTATCTCCCCAAATAGTTCTAATCATACTTGGCCAAGGTTTTGTAATACATAAAAGCCCTTTTTCATTTGCTTTCATTTTATTTCCGTTTTCATCAATTATTTCTGCAAAAATTCCTGGAAGCGGAAAAGTTGCACTTGCCGGTTTAATTGGAGTGGCTGCCGGAAGAGGGGTAATCATATGTCCTCCTGTTTCCGTTTGCCACCAAGTATCTACAATAGAACATCTTCCATTTCCTACTACTTCATAATACCATTTCCATGCTTCCGGGTCTATAGGTTCTCCGACGGTTCCTAAAATTCTTAATGAATTTAAATCGTATTTTTTAGGCTCATCAGCTCCTATTTTATGTAAAAGTCTAATAGCAGTAGGTGCTGTATAAAATTGATTTACTTTATATTCTTCAATCATCTGCCATGCCCTGCCGCTGTCGGGATATGTTAAAACACCTTCAAACATAATAGTTGTAGCTCCGGCTGCCAAAGGTCCGTAAACAATATAAGTATGCCCTGTAATCCAACCTACATCAGCAGTGCACCAAAAAGTATCGTTATCTTTTATATCAAACACCCATTCCATAGTAAGCTGTGCCCAAAGGATATAGCCGGCTTGATGATGTTCCACTCCTTTTGGTTTTCCTGTGCTTCCTGATGTATAAAGTAAAAAGAGAGGTTCTTCGCTGTCCATAATTTCCGGCTCACAAACACTGGATTGATTAATAATCAATTCATTATAGCTTACATCTTTTTGATGCCACTCAATATCTTCACCGTTTCTTTCAACCACTACAACTTTTTCTACACATTCAACGCCTTTGAGTGCTTTATCCACAACCGGTTTTAGCATATAAGGTTTCCCTTTTCTAAAAGCTCCATCGGCAGTAATAACAATTTTAGCCTCGGCATCCAAGATTCTGTCTTTAAGTGCTTCGGCACTGAAGCCGCCAAAAACAACACTGTGAATTGCACCGATTCTAGCACACGCAAGCATTGCAAAAGCCGCTTCCGGAATCATAGGCATATATATAACAACCCTGTCGCCTTTAGTGACTCCAAAAGATTTTAAAAGATTAGCAAATCTGTTTACTTCTTTGTAAAGTTCAAGATATGTGATAATTCTTTTTTCTCCGTTATCACCTTCCCATATTATTGCGGCTTTGTTCTTTTTGTCTTTTAGATGTCTGTCTATACATTGATATGCTACATTTAATTTTCCATCGGTAAACCACTTGTAAAAAGGAGCGTTACTCTCATCTAATACTTTTTCATAAGGAGCAAACCAAGATATTTTTTTATCAGCAAGTTTTCCCCATGTGTTTTCAAAATTTTCTTCAAAATCTTTTACCAAATCTTTATATTCACACATATTTTTAAATGCGGGATTTTCAAACATTTCCTTTTTAGGATAATAAATTTCTGACATTTAAAACTCCTTTTTATTTTCATAATAGAATAAAATCAATCTAAAAAGCGTTAAAAAAAGATAAGAGGGTTAAGAATTTTCTTTTTTTGTGTAATTTTGTAACATTTTGTTTTCAAAAAATTTGATTAAATAAATTCCGCTAAAATAGATAATCCAGTTAATATAAATCCATAAAAACAAAAAAAGCAAAATAGAAATAGAACCGTAAAGTGATTTATATGTTTTATTAAATAAAATATAATACAAAAATACATTTTTCGCTATAAAAAAAGCAAAAGTGGTAAGAAAAGAAGCTAAAAGAGGATATTTTTCCGTTTTGGCATTAAGGGTTAATTTATAAGCCAAAAAAAATGTAAGCCATATAATCAAAAAAGGAATAATAAATCCAAAAGATATATTCAAAAAAAACTCAATTTTTATAGAAATAAAAATGGCAATGGCAAAAAGAATGGGAAACATTGTAATCATAGTCCAGTAAAGTTTGATTTTCTCCCACAAATCCCTTTTTTCCTGTTCAAAAATTTTGCTTATAATTGTTTCGTAGTTGTCAAAAAATAAAATTGAAGTAACCAAAATATAAATTCCGCCGATAATTCCCATATTTGCGGAATTTGTCAAAAATGTGTTTATGTAATGTTCCATTTGCATATGGTTTGAAGGAAGAATGTTTGAAATTAAAAAATCCTGAAGTTTTGAATAAAATTTTTTAAAATAAGGAGTGGAAGAAAAAATGGATAAAACCAGCAAAAGCACCGGTATGAGAGAAAAAATCGTATAAAAGCTCATAGCCGCACTGTATAAAGTCAGATTATCTATTAAAGCTTTTAATTCTTTAATATTTGATTTTTTTAAAAAATTTTTCAACATTTTCTTCCTTTAGTGTATTTAAACAAGAATAAATCGTGCATATTTCATAAAAATTCAAATTAACTTTTTTAAACAGATAAAAAGGATAATAAATTTTTAAATCAATATTCGGATTTTTGTTTTTAATAATATAAATATTATATTTTATTTTTAATTTATCTTCAAGTAATGTCGCATATTCAAATTTTACCGGCAGTTTTTTTATAATGTTTTTTGTTTTTTCGTAATTTAAAAAATCATTTTTTAAAGAATAAAAATCAAGCAAAGAATTTAAAGCCATACTAACGGCACTTGGATAACTTTTTTCACTAAGAGTAGCCGGAAATTTATCAAAATACCATTTTTTATTTTTATGGAACGACCATATTTTATTTGAAATTATTTTGGCTTTTTGTAAATATTTTTTATCAAGGGTATGTTCATAAGCATCAATCAATGCTCTTAAAAAATAAGCATAATCTTCCAAAGTCGCTTTTTTTGTAAGTCTGTTTTTTAATTTATAGTGATAAAAACCGTTTTTATATAAATTTTTATAAATTGCAGTAATTAAATTTTGAGCTTTTGAAATATAGCTTTTATTAAAGACGGAAGCTTTAAAATATGCACTTGCCATCATTGCATTCCAGGAGAGTATCTCTTTTTTGTCAATAAAAGGAAATTTATGATTTTTTCTTAATTTTTTTAAATTATTTAAAAATTTATCCAAATTTTTTGGAGGCTTTTTGAATTTAAAATATAAAAATTCTTTATTTTCTCCAAAATTTCCATCTTTATCAAAATGTATATAATCTAAAATTTCTTTTTTATTCGGAATGTTTTTTAAAGCCTTATAAATTTCTTTTGTAGTAAATATATAATAATCACCTTCATTCGGAGAATCCGCACTGCTTGCGGCAAAAAATAGTCCGTCTTTATTTTTGAAATATTTCTCAAGCCAGTTTATGGAATTTAAAACACTCTTTTTATAAAGTTTTTTCGGATGATATTTGTAAGTTAAAGAATAAATATTAATCATCAAAGCATTTGAATAAAGCATTTTTTCAAAATGGGGAATAGAAAAATCATCAATAGTGCTGTATCTGAAAAATCCTCCTTCAACCTCATCAACCATTCCACTTCTTGCCATATTTGTAAGTGTCAAATCAAGCATATTTAAATATTTTTGATTTTTTGTAAGAAGATAAATATCCAGTAAAAGTTTGAATTTATTATATTCGGGAAACTTATGAACACCTTTAAATCCTCCGTATGTAAAATCAAAATTTTTATTTAAATTATTTTCGCTGTATTTTAAAATATTAGAAATATTAATATTGTTTTTTAATTTAAGTTTTTTTTGAATGTTTTTATTAAGACTTATCAGTTTTTTTGGATTTTTTTGCCAGAGTTTTGCAAAATATGGAAGCAGGGTCAAAAATCCCTTTTTTTTGAAAATATTGTTTTTAGGAATATAGGTTGTTATATAGATAATTCTTTTATCCGGAAGCATTATAATATTAAGAGGCCATCCGATATAATGTCCGTAAATTTTTTTGGCAATTTGTTGATAATATCTGTCAATTCCGGGATTTTGTTCTTTATCCACTTTTATTGAGATATAATTTTTGTTTAAAAGATTAGCAACTTTTTTATCGGTAAAAGATTCTTTTAACATTACACGACACCAATGACAAGTTGAATATCCAATAGAAACAAAAATTAATTTATTCTCTTTTTTTGCTTTATCAAAAGCATCTTTTTCCCAAGGATACCAGTCTATCGGATTATTAGCGTGTTCAAGCAGATATTCGCTGTTTGAATTGGCTAAATGATTTAGGGCAAATGAAAAAGAGATAAGAAAAATAAAAATAATTTTACGCATTTTCCAGTTCTTCTTTTAATTCTTCAAGCTCAAGATATCTGTCAACTTTTTCATCATACAGATTTTTTATCTCTTCAAGCTCTTTACTTAACGAAACCAGTCCTTTTTCTCCGTAACAATCAGGATTTGCAAGACACTCTTCAAGCTCGGTTATTGTAATTTCAAGTTCATCTATTAGTTTTGGTAATTCTTCAAGCTCTCTTTGCTCTTTGTAGCTTAATTTTTTCTTTTTTTTAGGTGTTGTTTTTTCTTTTTTTTCAGTATCAATTTTTATTTTTACATTTTCAATTAATTTAAGGTCTTTTTCTATTTCCAAATATTCCGTATAAGGAATATAGCTCTCTTCTATAATTCCGTTACCTTTGAAAATAAACATTTTTTGAGCGATTTTATCCACAAAATATCTGTCGTGGCTTACAAAAATCACACTTCCTTCAAAATCCATCAAATATTCTTCCAAAATATTAATAGTCTGAATATCCAAATCATTTGTCGGCTCATCCAAAATCAAAACATCAAAATTTTTTGTAAATAAAAGAGCCAGGGCGACTCTTGTTTGTTCTCCTCCGCTTAAAACTCCTATTTTCTTTGTAAGATACTCTTTAGGAAATAAAAACTCTTTTAAATATCCATAAACATGGATATTTCTTCCTTTTACACTGACATGGTCTCCGCCCATAGGACAAAAAGTTTCTATTAAATCTTTACTGTCATCAAGCATAGATTTTCTTTGGTCAAGATATCCTATCTTTACATTTTCTCCTATTTTTATAATTCCGTTATAATCTTTGTCTTCTCCTATTAAAATTTTAAGAAGAGTAGATTTTCCGCTTCCGTTTTTTCCGACTATTGCGATTTTGTCTCTTTGAAGGATTCTTGTGGTAAAATCTTTAATAAGCTCTTTTTCTCCTATTGATTTATAAAGATGTTCAATTTCAAACATTACCTTTTTTTTATTTATTTTATCTTCGTTTTTGCCAAGAAGTTCTCTTTTTAGCTGCATTTCTATTTGGCGGATTTCGCTTTTGTCTTTTTTTACTTTTTCTCTAAGGTTTAAAATCCTCTCTTTTCTTCCTTCGTTTCTTTTAAGCCTTGCTTTAACCCCGCGGCTTAGCCACTCTTCTTCTCTTTTTAAAAGTCTTAGTTCATTTTCAAATTCTTTTTCTTTGGCTTTAAGTAGTTCGTCTTTTTGCCTAATATAATCGGCATATCCGCCTTTGAAGCTTCTTAATTTACAGTTTTCAAGTTCAACTACGCGCGTTGCGATTCTGTCTATAAAATATCTGTCGTGACTTACTACTAAAAATGTATATTTTTCTTTAAGTAAAGTCTCTTCTAAAAATTCCGTCATATAAACATCAAGGTGGTTTGTAGGCTCATCAAGAAGTAAAATATCAGGTTTTTGAAGAAGAAGGGAGGCTAGGGCAACTCTTCTTTGCTCTCCGCCGCTAAGAAGTGCAATATCTTTATTTTCATATTTTTTTAAGTCAAATTCCTGCAAAATTCTTTCAATTCTGTCATCTAAATTCCAGGCGTTATGAAAATCCAAAAATTTACTTATTTTATCAAGCTCATTGTGATATTGTCTGTTTTCGGGCTCTTTTGTGATTAATTCGCTTAATTTAAGATACTCTTCATACGCTTTTTTAAATTCTGTCAGTTCATTTTCAATAGCTTCTCTTACGCTTAAATTTTCTTGAAACTTTGGAGTTTGCATAAGTCTTTTTATTTTTATGCCGTTTTTTGTAATAACTTCTCCGCTGTCAGGCTCAATGGTTTTATCCAGTATTTTCATTAGCGTAGATTTTCCGCTTCCGTTTTTACCGATTAGAGCTACTCTTTCGCCTTCGTCTAAGTGAAATTCCACATTACACAAAATAGTTTGGGCTTCAAATTTCTTTGATACATCAAGTAAATCAATCAAAGCCATAAAAATCCTTTTTTTTGAAATTATATCAGTTTAATAAAATCTTTTTTTGTAATCGTTTTGTTATTTTATTTATTTATAATTTCAGTGCAAATTAAAAAGGAGGTGAAAATGAAAGAATTTAACGATATTTTAAATATGGTTGCCGTTAATGTTGTTTTATTTGGTGTTGTCTTTTTTCAAAGTATTTAAGTGCTTTTTCTTTATCTTGTAAAATCTCATTTTTAAGTTCTTTTAAATTATTGAATTTTCTGTTGTTTCTTATAAATTCTAAAAACTCAATATTTATTAATTTTTCATTTTCCATTTTCCATTTTTCATTTTCCATTAATATGTGCGTTTCTATTGCAAAATTTTCATCGGTTGAACGGTTTCCTATAAAAGTTATGGAATTTAGTCCGTTTGTTTTTGTTATGAATACTCCATTAGGCAAAGTATAATTATGGATTAGATTTAAATTAATAGTAGGTAAAAATTCTTTATTACCAAGCCCTTGACCTTTTATTTGAATGCCTTTTATTTTATAAAAATGACCTAAAAATTGATTAGCTTTTTTTATTTCATTGTTTTTTATAAAATTTCTTATATTGTTTGAATGAACTCCTATAGTTTTTAATTTTATCTCATCTATAATTTCAACTTCAAAAGCCTTTTTTAAATCATCAATTCCGCCGCTTCTGTTTTTGCCGAATCTAAAATCAAAACCTATAATTATTTTTCTTATATGATAACTTTTTAAAATATCTATAAATTCGTCTTTACTTAAGTGTTTTATTTTATTTAGTTTTAATAAATCAAGCATTTTAGAAGAATATTCAATTCTGTCAAAATAGGGGGTTAGGGTGGAATTTTTTTCTATTACCAAATAAGCGTCACTTTTTTCTATAAGCTCCATATGGGCTAAGTGCATTCCGTCAAATCCGCCGATTGTTATTTTCATTTTTGCCTTTCAAAAAATGATTTTATACTTTTTGCATCTTTTTCGTTAAGCAGATTTTTTAATTCTTCAAAAGAAGCTTTTTTTATATTTTCAAAAGTCCCGAAATAGTTAATAAGTTTTGTCATTTTTGCTTTTCCTATGCCTTTTACTTTAAGCAAATCAAGCTCTAAATCTTTTTTTCTTTTTGTTTTTCTATGAAAAGTAATGGCAAATCTGTGTGCTTCATCCCTTAATCTTTGTAAAAACTGAAGTCTTTTATCACTTTCACTTAAATTTATTTTTTCAACTTGAAACTTAGAACTCAAAACTTGAGCGCTGATATAATATATTTTATCTTTCGCCCCTCCTTTTGCCCTGTGTGCTTTTGCGTCTATTTTTTCTTTGCTTATAGCCAAAATATCCACATTTGCCCCTGTTGAATCTATAATTTCTTTTGCCAGATTTAACTGAGCCGCCCCTCCGTCTATAAGCCACAAATCAGGTGGTGAAATTTCATCAAAACTTTTTGCTCTTCTTGTTAAAAGCTCTCTCATTTGTGAATATTCGTCTTTTCCTTCTAAATGATAGTGTCTGTAATCCTCTTTTTTGAATTTTCCGTTTTCCCAAACAATCATACTGCCGACCGTCGCCTCACCGCTCATATGGGATGTATCAAAAGTTTCTATTTTATAAGGTGTGTTTTGCAGTTCAAATAATATCTTGATTTCTTCTAAGATTGTATCTTCTTTTTGATTTTTGATAATTTCAAGTGCGTTTATTTTTGCCAGATTTATTAAGTTTTTGTTGTTTTTGTTCGGAAGATTTATTTTAATTTTCTTGTTAAATTTTTGACTTAATACAGTTTCTAACCACTCTTTTTCTTCAAAATCGTCTCCTACTAAAAGCTCATTGGAAGTAAAAGGTGTTTGGCTTGAATAAAATTCCAAAATAGCCTGAGTGTAAATTTCGTTTTTGTCAGGAATTTCCTGAGAATTTATAATATTGTGCGAACTTGCCACAACTTTACCGTTTCTTACAAAAATTCTTATAACTATAGATTTTTTATTAAAAATTTCCACTACAAAAATATCTAAATCTTTAAGTTTTGCCAAATCCACGCTTGAATAAATTTCTGCATCTTTAATCGCTTTTATTCTGTCTCTGATTTCAGCCGCTTCTTCAAACTGCATATTTTCGGCAAATTTTTGCATCTTTTTTTCTAAAATTTTTAAAAGGCTCTTTTTATTGTTTATAAGTTTTATTGCTTTTTTTATAAGATTTTTATATTCTTCTTTAGTCACTTTTCCTTCGCAGGGAGCTAAACATTTGCCTATTTGATGATAAAGACACGCTTTTTTGCCTTTAATACAGCTTTTAGACTGCACCAGAGGTATTTCTTCGTAAATTGTTTTTAAAATTTCTCTTGCCCCTTGGCTAAAAGGACCGAAATATTTAATGTTTTTGCCTTTAATGACCTTTCTTGTAATTTCCGCTCTTGGAAAATCCTCATCCATATTTATGTAAATATAAGGATATGTTTTATCATCACGAAGCAAAATATTATATTTTGGTTTTAGCTGTTTTATAAGTGAATTTTCCAAAATTAGGGCGTCGTTTTCACTTTGGACTATAATATATTCAAGTCTTTTAGCTTCACTTATCATTTTATAAATTCTAGGACTTAAATTATCCGCAGGTCTAAAAGGATTGAATCTAAAATAGCTTTTTACTCTTTTTTTTAAGTTTTTGGCTTTTCCGACATATAAAAGTTTATTGTTTTTATCAAAATACTGATAAACACCCGGATTATCAGGAAGAGATTTGATTGTATTTATAAATCCGTCAATATTCATTTATAAATATTCCTTAATTCTTCAAAAAGTTTTCTTATTTCAGGATTTTTTGCCCTGTTTTCAAAATCTTTTGGATTTTGTATATAAAATTTAATCTCTTTTGGAGGTTTTGCAGGCGGAGTGTATTTATAATCCGTATAAAGCTTTTTAGGATTTATGTTTTGACATATTCCGTGTTTTCTCATCATTTTTATAATAGAAAAAATTTCGTCTTTTTTATAATAAAGCTCTTGTTTTATAGCCTGATGTGAAACTCTTATGTATAAAACTTCTCCTTTATATTGAATGGAAGTTATAAATTTTTTGTATTTTGGCGGCATTAATGATATAATTTTTTCCAAACAACGATGAATATCCATTTTATCTTTAAAAGGCATTAAAATATGCGAAATTATTTCATTAGATTTTTTCATATTGCAATTATAGCAGCAATTTTAGAATTTTTAGGATGCGGTTATAAAGCACCTCCTAGATGGACACCTAAAAAATCGGAAGTAAATTCAAGCGATTTACAGATTATAGATTTAAATTCTACACTTAAAGTGAAGATAGGAGTAAAATGAAATTTGATTGTATTATTATAGGAAGCGGGCTTAGTGCCGTATGGAGTGCAAAATTCCTAAATGAAAAAGGCTTTAATACGCTTTTGGTTACAAAAGAGCAAATTTGGGATTGTAATTCTTTTTATGCCCAAGGCGGAGTTACAATAGCAAATGACGAAAATGATATGCCTTTTCATATAGAAGACACAATGAAAGCCGGAAGTTTTTATAACAAAAAAGAAGCGGTTGAAATTCTCAGTCAATCTTCACTAAAACTTATAAATGAACTTTCAAATTACGGTTTTAGATTTGACCCTGGAGTGACAAAAGAAGGAGCGCACTGTGTCCCAAGAGTTTATCATAAAGGCGGAGATGCAACAGGCAGGGAGATTCATAGATTTATGTTCAAAAAAGATAAAAGCTATCTTTTAGACGAAGCGGTTGTTTTTGATATTTTAATAGAAAATAATATAGCTTACGGTATTTCTGTATTTCATAAAAATAAAAAATTTAATATTTACGCAGATAATGTAATAATAGCAAGCGGCGGAATAGGGGCGCTTTATAAATATGACACAAATGCAAAAACCATTGCAGGAGAGATACAGGGAATTGCCGTTGAAAAAGGTATTAAGCTAAAAGATATGGAAATGACGCAGTTTCATCCTACCGTTTTTATAGAGATGAAATTTTCACAAAAACTTTTATTAACGGAAGCACTAAGGGGAGAAGGTGCTCATATAATTGATGAAAACAGTAACAGATTTTTATTTGAATATGATAAAAGAGGCGAACTTGCAAGCCGTGATATTGTAAGCAGGGCTATTTTTATGCATCAACAGCTTGGTCATAAAGTGTTTTTGGATGTGAGTATGTTTGATGAAGACTATTTTAAAAACAGATTCCCTACTATTTTTAACAAACTAAGAGACTATGACATAAATGTTCCAAAAGAAAAAATCCCTATTTCTCCCGCTTTTCATTATATGATGGGAGGAATTGAGGTGGATTTAAACTCAAAAATTCCGGGATTCAAAAATCTTTATGCCGTAGGAGAAGTTTCAAATACAGGAGTTCACGGAGCAAACAGACTTGCAAGCAATTCACTTTTGGAATGTTTTATATTCGGTAAAAAAGCGGCACAAGAAATAATCAAAAACAGTTTTAAAACGGAAGATAAAAAATTTGAAATAAATAATGAAGAACTTTTCAAAAAAGAGGATAAAAAATATAAAAATATTTTAAGAGAGCAAATGTGGCAAAATGTAGGTATAATTAGAAATAAAAAAGGCTTAAATGAAGCTTTGGATTTTATTGAACAGACAATTCCGAAATTGGCAAGAGTTGCAAAACTTAGATTTTTAACTGCAAGAGAAATTGTTAAAAGCGCTTTGGCAAGGGAAGTTTCTCTTGGAGCACATTATAGGAAGAATTAATATGGAACACGCTTTAAATTTAACAAATACATGGGTCGGATGGGCTGTTTTAGCTGTCTTTGTAATAGGCTATCTTTTAATAGCTACAGAAGAAAAGTGGGAGATGAACAAAGCAAAACCGGCTTTATTTATAGGAACATTTGCTTTTGTCTTAATCGGTATTTATTATTCCCTAAACGGACTTGACATAAAGCCTCTTCATCACCAGTTAAAAGAGCTGATTGAAGAGATTGCCGAAATTTTCTTTTTCTTATTTGTAGCAATGACTTATATAGAAAGTCTTATTGAAAGGGGTGTTTTTGATGCTCTTAGATACAGGCTTATTTCAAGAGGTTACACTTATAAGAAACTTTACTGGATAACAGGTAGTCTTGCTTTTTGGATAAGCCCGGTTGCTGATAACTTAACAACGGCACTTATTTTATCAACTGTTCTTTTTACTATTGATAAAAAGAATTTTAATTTTTTGGTTCCGGGAGCAATTAATATTGTCGTAGCGGCAAATGCCGGGGGTGCCTGGTCTCCGTTTGGTGATATTACAACTCTTATGGCATGGACTGCGGGTAAAGGTGATTTTATAGACTTTTTAGCTCTGTTTCCGGCGGCGTTTTTCGGATGGCTTTTAACAGCATGGCTTTTAAGTATTTTTGTGCCAAAAGGAGAGCCTCATTTTGATGTTTTGACAACTCCTAAAAGTGAAATAAAAAAAGGTGGAAAAGTTGTAATATTTTTGGGCTTTTTAACTATTTTTATTGCTGTTTTCGGTCATATTTTTATGCATTATCCGGCAATGTGGGGGATGATGTTTGGTTTGTCACTTCTTCAACTTTATGCCTATTATCACAAAAGAAAACATAAAGAGCATTTAAATGTATTTGTTAATATGGCGAAAATAGAAAACGATACACTTTTGTTTTTCTTCGGTATTTTAGCGGCTGTAGGTGCTTTGTCTTTTCTCGGATGGCTTATATATGTTACAAAACTTTATGAAATTATAGGCTCAACTTTTTCAAATACAGGTGTCGGATTTATAAGTGCCATTATAGATAATGTTCCTGTAATGGCGGCTATTTTAAAAGCAAATCCTTCTATGGGACACGATGAGTGGATGCTTGTTACAATGACAGCCGGAATCGGAGGAAGTTTAATTAGTTTCGGTAGTGCGGCAGGTGTCGGTGTAATGGGTAGAATGAAAGGTATTTACACTTTTGGCTCACATATGAAATTTGCATGGACTATTTTGGCAGGTTATATTTTGAGTATTGCCATTTGGTATGTTCAATTTGAAATGCTAAAATTTTATTAATTTGTTACAATTTCAATAAAAAAGGAAAATAATGCAGGTAGAAATTTTGATACTTGATTTTGGAAGCCAATATACACAGCTTATAGCAAGAAGATTAAGAGAAGAGGGAATTTATAGCGAAATAGTTCCTTATTTTGACGGATTGAAAACAGCAAAAGAAAAAAAACCAAAAGGTATAATTTTCAGCGGCGGACCTGCAAGCGTTTATGATAAAGACGCTTACAGGGTTGATAAAGAAATTTATAATTTAGGTCTTCCAATTCTTGGGATTTGTTACGGGATGCAGCTTATTACCGTGGATTTTGGAGGAGAAGTTGTCCGAGCCGACCATCACGAATACGGAAAAGCGGAACTTTTTATAGATGAACCTCATTTATTATTTGATGATGTAAACAATCCTACAATAGTTTGGATGAGCCATGGTGATAAAGTGGAAAAATTACCAGACGGATTTAAAAGAATAGCTCATACTTCAAATGCTCCTTATGCGTCTATTGTAAATGAAGAAAAAAACATTTATGCTCTTCAGTTTCATCCGGAAGTTACACACAGCGAGGAAGGTGCAAAAATGCTTAGAAACTTCGCAAGAAAAGTTTGCGGGGTTGAAAGTAAGTGGGATATGGCTCATTTTGCTTCATATCAAATTAAAAAAATTAAAGAACAAGTAGGAGACAATAAAGTCATATGTGCGCTAAGCGGTGGGGTTGACAGCTCTGTTACAGCGGCACTTTTACACGAAGCTATAGGAGATAAATTGATTCCTATTTTTGTAGATAACGGACTTTTAAGAAAAAACGAAAGAGAAGAAGTGGAACACGCTTTTAAAAATGTGCTTCATGTGCCGTTAATTACAGTTGATGCAAGAGAAAAATTTTTAAACGGATTAAAAGGCGTAACAGACCCTGAAACAAAAAGAAAAATTATAGGGCATACATTTATTGAAGTATTTGATGAAGAAGCAAAAAAACATAAAGATGCCAAATTTTTAGCTCAGGGAACTTTATATCCGGATGTTATTGAATCCGTTTCCGTAAAAGGACCTAGCAAAACTATTAAATCTCATCATAATGTAGGAGGTCTTCCTGATTGGATGAAATTTGAATTAATTGAGCCTTTAAGAGAATTATTCAAAGATGAAGTCAGAAAACTAGGGCTTGAGCTTAACCTTCCAAAAGATTTGGTATATCGTCATCCGTTTCCAGGACCAGGACTTGCTATTAGAATTATGGGTGAAGTAAATGAAAATGATTTGAATTTACTTAGAGAAGCTGATACTATTTTAATTCAGGAACTAAAAGCATGGGGGCTTTATAATGAAGTTTGGCAAGCATTTGCAGTATTGCTTAATGTAAAAAGCGTAGGAGTTATGGGAGACAATAGAACTTATGATAATACAGTTGCTATTAGATGTGTAAGCTCAACTGACGGAATGACAGCTATATTTTCAAGACTTCCACACGAATTTTTAGAAAGAGTATCAACAAGAATTATAAATGAAGTGGATGGAATAAACAGAGTTGTTTATGATATCTCTTCTAAACCGCCTGCAACTATCGAGTGGGAGTAAAATTAAGTGAAAAATATAAAGTGAAAAGTGAAAAATTAATTTACATCTTAACAAACGAAAAATATAAGGGAGTAAGAAATTATCCTGTTATAAAAATAAATTTTCTCTCTTCTTTTATTGACTTTAAAAATATTGATTTTCTTTTATTTACCTCAAAAAACGGTGTTAGGGCAGTTGACAAGATTACCTCTGAATGGAAAAATTTTCCTTCTTTTGCCATAGGTAAATCAACGGCAAAAGAGATTGAAAAATCAGGTGGAAGAGTGGAATTTATAGCAAAAAATGCCTATGGAGATGAATTTGCAAAAGAAATTATAGAAAAATATCAAAATAAAACTTTTCTTTTTTTAAGAGCAAAAAAAATAATTTCCCCTATAAATGAAATTTTTAAAGATTCTACAAACAATTTAAAAGAGTTAATTATTTATGAAACTGTTTGCAATACTCCAAAAGAATCTATAAAAAAGCCTTGTGTAGTTATTTTCACTTCTCCATCAACTGTTGAATGTTTTGCAAAAAACAATAATTTTCAAGATATAAAAGCTATAGCCATAGGTAAAAAAACAAAAAATATTTTACAAAATTATATAAAAGATATTTTAATGCCTTCTTATCCTTCTATAAAAGAGTGTCTAAAACTTGCCAAAAATATAAAATTAGTGTAAAATAATAATAAGTTATTAAGGCGAACTTAATTTCTTAAATTTATAAAAGTTGATTGACAAAAGCTAAACAATTTGATATAATTTTATTGCACTGGGAGGAGCGCTACCCGCACATTTTGGGACCCTACAATTATTCTACAGAGGAGAT
>JALVWY010000035.1 GCA_027023105.1 Campylobacterales bacterium | reverse complement strand
CTACCCCAAGTCCCACAAATGCTATTGAAAGGTGAGACATTGTAGAATAAGCAAGTATTTTTTTAATCTCTTTTTGAACAAGCGCACTTGTTGAACCGATAAATGCCGAAAGTGCCGCAACATTTGCCACAATAAAAAGTGCATCAGTATAATGGAAAAAGTCAAAAAGTCTAGCTACAATATAAATACCGCTGTTAACCATAGTAGCACCATGGATTAAGGCTGAAACAGTTGTAGGACCTTCCATTGCATTCATAAGCCAAGGATACAAAGGAAATTGCCCCGATTTACCGATTGCACCCATAAAAATAAATAAAGCCGTAACTAAAGCCACTGTTTTATTAAGTTTTCCGGCATCCGCTAGATGATTAAGCTCCACTAAATTTACAGTATGAGCAAAAACAAATAAAAGAGCTATAGCCGCTAAAATAAATATATCACCGAATCTTGTATATAAAAAAGCCTGCATACCGGCATCCGCCGCTGATTTTTTATGATACCAAAAACCTATTAATGCGTAACTTGCAAGTCCCATAAATTCCCAACCCACAAACGCACCGATTAAATCTTTTGTAATAACAAGTAAAATCATACCACCGATAAAAAACAATACTTTTGCATAATATCTCGGTTGGTCAGGGTCTTCTCCCATATAATCATGGGCAAAATGAATATCCGCAAAACCAAGACCTGTTGCAATTAAAAGCATAACAATAGACAAATGGTCAATATAGATACCAAACGGAAGTGTAAAATTACCGTAATGTATCCAAGGAATATCAAAATTAATTACCGTTCCTGAATATTTTGTAAACAAAACAATACTTGCAATAAATAAAATCGCTCCAACTATTTCCGCCGTCCAAAAAGCCAAAGGCTGTTTGAATTTACCTAAAATATAAGCCACTACAGCACCGATAAACGGTGCTATTAATAAAATCATTACTGCATTATTCATCTTCCACCACCTTATCCAGATGATCCGGAATTATCTCACCGGTTATTCTGTTTGTTAAAATAAATATTAAAACTCCGGCTGCCGCTTCAAAAGTTGCTATAACAATTATAACATAAGCGATAGCCAAATCTCTTGTAAGTCCGAAATGATACGCTCCGCTTGCAAGAAGTAAAATAACCGCATTTAAAAGCATTTCAAGAGAAAAGAAAATCTTCAAAAAGTCACTCTTACTCGTCACTCCGTAAAGCCCTACCGCAAATAAAATTAAAGCGGCAATAGCATCAATATAAAATTCTGTCATTTTTATTCCTTTCCATATTTAAGGGTATGTAACATTCTGATACTTCCATAAAGAACACTAGCCGCTACCACTCCCATAAATACCGCTATTAACGAATAATTATCAGTAAAAACTTTTACCTGCTGTTGTAAAGAAATAGTTTGATGTACCGCCTCTACAGGTATTAAAAACGGAACTATCATAAGTCCTATTAAAACAACCGTAACAATAGCAACAGCCCAAGGTCTGATTTTAAATTCAGGAAATTTAGAACCTATAACAGTTACACCAAAGAGTGTCAAGACAACAATTCCTCCGGTATATACAAAAATTTGAAAAAGTCCCAAAAGTTTTTCATCAAGCAAAATATAATAAATTCCCAATAAAAACATCATAGAAATAAATGCCAATACCGCAGGAACCGTTTTAGTCTGCGCAAGGCTCATAACGGCAAGTATTATAACCATTGCAAGGATTAAAACACTCATTTTTCTTCTCCTTTCTCAGCTTCGGATTCAGCCTTTTTCTTAGCAGCCTCTTCAGCCTTTTTTTTCGCCTCGGCTTCGGCTTTTTTCTTAGCCATCATCTCTTTTTTCTTTCTGGCTTTTTCTTCTTCCTCTTTTTTCTTAGCTTCAATCCACTCTTCAGGGACATCAACTCTTACCCAGAAATCATCAAGAGCTTTTTCCGTTCCGTCACTATTAACCATACTCACATCACCGCCTGAGAGTTTAATCGCTTTTTCAGGTTTAGTAGGACATACATCTTCGCAAAGACCGCAAAAAATACATATACCCAAACTCACTTCCGGTATTTTATTCGGTCTTTTAAGAGGAAGAGGTTTCATAATAATAGCATCAACAGGACAAATTTTATTACATGCATCACATCCTGTGCATATGTCATATCTTACTTCGTGTCTTCCTCTAAAAATCGCTGATTTATGAGCCGGCTCTTTTGAAACATCCACAATAGCTCTTCTTGGCTCTTTTACACCTTTTAAAACTCTTATTATTTTTTCTGACATTTGAAACAGCATCTTAAACTCCTAATATATATAGTTTGGCAAAAATAATCCAAACAAGATTTAAAATAGCAAGAGGAGTGAGCCAGCTCCATGTAAATTTAAGCATCTGGTCAAGTCTTAGTCTTGGATTTGACGCCCTGATTGCAACCATTAAAATACCAAGAAGAACGATTTTTATAAAAAGCCATAAAAAGCTGTCAAAGCCCCATCCTCTGTATCCTCCGAAAAACAGAGTAACAGCCGCAGCTGAGACAACTAACATTTCCGTAAATTCCGCAAATTTAAGTAAAACATAGTTTGTTCCTGCGTATTCCGTATAAAATCCGTAAACAATTTCTTGTTCTGCATCCGGAATATGAAACGGAGGCTGCTCTAAGATTCCTAACATTGCAATAATAAAAATAATTGCTCCGGGAAGTAAAATCAGTGTTGTAAGATATGTATTTGAATACATAATATCATATAAATTCATACTTCCAAAAAGAAGAGCAGGTGAAAGCGCTGCTAAGAAAAACGGAGCTTCCATAGAAATCATTTGAGATAAGATTCTCATACCGCCTAAAAATGAATATTTGTTATGACTACCAAATCCTGTAAGAAATAATAAAAACGGTTCAACCCCTATTAAAACGACTAAACCTAATACCCCGTAATTTGTATCAAGTATACCATGTCCGTGATTTATAAGCGGAGTCCATGGAATTAAAATAACAGGAAGTGCCGCCACAAGAGGTGTTAAAATAGGAATAATATTAAATAAATACGGGTCAGCACTTTTTGGTGTTATTGATTCTTTTGTCAAAAGTTTAAAAACATCCCAAACAGTCTGCAAACTTCCCGCAGGTCCGTTAAAATGAGGTCCTACTCTTTTATGAACATACGCAAGAGTCTTTCTTGCAAAATAAAAAATAAAAAATGTCCATAAAAGCAAAAACAAAAGCCCCGGAAAAATAAAAATATAAAATAAAGCTGCTCCTACACTCATATTAACTCCTTATCTATCCAGGTCACCCTGACAGATATGCATACTTCCATATAGAAGCGGAATATCCGAAAGAGTTTTACCTGAAATTAATTTATCTAAAACCATTGTGTGATTTACACTCGGTGCCCTTAATTTTAATCTGTATGGAGAAGTTGATTTATCCATTGTAACTAAATGCATAAGCATCTCTCCTCTTGCCCATTCAACTCTAGCAACCGCTTCACCGGCTGGCATACGGCGCGGCATTCTGACTAAATGGTCTTTTGCAGGATTCATTTCTCCCGCCTCAACACCTTGCTCTATTTTTTTCATTGATTGTTTAATTAAATCAATAGCCTGGTCTACTTCTTTTACAATTATATAAAGTCTGTCTTTTGCATCTCCGTTTTCACAAGTTACATAATCCATATCAAGCTCACCGTATGCAGCGTAAGGCTCGTCAATTCTTACATCTGTTTTAAATCCGCTAGCCCTTGCAATAGGTCCTGCTAAATAAAATTCTTCCACATCATCTTTTGTAAAAATTCCGTTATCTTTAGCTCTACTTACCATAAGCGGGTTTTTTAAGAAAATATCTTCTATGTCGCCTTTTACTCTTTCCCACTCATTAATTGCTTTATTTAAAGTTTCAAACCAGGCTTTATAATCATTAAGAGGATATCTAACACCACCCGGCTCTACACA
>JALVWY010000034.1 GCA_027023105.1 Campylobacterales bacterium | reverse complement strand
AAAAAACTTAATAAAAAAATAGTTTTAAAAACTCCAAAAGATATGAAAGTTTTATTTAAATCAATTTATGACAAAAGAGATTTCAGCCGTTTAGGATATGAAGAAAAACCTTATGGGGCTAATTATCTTTTTGATATTTATTCTCTTTTTTTAAATTCAAATTCCTCTTCATTTGAAGAGTGGCTTTTAAAAAAAGCTCCGCTTCAAGAAGAGTTTGTAATGATTTACGAGCATATTTTTGATGAATTTGAAGAAGTTAAAAAAGAGCATAATCTTGTTGATTTTAATTCTCTTTTGCTTAGAATGATAGAGGAGCTTGAAAGCGGAATAGAAAATCCTTTTAAAGAGGTTTTAGTAGATGAATATCAGGACACAAATCCTCTTCAAAATAGACTTATAGAAGCCTTAAAACAAAATTCTCTTTTTTGTGTAGGAGATTACGACCAAAGCATTTATGCTTTTAACGGAGCGGATATTAATATTATTTCTACATTTGATAAAAGATATCAAGATGCAAAAGTTTATACCCTAAAGAAAAATTACAGAAGTTACGGGGAGATTTTAGCGGTTGCGAATAAAGTTATTAAAAATAATCCGAGAATTTATTCAAAGGAGCTTGAAGTTACAAGAGGTTATGCAGGAGAATATCCGAAACTATTAATGTATTACGATACTTTTGAGGAATATAAGGATATAGCAAACAGAATTTCTTCAAGTTCTACTAATAGAGATGAAATAGCCATTCTTTTTAGAAACAATTCAAGTGCCGATGCCATTGAGGCTATGCTTAGGGAAAAGGGGATTGAGTGCAAAAGAAAAGGGGGAGTCGGTTTTTTTGAAAGCAGGGAGATTAAAGTTACACTTGATATTTTGGTGTTTTTGCTTAATCCAAAAGATATTATGGCTTTTATTCATATTTTTGAATATGCAAGAGGTGTCGGAAGTGCAATTGCAGGAGAGATATTTGAAGCTTTAAATATTTTAGGAGATGGAAATGCTATTAAAGGTTTTTTAAATCCGGATTTAAAAAAGAAAATTTTTACTAAAAAAAAGACCTCTCATCAATTAGGGCTTTTTGATGATTTTATTCAGCTTGGAAGTATTGCAAAATTTAAAAATTTAGGGTTTGAAGAAGGATTTTTGTCTAATCCTATTTTAAGGCATCCGAAACTAAGCACTGAGGGGGCTGAATTTTTGTATGAATTTTATAAATTTCTAAAAAAAACAAAAAGAATAAAAAATCCAAATACTCTTTTTAATGAGCTTATAAATTCAAAATTAATTACTTTGATTATAAATCATTTGGCATCTCAAAGAAGCAAAGAAAAAAACGGAAATATAAATCAGGAGCTTTTAAAAGATAATAAGGAAAAAATAAGAAATAAAATAAATATTTTAGGAAATTTACTTAAAAATTACGCTGATTTGGAAAAATTTATTAATGCAATGGTTTTGGGTGCCAGTGAAATGAGTGCCGGAAGAGGGGTTAATCTTTTGACGGTTCATGCAAGTAAAGGGCTTGAATTTGAGGAAGTGTATATTGTAGATATGATGGAAGAAAGATTTCCTAATATTAAATTATCCAAATCTGCCGGAGGAATTGAAGAAGAGAGAAGGCTTTTTTATGTGGCTGTTACAAGGGCAAAAGACAGGCTCTATTTTGCGTATGCAAAAAATGACAGAATAAAAAATATAGAATATCGGTCAAGCAGGTTTTTAGCTGAAGCCGGATATAATGTAAAATGAAATATCTAATAACAAATATACAAATACACTAATATACCAATAACAAGGAATTAAATGAATTATAAAGAAAACAACATAAAAAATATAATGCACGGCTTTTTTTTAGCCGTTGCAATGACTATTGCCGAGCCTAGCACTATTTTACCGCTTATTATTCATCATTTTACGGCAAATGTGGTAATTATAGGTGTTTTTGTTTCTTTGCTAAGAGGTGGCGCGATTTTAGTGCAGCTTGTAGCGGCGTTTTATGCTCAGACCTTTAAAAAAGCAATGCCTTATCTTAGACGGGTTTTTATTGTCCGGGTTATTAGCTGGTTTTTAATAGGGTTTAGTATTTTTATTGTGGGGGATAAAAATCATACTCTTACTTTAATACTTTTTGGAGTGTTTTTATTTATATTTTCATTTTCCGCAGGTTTTGGAAGTATCTATTTTAGTGAAGTTATAGCAAAAGTTTTTGATAAACAAGAAAGAGGTAAAACAATGGCAAACAGGCAGCTTTTTGCAGCTGTGGGCTCTATTATAAGCGGCGGGGTTGCCGGATGGGTGCTAAGCAGTTTCGAGCCTCCTAAAAGCTATGCGTATCTTTTTATGATAAGTGCATTTTTAATGAGTGTGGGAATGTTTGCGTTTGCGAGTATAAAAGAGCCTGTAAAAGAGAATGTCAGAATTAAAGAAGAGAGCTTTTTAAAATATATAAAAAACGCTTTTTTCTTTTTAAAAGAAGATAAAGCACTTCAAATTCAGATTCTTGCAATGTTTTTTAGTTATTCGTTTTTGTTTGCGTTTCCTTTTGTAATTATTCAGGCGAAAAATACAATCCATTTAACAGGCTGGCTTGTGGGCGGATTTGTAACTATTCAGATGCTTGGAAGTATCTTAGGAAATATTATATGGAAAAAATTATCCCCGAATTATAAAAAAATATTTTTAATTTCTTACGGGCTTGTGATAATTTCGTTTTTATCGGTTTTTTTATTTCAAAAAGAGTTTATCTATTTTGCTTTTTTCTTTTTAATGGGAATGGCAATTGACGGGTTTAAGATAAGCGGTATGAATCTTTTATTCGAAATAGCTCCGGAGGACAAAAGACCTGTTTATGTCGCATTGCAAAACAATATTACTTCTATCGGGCTTTTTTTCTCAATTCCGGGGGGATTTATTTTGGAAATGGCAGGATATAAAGTTTTGTATATGTTTACTGTTTTTATGCTTTTAGCGGGAATTTATTTTGCAACTAAACTTAGAGATTAATTTTTGTTATAATTATTATAAAAAATTCTTATAAGGGAAAATTATGAAAAAAGTTTTGGTTTTAGGTGGAGGATTTGCGGCGCTTGAAGCTGGAATATGGCTTAGAAAATATGGTTTTGATGTAACTATTGTGACAAATAGGGATTATATGTATGTTTATCCTATTTCCATTTGGATACCGACAGGAGAATATAATTTTGATGACTGTATAATTAAATGGGACGATTTAGCCAGAGTTCACGGATTTAAGGTGATTTTGGATAAAGTTACCGAACTTAAAGTTAATGAAAAAGTAGTAAAATGCGAAAAAAATGAATTTAGTGATTTTGAATATTTGATTATTGCATTAGGCGCAGATAAAATGAAACCAAAAGGAAGTGAAAACTTTTTATCTATCTGCGGGGCACCTGAAGAATCTCTTAAAATAAAAGAGAAACTTGATGAATTAATAAGAAAAGGTAGCGGAAAACTGGCATTTGGATTTGGCGGAAATCCAAAAGACCCGAGTAATGTAAGAGGAGGTCCGGCTTTTGAAGTTATGTTTAATGTTGATAATAAATTAAGAAAACTAGGACTTAGAGATAAATTTGAAATTACTTTTTTTGCCCCTATGCCAAAGCCGGGAGCCAGAATGGGTGAAAAAGCTCTAAAAGCTATGGATGATATGTTTAAAAGGCTTAATATAAAAGCTATTAAAGGCAAAAAAATAAAAGAATTTGTGGCTGATGGTGTTATTTTTGAAGATGATTCTAAGCTTGAGAGTGATTTGACAATGTTTGTTCCTGCAGGTAACGGACCTAAAATTTTTAAAGATTCAGAGTTGTCTTTAAATGATGCCGGATTTATAAGAATAAATGAATATTGTGAAGTAATGCATAATTTTGATGATACAAGTTCAGGTAAATATAAAATTTTTGCAATAGGGGACAGTGCCTGTATTGACGGACCTGACTGGAG
>JALVWY010000033.1 GCA_027023105.1 Campylobacterales bacterium | reverse complement strand
AAAATAGCAGCTATTGTTTTTTTATTATTTGGGATAAAGCTGTTTTTAGTCGCTTTTAAAGCTTATGAAAAAGCAGGGCTGTAAATATAGCCCTTAAAATTTATTTTTATATTTACAGGCGTCTTTGTTGCCTAGTTTACAGCCTTTTTCCAAAAGTTTTTTTGCTTCTTTTTTATCTCCTTTTTTATAAGCCTGATATCCAAGAAGAGTGCAGCTGTCTGCGTCTCCTAATGCACAACCTTTTTTGTAATAGTCTATTGAAAGAGTATTGTTTTTTGAAATTTTTCCAAAACCTTTAGCATAAAAAAATCCTGCCATTCCACACGCATATGCATCGTTTTTTGCACATCTGGCAATAAAATTATTTAATGCCGCTTTATATTTACCTGCAAGGGCAAGTTTAAGTCCCGGGTCTTTTGTCATCATATGATTGTTTGGCATTGAAAATGCTAAAACTCCCGCTGTTATTAAAATTAATCTTTTCATTTTTACTCCTTATGAATTACAACATGCACAGCCAAGACCGTCTAAATCATCATCAAAACTTTCAAGCTCCATTTTGCCGTTGCCTGAAATGATAGATTCTTTATATGCTATTGTTTCGCCGTTATGTTTGATTGTATAATAAATTTTACTTGTAGCCCTAACAGTATTTATAGTAGAGCAGTATGTTTCAAGAGAACTTAAAACCCATCTTTTAGCTGTTATATCATCAGCTTTGCTTTGGAAATCATAAATAAAATGAAATTCTGTAAAAATCTTAGGAAAAGTATCTTTTCTTTTAAATTCAATTTCCATTTTTGCATTTGTGATATTGTGTTTTTTACCCATTTCAACAACATCAAACAAAGAGCAGTTTCCCATTCCTGTAATAAATATTTCGGTAGGAGAATATTTGTCTGCATTAATAATCAAAACTTCTTTACCGTTTGTGGCTTCATATTTTTTTTCATCAATATGTTTTATTGTAATCATTTATTCTCCTTTAAAAATTTTTCAAAATATTCTATTTGTTCTTTTACTCTGCTAGGGGCGGTGGCTCCGTAACTTTTTCTGCTGTTCATTGAGTTTTCTAAAGTTAAATTTACATCATCTCCGATTCTTTCATCAATACTTTTAAGCTCATTTATACTAAGTTCGCTTAAATCAGCTCCTTTACTTTCAGCTAATGCAACCGCACGACCTGTAATATGATGGGCTTCTCTAAAAGGAATTCCTTTATTTACTAAATAATCAGCTAAATCAGTTGCCGTTAAATGACCTTTTTTTGTAGCTTTTAGCATATTTTCTTTATTAATCGTCATTGTTTTTAGGGCTTCTTTTAAAATTTCAATAGAAATAAGTCCATTTTTTACACTGTCAAAAACGCCTTCTTTGTCTTCTTGGGTATCTTTATTGTATGCTAAAGGAAGACCTTTCATTACTGTTAAAAGTGCCATTAAATTACCGTAAATTCTACCTGTTTTACCACGGATTAGCTCCGGAACATCCGGATTTTTCTTTTGAGGCATAATTGAACTTCCTGTGGAATATTCATCACTTAAAGTTATAAAAGCAAATTCACTGGTAGACCATATAATCATCTCTTCTGCAATTCTGCTTGCGTGCATTATAAGCATTGAGATATTAAATAAAATTTCAAGTGCAAAATCTCTGTCGCTTACAGTATCAAGACAGTTAATGCTTGGTTCTTTAAAATCGAGAGTTTTAGTTGTTTCGAATCTGTCTATATTATGAGGCGTCCCGGCAAGTGCGGCACAACCTAGAGGATTTATATTGTTTCTTTCAAAACTTTGCTTAAATCTTTCATAATCTCTTTTAAACATACTAGCATATGCCAACATATGATAACCAAAGCTGATTGGCTGGGCGTGTTGAAGATGTGTCATTCCCGGAAGCAGGGTATTGGTGTGCTCTTTTGCAATATCTACAAAAGTTTTGATAAGTTCTTTTATACTTTTTGTAAATTCAATGTTTTTCTTTAATACCCATCTTCTAAAATCAACTGCCACCTGGTCGTTTCTGCTTCTTGCCGTGTGGAGTTTTTTGCCTGTATCCCCAATTAATTCAATTAATCTTTTTTCAATAGCCATATGGATATCTTCATCGCTTATATCCCATTTAAACTCATTGTTTTCAATCTCTTTTTTGATTTCTAACAGACCTTCTTTTATTTTGTCCGCTTCTTCTTTAGTTATAATTCCCTGTTTTGCCAGCATTGCCGAGTGGGCAATGGAACCTTCAATATCTTCAAGGTATAAATCTTTATCAAACGGAAGTGATGCATTAAATTCATCAAGAAGTTTTGCTGCCTGTTTAGAAAATCTCCCTCCCCAAAGTTTCATTAATATCCTTTTTTAGATAAAATTATATCATAAGGAGTGAAAATGAATGCCAAACTTATTAAATTAATTTTTTCTACCGCCTCAATAGAAAGATGGAATGATTTGCCAAGACCTTTTAAGTTTGTAGAGCTTGATAAACAGGCACACAGAATGATAATAGCATATATAATAGCACATTATGAAAAAGATGTTGATTTTGTAAAGTTGATTAATTTCTCAATAGCGGGTCTTTTATACAGAGCCATTTTAACAGATTTAAAATCTCCGGTTTATTATTATTTGAGGAAAAAGAAAGGAAAAGAGGTTGATGAATTTGTTTTGAGAAATTTAAGAGGTGTTATTGATGAAGAGTTAGAATATTATGTTAAGTTATATAATAACACGGATTCAATAGAAAAACGAATACTTTCAGCTGCAAGTTATATTTCAAGCAAATGGGAATTTGATTTTATTTATAATTTTGCAAAAAATTCTTACGGAATAGAAGATATTAAAAAAAATCTTGAAAATGAGCTTGAAGATTATTATGATTTAGAAGGAGTCAGAATTTTAAGTCTTAAAAGAAAAACATATGATTTTATTTCTTTATGCGGAAATATGAGATTTCAAAAAAGATGGGCAAATACCCCGAGAATCCCTCAGACCAGTGTGCTTGGACATATGCTTTTTGTGGCAATTATGAGCTTTTTTCTAACCAAAGAATACGGGGGAAATAAAGATAAAATATATTATAATTTTTTTACCGGTCTTTTTCACGATTTACCAGAAGCCCTTACAAGAGATATTATTACTCCGGTAAAACAGGGTGTTGCAGGGCTTGATAAAATACTAAAAGAGTATGAAAATATGCTTATTGAAGAGAAAATTTTACCTCTTGTTCCAAAAAAATTACAACAGGAACTTAAAATGTTAATTACCGATGAATTTGCCAATAAAATAATAACTAATAACGGCTACAAAACAGTTGATACAGCCGAAGATTTGTTTGAAAATAAAGGCATTGATGGAAAACTTATTAAAATAGCAGACCATTTAGGGGCTTTTATAGAAGCTTTAATGAGTGTTAAGCACGGTATTAAATCCGTTGAGCTTGAAAATGCCGTTAAAAATTTGAGCAAAAAATATCAAAATAAAAAAATATTCGGAATTGATGTTGAAAAATATTTTCAAAAGGAATTTTATGAAAAAGATAATTTTCACTCTCATATTAATTAATTTTCTTTTTGGAGATAATCTTAATTTTTATACATTCAGCTTAAAAGAAAATTATAAAGAATTTGTTTATGGAAATGTTGTTGATAAAGATTATAACAGTTTTGGGGATATGTATGGAATAGGGATTGAATATGAAAAATATTTTCAAAATATTATATTTTCTTTAAACGGGGAATACTCTAGCGGTAAAAAAATTTATGACGGTGCTTATCAGGATGGGACACCATTTAAAACAAATGTAAATAACTCTTATTTATATAATCTAAATGCGGCAGTTGATTTTAGACCTTATTACATCAAAATCGGTTATAGATTTTGGAACAGAGGATGTTCAAATGCTTCGGGAGATTATAATGAGCAATATTATTGGAGTTATATTGCAAGCGGGATGGATTATA